>NZ_NRDP01000032.1:0-30827 GCF_002878475.1 Dyella sp. AD56
CGCCGGTGTGCGCGAAGCCGTGGTCTGCGCCCGAGCGGAAGCAGGGGCGCCACGGCTGGTGGCGTACGTGGAAGGGGCGCACGGAGAAGGTCTGGAAGCGGACGTATTGCGTGCCGCGCTGGCAGCAAGGTTGCCGGAATACATGGTGCCAGCGGCGTACGTGGTGATGGAGGCGTGGCCGCTGAGCGTGAACGGGAAGCTGGATCGGAATCGTCTGCCGGCACCGGACATCGGGGCATACACACAACGGACGTATACGGCGCCGGAAGGGGAGGCCGAATCGATATTGGCGCAGGTATGGTCCCAGGTATTGGGTGTCCCGCGCGTAGGGCGGCACGACAACTTCTTTGAGCTGGGTGGTGATTCGATCCGTAGCATCGCCGTGGTGGCGCAGTCGCGCGAGCAGGGCATCACCTTCGCAATTGCGGATTTGTTCAAGGCCCCGACGGTGGCCGAGCTGGCCCGAGGCCTTGGCGGCGGGCAAGGCGCCACGCCGAAGCCGCGACCATTGGCGCCGGACGATCTCGCTCGCCTCCCACCGGGCCTGGACGACGCTTACGCTGCCACATTGTTGCAGCAAGGCATGATGTTCCACGCGCATCGGGCGCCAGATAGCGGTGCATATCACGATGTCTTCAGCTATGAATTGGAACTACCCCAATGGCGCGAAGACTTCATGCGCGATGCGCTTGACGCCGCAACAATGCGTCATCCTGCATTGCGTACGGCGTTCGTACACGGTTCCTACAGCGAGCCTTTGCAACTGGTGCACGCGCATGCCCGGATTCCATTGGAGGTCCATGACCTGCGTCACCTCGATTCGCCTGAGCAACAACAGACGGTTGAAGAGGCCATAACCCGCGAACGTGGCACAGTGTTTGATCTGGAGCAGCCGCCGCTTTGCCGCGTATTCGTACATCTACTTGAAGGTTGCCGCATCCGGTACACCATGAGTTTCCATCACGCGATTCTCGACGGCTGGAGTGTCGCATTGCTTCAAACGGAGTTGTTCAGCCACTACTTGCGCCTGACCGCCGGTGAATCTGTGCAACCGACGCCTTCCCCGGCTGCATCGCCGGCGGATGCTGTTGCGCTGGAGCAGGCAGCGTTGAGCGATTCGCGCCAAGAAGCTTTCTGGCGCCATGCCTTGGATGGCTTCCACCGCATATCGTTGCCGGCCCATGACGGCGATCTCGTGGCGGGGGAGAGTTACCATTCCGAGACCGTCGCTATCGATGATGCGGTCGAGCACGCGCTGTACAAATTGGCTCAAACGCTGGGCGTACCCGTAAGGACGCTGTTGTTGACGGCCCACCTGCGCGTTCTGGCATCGCTCGGTGGTGGCGCGGACGTTACCACCGGCCTGGTGTCCAACGTGCGCCCAGAGGCTGCGGGCGGCGATCAAGTACTTGGTTTGTTCCTCAATACGCTGCCGTTGCGTGTCCACTTGTCGCCATGTCGATGGCGCGATCTTGTCATGCAGGTCCACCAGGCCGAGCTGGCCGCGATCGAGCATCGCTACTATCCATACTTCCGCTTGCATCGTGAGCATGGCGGCGCTTCGCTGTTCGATGCGATCTTTAACTACGTCAACTTCCACGTCTACGGGGCGCTGGAAGGCACAGGGTTGCGTCTTCTGGGTGCGGCCGTTCACGAATGGACCGGCTATCCGCTCGACGTATCGTTCTCGCACACCGGCAGCCGGCTGATCCTGCAAGTCAACGTAGATCCTGCGCGATTGTCGCCCGGACAAGCACGGCGCATCGTCGATTATCTAGTAAAGACCATCGCTACGCTTGCGCACACTCCCGAGTCGGAACATGGCTCGTTCGCGTTACCTGGCGCTGATGAGTTGATTGCCTTCAACGCATGGGGAAGTACGCCAGCCCTGGCGTCTGCCGGGCCTGGAGCACCCGCCACAGTGCATGCTGGCATCGAAGCGCAGGTTCGGCTGCACCCCGATGCGCTAGCCATTGTCGACGGAAGCAATAACTTATCGTACGCGGAGCTGGATGCACGGGCTGAGGTGCTCGCTTCAAGGCTCCGACGGTGCGGTGCTTCTCCTGGCACGCGTGTCGCGATCAGCTTGCCGCGTGGTGCGGACGTTATCGTCGGCATGCTCGGCATCCTGAAGTCCGGGGCTGCGTACGTACCGATTGACCCGGTTTACCCTGATGCGCGTATCGCCGACACACTGCTCGACAGCTGTCCAATCGCGGTGCTGACCCATACGGCCTCATTGGCACGGCTGCAGGCATTGTGTAGCGATCAACCGATCACGGTGGTGGCGATCGACGAAATGCAGGCCAGTGCAGCCGATGTCTCGGCCTGGGGTGCCACCGAATCGCTCGGCACTGAACAAGGGGAGGGTGTTACTCCGTGTGATCCCGCGTACGTGATTTATACGTCCGGTTCGACAGGGCGCCCCAAGGGGGTGGTAGTTGAACACCGCAACGCAGTTCACCTGGTTCGCAATCACCTGCATCAATGTCGGCTGCAACCGAACGATCGGGTAATGCAATACGCCACATATAGCTTCGATACGTCGGTCGAGGAAATCTTTCCAACGCTGTGGGCCGGCGCGACACTCGTCGTTCGCCCCTCTCGGCTTATCGCGCCGGATGCCGACTTCCATCGCTTTCTCCGCGAAGAGCGAATCACCGTTGCGGATCTTCCAACGGCTTTCTGGCATCGCTGGGTACAAGCGCTGGTACGCGCGGACAAGAGCAATGACGAAGGAGTCGAACCGGGCCTGCGACTCATCGTGGTAGGCGGCGAAAAGGCTGAGCCCGCCTTGCTTCAACAATGGCGGATGCTGCCGGCGCTGCGTTCCACGCATTGGTTGAACACCTACGGCCCTACCGAGACCACGGTCTACGCCACCGCACAGGAAGTCGACTGCGCCGCACCGCCGCGTGAGGAGGACGGAAGCATAGGCCGCCCCATTCCGGGCGCGCTTGTGCGCGTGGTCGATTCCTATGGACAGCTCGCCCCCTTGGGCGCGCTCGGTGAGCTGTGGATCGGCGGCGATGGGGTGGCCAGAGGTTATTTCAATCGCCCGGAACTCACCGCCACATGTTTCCTTGAAGATGCGCAAGGCCTGCGCTGGTACCGCACCGGTGACTTGGTGCGGTGGCGCAATCAGGGCGTGCTTGAATATCTGGGCCGCAACGATGCGCAGGTGAAGTTGCGTGGGTATCGCATCGAGCCGGGTGAGATCGAAGCGGCCATGATGGAATGCGCGGCTCTGCGCGAAGCGGTGGTGGTGATTCGGCGCGACGGTGACGGCGAACCACGATTGGTAGCGTACGGGGTGCCATCTTCGGACGAAGCATTTGACACGCGTGCGCTTCGAACCGCACTGGCTGAGCGCTTGCCCGAATACATGGTTCCGGCGATATACGTGACTCTTGCATCGCTACCGCTCACGCCCAGCGGCAAGATTGATCGTGCCGGCCTGCCCGCACCATCTACCGCAGCGGTGCAGACGGCTTATGTTTCGCCATTGCCGGGACGGGAGGCCATCATTGCGGAAGTCTGGGCAAGCCTGCTCGGCTTGCCGCGTATCGGCCGCCATGATCACTTCTTCGAGTTGGGCGGCCATTCGTTGATGATCATCGCCATGATCGAGCGGCTGAGCGAGCGTGGCATTGCGCTGGATGTGCAGGCCGTCTTCGATGCCCCACAGCTGTCGCAATTGGCGACTCACGCAAAGGCTTCAGATGCTCTCAACGATGAGGCCAATGCAACGCCGCCCAACTTGCTTGATGAGGGCGCGCAGCGGATCGTTCCTTCGCTGCTTTCCCTTGTTGATATGGATCAGTCGGACATCGACACCTTGGTTGCGGCCGTAC
This sequence comes from Dyella sp. AD56, assembly GCF_002878475.1. Classification (NCBI taxonomy): domain Bacteria; kingdom Pseudomonadati; phylum Pseudomonadota; class Gammaproteobacteria; order Lysobacterales; family Rhodanobacteraceae; genus Dyella; species Dyella sp. AD56. The sequence goes on from NZ_NRDP01000032.1 coordinate 3,855, forward strand.
CGGGCGGCGCTGAAAACATCCAGGACATCTACCCGTTAGGTACCTTGCAGACGGGCATTCTTTTCCATCATCTTATCCATCAGGAAGGTGATCCCTATCTCTTGCGCTATGTGGTTCGGTTGGCGGATCGCGATCGACTGGATCGGCTGGTTGAACATTTGCAGTACGTCATTGACCGCCACGATGCGCTACGCACTTGTGTGCACTGGGAGGCGCTGCTTCAGCCGGTGCAGGTGGTGCAGTGCCGGGCGCGGCTTCCGGTAGTGGAGCTGTCATTGAACGACAGCGAGGACGCGGTGACGCAGATGTTCAGCCTGACAGATCCGCGCGCGCTCAGAAAGGATCTGCGTGCGGCGCCCCTGCTGGAAGCCCACTATGCACGCGACCACGCTGGCGGTTGGCTGCTCGCGATCTTGGTGCACCACATGGTGAGTGACCACGTTACGCAGAACTTGATCCTGGAAGAGGTCGATCTGCTGCTGCGTGGACGTGGGGATTTGCTACGGCCATCCGTTCCCTATCGAAAGTTCATCGCCGCTCAGAGATTCGCTTCGCCAGCAGCTCAGCGCCGTTATTTTGAAGAACGTTTCGCTGACCTGGAAAGGCCCACCATCGCATTTGGCATGCCGGAAGTCCGCGGAACCGGGCAAAGCGTGGTGGCAGTGCACGAGCCGATGCCACCGTCATTGGCGGCCGACGTGCGCTTGGCCGCACAACGGTTGGGCGTGGCACCAGCTGTACTATTTCATGTTGGCTGGGCGCGTTGCTTGTCGCACCTTGTAGGCAGCGATGACGTGGTGTTTGGCACGGTGCTGTCGGGCCGCCTGCAGGGAGTTCAAGGGGCAGGGCGGGCGATGGGCGTGTTTATCAATACGCTGCCAGTACGGATGCGGCTTTCTGGTCTTTCCCTTCGGGCGACGGTAAAGCTGGCCTTCCGCGAACTTAGCGCCATTCTGCGCCACGAGCAGGCTTCGCTGGCCCTGGCCCAACGTTGCAGCAGAATGCAGACGCGCGAGCCGCTGTTCAACACGCTTTTCAATTACCGGCACAGCCCGATCGCCAGCTCCGACGTGGCGGCTCGGGCGCGAGAAACCTGGCAGGGCATTGATTTGATCCTGGGCGAAGAGCGCACCAATTATCCTTTGGCTGTTTCCGTTGACGATCAGGGGGCTGGCCATGGCTTTGTAGTCAGCGTGCAGTGCGTGGCAGGCATAGACCCTGCAGCGGTGTGTGCGATGACCATGGGAGCCATGAGCCGTATCGTTGCCGCTTTGGAGGAGTCCCCAGAGCAGCCTCTCGCACAGATAGACGTGGAACTGGAGGTAGAGGCATGAGCGCACCGGCGGCCGTAGTGGTCCTATTGCACGAGGCTCCGGAGTTGCCGATTTCGCCGCCTGCTGTGGCGTCGATTGCGTTACGTGTGCCATGCCCTGATGAGGGGACGGTCACGCTGACAGGCGCAGCCCAGAAGTTCCTGGCTAGCTTGCACGCGGCTCAGCCTGACGGCCCTTATTCCCTGGTCGGTCTTGGTGAGCGGGCCGGCGTGTTCGCACAGGCGTTGGCGCTGGAGCTGCTGGGGCAGGATGCAAGCGTGACCAGTGTCGCGACTGTGCTTGATGCTGCGCTCCCTCCCTGGGTGCCGGATGGTGATGACATAGCCCGATTTCATCGTCTGCAAGCGGCGTGCGCGGCGTGGACACCGCCCGAGCCGTCGATGCTTCCCACGCAGCGTTGCTTAAGCCCAGCGTCGGATGTTACGGGATGGATCGAACGCGTCGCTGCCACGACACCCGTTCCGCTGCCGCCACCTGCCACTTCGGCGATTCCGCTAAAGGTCGGCGGTCCATTCCGTGCGCCGGTATTCTGTATTCCTGGCGCAGGCGCCAGTATTGTCAGCCTGCTTGATCTGGCGCAGGCCACTCATCCACAGGCGACGGTAATCGGTTTGCAGCCCCGAGGGCTTGACGGCATGGCGCCGCCATGCACGACCGTGGAAACGGTTGCCGCATCCATCCTGCCGCAGGTGTTGAAAGCCGCGCCACAAGGGCCGATAAGGCTCGTCGGTCATTCCTTTGGTGGTTGGATCGCCTTTGCGCTTGCGCTACGCCTGCGCGCGCAAGGCCGGACGCTTGCCAGCGTGGACTTGATCGATTCCCGTCCACCGCCGGTTGATGAGCTGGTTGTCGAATGCGAAGAGCTCGACGTGCTCCTGCGGTGGGTCGCGTTGCTGGAATTGTCTGTCGAACGTCCGCTTGGAATCGATGCATCGATCTTGCAGCCGTTGTCTGCGCCGGAGCGGATGCGGGTCGTACATCGCCGTATGACCGAAGTGGGGCTGATGCCCATGCAATCGGATCCAATCACGATGCTGGGAGCATTGCGTATGTTTGCCGCATGTCTGCGGACGCGTTACATGCCTGCAGGCTCGTACGACGGCGCGCTGCGCGTCGTCCACCTACAAGATCCGGGGTTGGATGCAACGGGCAACGACCGCGAGGCGACGGAAATGCATTCAGGATGGTTGCGCCACGCACCGCACACGCAACTGATCTGTGCATCGGGCAACCATATGACGGGGATCCGTGGGCCGCATGCGCGTACGCTGGCCGAGCGGCTGGGACTTAGTGCGTAAGCGGCGCCGATGCAGACATTGCCTGCTGACTATCGGATGCGGCGTCGTTCGCATGTGCATCGCTTAGTACTAACGAGAAGAACATTACTTCAACGCCGTTGTAAAGCTTGAAGAGGATTCGATTACGGCCGGCGTGCAGTCGCAGCCGAACTTTGCCTTCGCTGAGATTGTAGTCGGCGATCTCTCGCTTCATCGAGCGTGCATCGACGAGAAACCACGGCTTCAGTGGCGCACCGCCGTTCCATACCAGTTGGTCGTCGACCCAGACCTTGCAGTCATCGTCGGCACCGATCCATGCCCAGACGTCGCTATCGTGGTCGAGCTTCAATTCGGTGTATCCGTAATAGATCGCACTCTCGGCGGGATCAGGGAGGTAGGTGGGATATTCACCTGCCTGTACATATCTCCAGGACAGAGTCTTGCCAAACTTTCCGGCGTAAGTCCCATCCAAGTCGACGGCGAATTCAGGCGGATAGGGATGATCAAGGGGGCGTGTACCCTCCGCGTCAAATGGTCCGACGACGTACCACGTATCAACGTAAATACGGTTGGCATAAATTCCGCCAGCTCCAATGCTGCGCCCGCCGGCAGCGCGGACCGGTCCATCGACGGGCGGGATGGGAGAGGGGTGGCCGGGGGCAGGGCGTGCCATCGGCTGATTGGAATCAGACAATACGTTGAACTTTTCCAGTGCAGCATCCAGCTCCGGCGTTTGGGACATCCCGGTGAGGCCTCCGCGACCACCACCATCTGCTCCAGCCAGCCCCGCACGCTGCGCGTCGCGGCGTTCGAGATAGTCGCGATAGCCCTTTAATGCGGTCGCGGCTTGCGCCTGTAGTTGGGCCATTTGAGCGATTGCCTCCGCATCCGTATGTGCGGCCGGCGGTGGTGGTGGCATATCCGTATCCGTCCGCCGCATGGCCTCGTCGAGCGGGATATGCAGAAGCGCGGCCAGATCGTTGGCGCGTGCGCGGTGTTGATTTTCGCGAATCGACTCGTACACCTCTCGTGCCTGCTGCAAGGCCTGTTGAGGTGAGTCGGTCGCCTTGGGGGTTGGGGGCTTTGGCTGGTTGGTGCTTTGCGCGAGCGCCTGTCCAATATGCGAGAGATCATCAAGCCGCTGAGAGGCCGCCGTTTTGAAAGCCGCCTCGCTGGTCACATTGACCCGTCGTTGTGCTTCCACGGACGTGGGGCGCAGTGAAATGGTGTAATACGCAATGGTGAGCACTATGGCATGCAGCAAGATGGACAGAAAAACGTCCAGCTGTCTGTGCTCACTTTCGGGAGGACGATAAGGATCGCTCGGAGGCAGGCCAGTCATGTCAGTTCCTGACGTGAACGGCAAGATTGGTCAACCCCTCAAACGCGCACAAGTCCATCACTTGGACGACATCCTCGAAGTTGGCACGGCGATCGCCGTCGATCCGCACCGATGCATGTGCGTCATGTGCGGCTACATCGCGCAGGCGGTCGTGAAGCGCTCCCGTGGTTACGGCCGAACCATCGAGGAAAATGTGCCCATCACGGTCGACCGTGATGACAAGGCCTGGCGAGGATGCGTCCTCCGAACGGAAGGTTGCCGCGGCCTTCGGCAGATCAACTGGAATGGCGCGGTTCTTCTTGTTGTCTTCATTTTGCTTAAAGGTGGTTGCCACCATAAAGAACATAAGCAGAAAGAAGATGCAGTCGATCAGGGCTACCAGCCCAATTTCCGGCTCCTGGTCTTCACCCAGGTTGATCTTCACGCCGTAGCTCCAGCAGGAGCATTCAAGAACCGTTCGCGCAACAAGGTGCCAGTCTGTCGTTCCAGTTCGATGCTATACGCAGTGATCCGGTACTTGAAAAAGTGGTAGACCGCCAAAGAGGGGAGTGCCACGCACAGGCCGGTAGCCGTGTTGACCAGCGCCTTGGAGATGCCGCCAGCCAGGAGCGCCGGATCAACCACTGAGCCTGAGAAGGCAAGGGCGTGGAAAGCCTCAATCATGCCGACGACTGTGCCGAGCAAACCGACGATGGGCGCCACAGTCGCGATAATCGCCAGTGGATAAATGCGCCGCAAATGCTCACGAAGCTCCATGGAAGCTATGTCTTCGACTCCCTTGGTTACCATGACAAGACCGTGCGAGCGGTAATCGACCATGTAGCGCAGCATGCGTGACAACGTGCTCGGCTTACTGGAAATCAAAGTTCCAAACTGGTCAAGTTTGCCGTCACGCCACAGTATGCCCGCTTCTCGCGCCAGCCCCTGAGGAACGATCAACAACATACGTAAATGGCGCAGCCGCTCGATCGTCACCCATAGGGCAACCATCGACATGGCCAGCATTACCAGGATCGCGAGCCCTCCCTCTTTTAACTGGCCCGCGAAGTCAAAGCTCTGCGCAAACGCAGAAGAGGTTGGCGCAAACGCCAACATGCCACCTAGAACCAGACTAAACAAAGAAACAGGCAAGCGATGCGTCATAAGTTAGCGTCTCGCGAGTGAGCGGATTGATTGTATAACGATGGAATACTTGCTCAGTGGCCAGTCTCCGCTAGTGCAGAGTGACCAATGTCACCAAATGAAACTTGTCAGCACCGTTCCCGGTGCTGTCACGGCAAATTTTACCTCGAAGGAGTAGCCCTTTGAAAATACAGCGCCGAGCGGCTGCGCCACGATAAACCCCAGGACCTCTCGCTGCGCATCAATGAGGTGCAAACGCACAGCCTCGAATCCAAAGACTCGACCTACAGCAGCGAATGCGGCCTTATAAAAGCTTTCCTTTGCCGAAAAAACCAATGTGAGCAAAAGCTCAAACGGCCATGCCGTTGTTACGGCGCGCAAGCATTCTAGTTCAGTCGCATCGATGACTACATGCAGCAGCGCAGCTATCGCGTCGGGCTTAGCTACAACATGCTCAATATCGATACCAACGCCCCTTTGAGGGCCTTCAGGCACGGCTATGGCGGCAGCCACTCCCAAACAGTGGGTGATGCTGCCAATAAAGCCCTCAGGCCAGAGCGGTTCGCGATGCGGACCAATGCCGATCACCGGTTCCGCGGAGTAGGGTCCGAATAAGGTGGTCGCACATTCATCGTCTCGGCGATTCGTTGCGACAGCGTAGCGGGCTGCTATCCGACCATGGAAGAATTCCTCCTTGCGCCTGGGTGCACTTCTGGCGATCTCCGGCGGCATGGTTATTCCCCACACTTCAAAGGCATCGTCGCGCTGGCGACCAGGCTCGAATGTGACCAACTGTATGCGAAGCGCACCCTTCTCGGTTTCGATTTCGACACATCGTCGCGACCACGGATAAGAAAGTGCGGGCCTTACAGTCATAAGAATGGTCACGTCCTGTCGACTGGTCTACCTTATTCCTTGAATCGGCGCCTGTTTCCGCCGAGGCTCTCAACTTTTAAAATCGGCTTGTCGTCACCTGCGTCGGAAACGGTAATCGCGTTCGGCATCTCGGACTGGTTAGATCTTGCGAAATGATCGAGTCGCCCAAACGCCCCTCCGTCTAGCCGATCATCGACAATGTGGCATGCTGGATTCAAGCCCCTTGTCTCCGAACACTGCCACTCAAGGCGGGCAACCCTGTCTTCATTGACGATAGCTGGCACTGAAGGCCCCTGCTTGAACGGCAGTGATCAAATCAAGCCTCCTCTGTTGACGGATGGCCCTCATGACGCCCCCTCGCAACACTCATATAGTCCGCTCTATCGGCCACCTTCGGGCAAGTCGAATGTCGGCGCACCCGAGATTTAGAACGACTTCACAAACGCGAAACCGCTGGCCTTGCCTGGTGGTGGACCGGGGGTGACAGCGCGAATTTTCTTTGTGTATATTGGGTAAGATCCAAGAGGTCTGAAAGTTCGAATTCACTCGTTTGTGCTGGCAAGCTCGCGATGTGTCTCGCAAGCCAACAAAAAGAGCCAAGGGAGGGCGCTGGGCGAGAATGCAGCGGACTTTTATCGTTGGATGTCCACGATCGGGCACAACCGTCGTACAGGCGATGCTGGCTCGGCACCCTGAAGTCTTCACTCTTCCAGAAACGGCTTTCTTCCAACGCCTGTTAGGCGACATCAATCATCGATTGCTAGGCGACCCGCATGCCCACTCGGCCACCAAGAGTGCCGCGCGAAGCTGGGAGGCCCTGCGCAGGCGACTGGGTCTGACCAGTCGCGAGGGACGGCGTGAGTTTGTCATGTTGCAGCAAACTCTTCTTGGCGCAGAGTATAGGGGGAGCCGCAGCCCCTGGTTTCAGGACGCCTGCGTCATTCGATTCATCGGCATATTGGATGAGCTGGCGAAGCGGGATGGTCGCTCGGCATGGCTTGAGAAGACGCCACATCATCTGCTGTACCTTGGGGAGATTGAGCACTACCTGCCGAACGCCAAGGTCATCCATGTGATCCGGCCAGGCATCGATGTCCTGGCATCGATCAATGACGCGTATTTCCGTTATCAGATCGAGGCATTTAGCGGCAGCCTTATGCAATGGGTCAGGCGCTGGAATCAAGCAGCGGAGATTCATCGATCACGAATCCGTCATGCGAACCATCTTTTGGTTTTCCACGAAGACCTGATCAGTAGCCCAGCGACGGAATGGGCCAGGCTCTGCAGATTCACGGAGCTCACGCCCCATGCCGATATCGATGAAATCTGCCATCAGAATATTGCTGACCTGAACTCAGAGCCCTGGAAGCGCGATGCCTTGGCAGGCCTACCCCAGCAGGTCGACCGAAAGGTCGTGAATCAGTTTGGCCCGCAACTGCGCAGCTGGCTGCGTGAACGCCTAAGTTCGTATGAAGATCTTTATGCGGAAAGTCACGTGATTCGAGATGCGGAGCAGGCGCCAGCGAGACCCACTTCCATGTCGGAAGAGGCGATATTGTAAATATCACCGAATCGGCTGCTGGCAACTCCGCTGACTTATCGTACCAGGGCGCCTTGTCAGATCTCGCGGCATGTCCACACAAGGACTGATGGAGCTTCGGTCTGGCTAAAGAGGACATCACACTGATCTTCCCGGGAACCAGCAAAGCCACTTAGCCGAGAAAAGCTGGCCCGAATGACCGTTCGCTGGCCTGTCTTCTGATCTTGGTACACCCTGGATATGTTCAGCTCGTCTTCGTCACCTTGTATATCAATTTTCGCATCATCCCAGTGTTCGATCACGCCACGCTCTTGAAAGCACGTAAAAAGTTCCGCGATTCGTTTTGCGGGTGATAAATCGTCGTGGCGCGCAAATATCTCCGCGGTCGCTTTTCTGGAGAATTGCTCCGAGTACGCGAAATAGTCGTCAGATTCCGGCACGCCAGCGCTGGAATCTTGATAAGCAAGATAGACGTGGGGCCCATTGGCACTCAGCATCAGGCACATTGCATGTCCAGCCACAACGATGGCACTGGTGGATTGACTGCCATTGTAGATTGGTCTGAACATGAAATCGTGATCGATGACCACCGGTATCAACTGATGGAGGTTGATGGACCAATGTGTGCGCTGGTCCTGTAGCTGCCTGATGGTGGCGTAAAACCCATGCCCCTTAAGAAAAATGTCTTGAATGGCGCCTGCCAGTGGAAAGTCATACAAGTACACGCCCTTATTTTCTTGTCCAAGAATAAGTGACGCAAAACGCAAGTCGCGGTATCTCAGGGTCCAGTACTCCAGAATGGCGGAGAACGGATTTGTGCTGTTTCCGACAAAAAGATGCGCATCTTTTTCGGCTGACCTCAAGGCGTTCAATATGCGGCGAAGAGGCGTCACGCTTATATGTTTTGCCATGTCGATTCGAAATGAGCGCACGCCTGCCTGACTGGTCTTCCAGAGTGCGCGCTCAGTGACCGCGTCAAGCACCTCCCGGGCGTAAAGGTTAGGCTTTGGCAGCGAGAACGACGAACCTAGATGCATCCGTGATAAGACTTCAGCGTAATGCGAAGCCGACACGCCTTCACCCAGGCCATTCTCTTCACGCACGCCAAATTCATGCAGAAAGCAGAGCGGGTCGCTTGGCTCTACCTGCTTGCCGCCAATGGTTAGCATCGTTGGCAATGCGGCTGCCTTTGACACTGCCAATCGGCTTGTCTGTGGCAGATAGCCAAGCGTCGCGAATGTGCAATCCTGCGTATAGCTCAAGCCAAGTGACGCTGCTTTAGCAACGAGGTGCTTGTACTCCTTCTCAGTTCCCAGCACGGGGTCAATGCCCACTTCACCGCTGCACCAGTAGCCATGATTGTTGCGGTGTGCGATTAGCTGTCCGCTTGGAGTTTCGCCGTAATGAAGCTCGGTGCTCTGCTTGTCTACGGGTGCTAGCATGATGCCGGTGAAGCCATACGACCGGATCAGCGCCAAGCTCTCCGCGATGAATGCTAACTTTGACTGACTGTCAGCAGCATCGATTAAACGAGGAAGTATTAGGAGTTGAGGTCCTCGATAAGGATGGGAGAGTCGATCTGCCACCCCGTCGCCAGTCGGCGCCCCGGCCACGCATAGCTCGAATGTCGAACGCACAAGGTCCTTGTCTTCTCCGGAGCGCCGTCGCATCAAAGCTTGGAAAGCCCCGCCCGGTTCGTCGCGGCGCGCTCGAATACTGTCCTTTAATTTCTGCTTGCTGTAGAACAACTCTCTTAAATCGTCGACACCAAGCTGGCCGTCTATTTGTGACGAGGATTCTATGACTCGCAATGGATTGCAGTACAGAATGATCGAAGGTTCGCCCGTGTGCTGCAGAGATGCTCCTGGCTCCGGAGGCAAGGCGGTCGCGGCGATCTTGACGAATATCTTACTCAGAGAGTCTTCACATTGAAAAACCCGTTGAATCACAAGGACGCAATTGAGTTGGCTGTCCCAGCGGAACTCACAATCAGCAAAAAGCGTCGCGCCCTCACCAAGAAGGAACAATGTGTGTCTAACTAGACGCAGTACCCGGAGCTCGTCTCGACTCAACCCCGAGGTCGACGCATTCTCACAGATGCGAAGCGCGCTACATACCCCGTCAAAATCTCGGCATGGGGTGACAAGCAGAGATTCAATGTGAGACCGGATCCACGTTGAAGCATTCTGAGGACGCTGCTCATCCACCGGACCTTGTTTCGTCGCCTGATTTGAAAGGCCGGCCTCGCCAAGGTCTAGATCGACACCCGAGGCTTGTGCTGCAAGATCTTTGTCAGTTGATGGCAGCATGGCGCATTCCTTTGTCACTGATCAGCCAGACGCCGTTACATAGTATAAAAAAGCACGAGGTCTCGCCTGGATCCCAGTGCAGAAGGTCAATCTTTAGACATTTTGCGAATAGCTTTCCCCGCGGCTCTTGGGCGACTTTTAAACGAGTCTCGCGTAAAAGCGATTGGGAGCCGACGCTCAACTAGCTCATCATTGACCGGCACCGGTTGACAGTGGCCGGATACACGTGGGCAGTCGACGCAGGCAACAGAACTAGGGATCCTCGGCAAAGGGGTATATGCGGATTTGGGGGGCAGGGTGATTAGCCCGTGTTATCGGGGGTAGGGCGAGCCGTCCATTCAGCTTTGTTTCGTCCACTGGATGCGCGAGTTTCCACTGGCAGATTGCTCTTGTCGTTCAACGAGACTGTGCAACCCAGATGAGGATCAAGACCGGCGCGGCGCCTAGGCAATACGGCGCCCGAATCTCAGGAGGCAGGCAGGTCCGGTTTGGGGTTTGTTTTTACGTGCCGCCATAAGACAATGAGACCTCCTTGGGCTTCATGCCGAATCTAGCCTACTCAGGCCTCGCGGAAGAAGTTCACGTACATCTGGCCATTGGTCTGCGGCCAGGGAAAGATACGAAAGACCCAGAGCAGGCGCTCGACATGCTGGCCCAAGCCGACGATGTTGGCAGGCGAGAACTCGGCCTCCGAGACGTAGATTCGGCGCAAGTCACGACCAAAGAGCTCAAGCCAAGCATCGAGTTCAAAGGCCTTGAGATCTTCCGTCAGGCCGGAGCCAGCGTAAGGTGTCTGATCGGGCAGGCCATCTCGGTGGCCTAGCCATTGCGCAGCATGCTCAAGAACAGACGCGACGGCCGGACACGCGAGAGAAAGAAGTTGGTTCACATTGTTGCAGTCGCCGCATGCAACTCTTGCTGAGTCAATGATCTCACGAGCCGCCTGAAGGCTGTCGAGCACAAGCACTCGATATCGATCCCCCGCATCGGGGAGGGCAAACGCGCTCTCTCTGGCGGCGTAGTACATACAAGGCGTGGATGACACCGAAGGATGCAGGTCGCTAAGCACGCCGTTTGGGATCGCAAAGGGCTTTCCTTTAAGTTGCATCTCATAGAGCGTGGTGTGCGCGACCTGTGCCAGCATACTGACTAGGAGATGGATGCTGTCGTCGTGGAGCTGCGTGGTCGGATCAAGCAAGAGTCCCGCAACCATCGCGTCGAAGACTAGGTGCTCCTTGATCTCACCATCGCGAATGACGCGCACGCACTTGCCGACCGCCTGTCCATAGGGGCGGGGTCGGCTTCGCTCGGCACTTAGCGTGCTGTCGCCGCGATCAAGCTGCTGGATCGCCAACTCGTAGTCCTTAGCCAACGTGATGCCATCGAGTTCGGAGAGGGGGGCGGCGCGACCGATCTCTCGAACGATGTCCGCAATGATGCGCCCCAAGGTCTCAGCATTCTCCTTCGTGCCGAACCCGTGACAGCTAATTGAAAATCGGATATCGCCCTTCCATTGGGGCGTGGTGCCGTCCGAGTGCGGCAAGGAGCATGATGCCTTCGGTGCACGGTCTGCGGCGGCGTCTTGGACCATCGATGAAATGTGTTGAATTAGTCGTTGCCCAATGAGTGGGGCAAACGTTTGACCATATCCCGCCTCGCTGGAGAGGAAAAAGCTGTCGCAGCATGCGGCGCCCGCTCTATTGATGATATCGATGCAAGGAATTTCAGTGTCATGCTTGGAGCCGACGAGGAGTCGGTCGTGCGCTAGCGGGAGAATGACGCAGTCCACTACGTCCCAGTCACTTAGCACCAACGGCACGTAGCCACCACTGGACTCGCGCACGATTGCGATGCAATCGGGCAAAATGGCGCCTATAACGGAGACTGTTTGCCATGAAAGCGTGGCGAGAACCTTCTCTCGCTGAGTCAACCCTGAAGTGGCCAAGACATTATTGTGCGCGCCTTCAATCGTTTTGGGGACGCTGGCTCCTATTGCCGCAATGGCCGCCTGGAGCTCAGGCATGGTCTGCTCATAGAGCTTGTCGAAATTCTCGCGAACGAAGAAGGCAGCGACCCGCTTTGTCAGCGCCGGGGGCGCACCAGGGGCCGCAGTGGTCACTCGTTGCAGCATTGCTTCCAGGGGGCCTTGCGCGCCGTCGGCACTGACAACGCCATCGACGCCCATGGCCTCACGCATATGCTCCGTGGTGCAGATGAAATCGGTCACGCGATCCAGGACCTGCATAGCGCCCAGTGTCATCGATGACCTGACATGCGCCGTCCGGAAAGTCAGGTGAGTGACCAATCGTGCCGCCAACTGGCCGTCCACCGGGGACCCAGGTACCAGCTCTTTAATGGCTGCGAGGCTCGCGACGATGTTGTGCTCGGCGAGCGTGATGTCGTCATCAAGCGTAGGCGTGCCGTCTAGGGACGGCTTGGAATAGAAGTGCAGGCCGACGCCAACGTCCCGGATCGCCGCAAGTCGCGGGTGGCGACCCTGCCAGTGAAGCCAGATGCGCTCTGCATCGCCGGGCTCGCCGGCCAAAAATCCGCGCTGGAAAAATTGAGGAACGTAGTGCTGCCGCTTACCTGCCATGGTGTGCCGTCGTTACGTGTGTGTTCCCGGGCAGCGCCTGCCCGGGCCAGATCGCAGACAGACCCGTGGAGCGGGCCTTGTCTGAGCGCACGTTGCATAGAGGCTACTTGAACCATTCGGCCTTAATGGCCTCGAAATTCAGCCCCTTCCATTCCTCCTTCCAAAGCTGCCAATAGGGAATGTCATTGGACGATGGAGCGTGAGCGCATGGGTCAATCTGGACAATTGATGGAAGGATAATGGATTCGCCGACAAGCAAGGCTTCACCTTGCCGGAATGACGTCATCTTGTCGATTAGTGAGCCGAGCGAATCCGGAAGAAGCTTCTTTACGTAACCTTGGTCTGCCGGATTCGTAAGGCGCATTGCGATGAAATTGCTGCATTGAGAGAAGATCGTCTCCGATATTTCGGATGGTCGCTGGCTAGCGAGCAGAAGGGTGACCCCGTACTTCCGTCCTTCTTTAGCGATTCGCTCAATGGATACTTTCGAGGAACGGTACTTGGAGAGATCACTGTTCGGGACGTATTTGTGCGCCTCCTCATAGACAAGAAGAATAGGCACGTCGTTATTGATCTTCTCGCCAGGGTTGTTGGCGAAACGCGTGCGCTTGTAGATGTACCCGTACTCAAATACAAGGCGGGATATGAGCGAGACCGTAATGCTTAGCACTTCAAACGGGACCCCGCTGAGATCGATGACCGTCACGTTCGATTCGTTAGAGGTCGGATACCCCAGCAGGTTTCGAAGCGTCTCTTCGAACGTAATGCTCTTCGACTTTTCACCCAGGAAAAAGTCGAGCCTGCTATCGTTCACCTTGTTCTCAAGTCGGTTCACGAAGTTGGTCAGCCTTCCGTAAAGGCTACCCTGCGTGTACTTCGGCTGCCCGGCCTTTTCCTTATTACTAGACGCGTAGACCTCTCCGGTATCGACCATCTCCTCGTTCTTCGCAATTGCGTACGCAAGAACCTCCTTGATGTCGAACGGAATAGGCGTATCCAAGTGAATCTTCCGCTTCTCAGCCTCTGATCCACTGGACTTTGCGCGGCGATCCGTAATGATCGCTTCTTTGAAAATATTCCTCTGGTTATGGTCATTTGCTTCGGTGTCTAGGAAGAACTCCTCCAGCTCTTCGCTATTCAACATCCAATATGGTAAGACCAGACTCGCGATATCGATGTGGTTCGCGGCAGGAAATGCCGACTTATATTCCGAGTGAATGTCGAAAATGATCACGTGCGAGTTATTGAGTGAGAAGTCGCCACTCTTCTCTTTCACCGCATTCTGAATGATCGTTGCGAGAGTGTGGGATTTGCCTGAGCCCGTGGAGCCGACCACAGCAATGTGTTTGTTGAAGAACTTGTTTCCATTGACGGGAACCGGCACGTTCTTGTTAGACGCCAAAGTCGCAAAGCGAAACCTTTCCGCTTCCGCGACTGAATCATCGTAGATCTTTTTGATATCCGAGATTGCCGCGGGCTGGACTTCCTTTGGAGGAATCGCGAGCGAGTCACCACCGCGCTCGAACTTACCGTCCCGCAGAATGCCAAGCGGGAAGGCTTCAATGATGTGCTCTCGCTCACCATTCGCACTGACAGCGATCTGAAAGTTTTCGATGATGGCAACAAGCACTGCGTTCTCATTGTCCGCGATCTTGAGATAAGAGCCGACCTTCAGCGATTCCTCGGCCACCTTGAAGTCTTCGAGGTTGTCCACGACGATTCGAACCTTGTCGGGAAAAACCGCAATCACCTGGGCGTTGATTTGTCCTTCCTCGTTTATGCGCGTCATGCTTATTTGCCTTCGGTTAGATGATGAATTTGATGTCCGATAGCTGCTCTACTTGAATTCTGACATGCCGAACAGCCGGCTTGTCGTATGAGAAATAGCTACCACCCAGGTAGAACTGGTAAATGCGCCGAGTCTTGGTAATTGCATCCAAGGTTTGCTCGACACTGGGGAGGGTATTCAGGAACTTCAGCTTGATCCCGTTACCGTGCGTCGCTTTTTGCGCAATCGATTCGGCACTGAAGTCGGCACCTTGAAAGTCGTGGCCGTCGATGACTTTGAAGCCCTCCGTGCTCAGCTCCTTCTTTAGAGCGAGCAGCTCGCCAATCGGCACACCGTGGACGTAGACATAGGGACAGAAAGGGGAGGGTTCCCGTGCCGAAAGCTTGGCCCACTTTCTGGAAAGCTCGAAGACCAGATCCTTGAGATCACTCCTGTTGTAAGAGCCGGCATTCGTCTCGACGAGAAAGAATCGCTCGTACGGAGACACGTTTAGCTCCGTGAAGTACTCCTTTCGGAGTGCAGCAAAGTGTGCCTTCTTGCCCCGCTTCTCGACGAACCACTCGTTGAAGAGGACGTCAGAGGTGTTGATCCTTGTTAGGAACTCGGCTTTCGTGATCGTTCTGTCTGCCGGCGCCGCCTTGATCGAGAGTTCGCGAATGACCGACAGCGCATTGTTGTAGTAGAAGTATTCGGCGGAGAACGAAGTACCCCCTAGAGCCGACCTAAGGGCTGCGAGCACGTCGCGGTATTGTTCATCAAATTCCCTCGCCCTGATATCGACGGTAAGGCGCGCCAGGAATTCTCCGAGATCGCCATCGGACAGCCCTAGCTCAGAATGGTGATAGCGAGTGACCCTGGCCGCACCTTTCCCCTCAGAGTAGGTGAGGAAGTTTTTCTTAAGAAACTCGACGTCGATGCCGCCATCCAGCTTCTCCTGGCCTGAGGCATAGTGCCCCTTGATGGAGTAGAGGACCTTTGGCTTGGCTCCCACCAAGCTTTCCTTGAAGTGGGACACCATGTGTCGTATTGCATCCTTGATGACCGAGTGGTTGTACTCCGATTTTGCGTAGTACTTGCACTGCGTGGCCGTGACATCGGTTGCCGTCCGGATGTCGATGTCTTCGGTGCATTCGATATCAATGGAGTCACTGGCCGACGCCAGTTGCAGGACGCTGAGGATTGATAGATCAAACTGGTAAAAGTACCCCCGAATGGTGTCGACGGCGCTTCTGTTGGTCATGGCATATCCAGTTGTTATTGCTTACATTGCCCACCACCCAAATACCGTTCATTTGGAGGTGCATCATTTCGGGGTGGTTTGATCGCAGCTAGTACGCTGTTGCACCCAACATCACTCTTCTGGTCCATAAACAACGCGGGCGGTGCCATCGACCGGGCTATTCGACATCGGAGGCATTTGGATTCTTGAGTTCGGCGAACTTGGTCGCCATCGTCGGATTGCCTCGAGTCAGCTTTTTGATCGTCACATCCTGCGCCTTGTCGTTGGCAAGACGAATGTTTCGATCGGTGCCAAGGAGCGCGTCTTTCGTCTTCTGCAGGTGGTCGATTGACTTGTCGATCTCTGCGATGGCTTTCTGAAAATGGCCAGAGGCGAGCTCGTAGTTTCTCGCGAACGCCGACTTGAAGGCCTCAAGCTCAGATTCGAACTTTGTGATGTCTACGTTTTGGGCCTTAACAAGCGCCAACTCTGATTTGTACCTGAGCGAGTTCATCGCCGCGTTCCGCAGAAGCGTGATGATTGGCAGAAAAAACTGCGGGCGGACGACGTACATCTTTGGAAATCGGTGAAAGACGTCCACAATTCCGGTGTTGTACAACTCACTCTCGGGTTCGAGCAGGGAGACCAGCACCGCATACTCGCACCCCTTCTCCGTGCGATCTTTGTCAAGCTCCTTCAGGAAGTCTTCGTTCTTGTTCTTTGTGGCGGTGCCATCGCTTTCGTTCTTCATTTCGAACATTATCGAGACAATTTCCGTGCTCGCCTCATCCAGGTCACGGAAGATATAGTCGCCCTTGCTTCCCGTACGGGCGTCGTTATCTTTTTCGAAATACGCCCTCGGAAACGCCGTCGATCGAATACGATTAAATTCGGTTTCGCAATGCTGCTCGAGCGTTTCGCCGACCATCTTTGTCGACAGTCGGGCCTTCATGTCTCTAAGGCGGTCAATCGTGTCATCACGATCCTTGATTTGCGTCTCGTATTTATCCTTAAGCAACTTCTCAGCGAGCTGCTTTTCGAGCGCCGTTCGATCCAGCCCGCTCTTCAGTTCGTCGCGCTCTTTCTCAATCGCGCTCACTGCATCGGTTAGCGCTAATTTCTGCACAAGCTCGATGGAGTCGATCTTCGCCTTCAGGCCATGGATTTCCGCATCCTTCGCAACGGCAGCCTTCTGCAGTTCACTCACAAGCTTGGCGTCGGCCAGATCCGAAGCGGCCTGCTTGTCTTGTTTGGCCTGCTGAAGTTCATTGGCAAGAGCATCGCGCTCCTTTTCCACTGCACTAAGAGCCACGGACACAGCAAGCTTCTGTGCAACTTCACCGGCATCAATCTTGGCCTTCAGTTGTTGAATCTCGGCATCCTTGGTCGCAGCGTCTTTCTGCAACTCGCTGGCAATCTTGGCCTGCGCGAGTTCGATCGCGTTCTGCTTATCTTGCTCTGCCAGCTCGAGCCGTTCGTGCAACTGCTTTTCAAAATCGGTGTCGCGAACTTGCTTCAGGATGTCCGCATATCCGGCCTCATCGATCTTGAATGCCTTCCCGCAATGCGGGCAGATAATCTCATGCATGGATATTTTCCTTCCGCCTTAAACAGAAATTGCGTCGACACCTGGGGAATCATTCCCGATGTCAAAAAATCTCTTCGGGGCTACTTCAACAGCCTTGCTGCTGGATTATCCTCCGCAGCACCGGTTTGAAAATACCCGATCACGCTCGCGACGGAACGATGTTCGGTCATCGCCATGACCGCGGGCAATGGCACCCCCTGCTTACCGGCCTCGGTGACAAACCCTGACCGTAGGCTGTGCGCCCCAAAGTCCCCTTTTAATCCCGCCGACGCGGCTCGCCGCTTGACGATCGTGGCCACGGAGCCGGGGAGAAGGGCAGGGCCAACCCGATCCTTCCAGATCCGTCGAAAGATCGCTCCCTCTGAAATCCGCGCCGCCTCGATCCACGCCGACAGCGCCTGGGCACTGCGCCCGAGGATCGGTTTGTCAGGCGTCGAATCCACCGTCACGCCGGCCTGCTGCGTCTTCGAAAACTCCAGCCGGTAAATGTAGGCCTCATCGCCAGTTCGGCGCAGGTCACGCAGATCGGCCGCGGCAATCTCGCTCCGCCGGCGCCCACCACTGGCGAAGCCGAAGCAGAGCAGGGCGCGATCGCGGAGGCCTTCCAGCGAGTCGTCGCAGGTGGCCAGCATGGCCTCGAGCTCTTGCCGCGTGATCGCGGTCTTCTTGGTCGGCCGCTCGCCACGCTTCACCGCGGCGCGACGGGCGCGGCTCAGCAATGTGCGCACAGTCGCCAGCTCGCACGGGTTGGTCAGCCGCTTGAGCTTGTGCGCCGTGGACAGCACGGCCACGCGCTGCGTCACCGTGGCGAGCTTGAGCGGCCCGAGCTTGGCCTTGAGGCCGGCTGCGACCAGGGCCTGATCGATCGCCGGCGGCAGTTCGCTGACCAGACCGGCCTTGTTCTTGCGCTGGATGTGGTCGACCAGGAACTGGATCACCGCGGCCTCGCTCACCGGCAAGGTCAGCTCGGCGCCAAACCGTGCCTGGTGCCAGCCGGCCCAGTAGCGCAGGGCGGTGGCGTAACTGCGCGTGGTGTTGGCGGCAGCCGCCTCGGCCAGCAGTTCGCGCACGGCGTCGGCCGCCTGCTGAGCCAATTGTTCCGGCAACACCAGCCCGGCGGCGGATTGGACGAGGGCCGGCAAAGTGGATTTATGCTTCATAATATGTAGTGTATATTACGAAATAGAGCGTCTACTAGCGATAATCATCACTTATCGCGAGTACGAAACCAAGCGGGCAGGGCGCGGATCGAGGAGACAGCTTCATGGCACGTGGCATCACTCAGGACCAGGTCAATCAGGCGGCGGACACCATTCTGGCCGCCGGAGAGAATCCGACCGTGGAAAAGGTGCGCGCCGCACTCGGTACCGGTTCGCCCAACACCATCACCCGCATGCTGGATAGTTGGCGTAGCCAACTCGGTAAGCGTTTACGCCAACTCAGCACCCTCCCGGACGTGCCCGATCCCGTGGGGCAGGCGATGGTCGAGGTGTGGCGCCTTGCTGTTGAACACGCACAACGGTCAGCGGAAGCCCAACTGGCCAAATATCGCTCTACCCTGGAGGCGGAGCGATCCGCCCTCACACAAGAACGGCAGCACTGGGTGGCGCGCTTGGAAACGGCTGAAACGGAGGCTGCGCGGGCCAACGCCGCCAAGGATCTTGCCGAACATGTCTGCGCGAACCTGGATGGCCAATTGCAAGACAGTCACGCGCTGCGGGCGGATATCCTCTTACAACGCGATCGATTGCAAAGTCGATACGATCAGGCTGCGGCTCAGATCCAAGGCCTTCAGGCTCAATTGGACGAGGCGCGAAGCACCTTGGAGGCAGAACGTGAACGCTTAGCCGCGCATGTACGGACGACCGAAGATCGTGCCCATCAGGAAGTGGACCGCGCCCGGCAGGAAACCAAACGATGGCAACAGCAGTATGAACTTGCCGAGCGGACCCATCAGGAAGCCATTCGCACGCAGCAGACTCGGCACGATGCGATCGTCGAGCATGCGCAGCAATCAGAGAAGGAGATGGCACGTCAAGCCGGTCAAATCCAGGCACTCGAGAGGGCGATTACAGCGATATCCTCAGTCGCTTCAAAGAAGGGCGGCGCGAAAACGGGGACCCGTGAAACTGCGAAGCGCAACCCTCCAAAAGATGCGGCTGCCAGACCTGCTACGCCCAGGCGCTCAAAAAAGACGTCGCGCACACCCTAATATCATGGCCCGGCCGGCCGACACACCCTCAGACACTGCTCTAGTGTTGGAGGTCGACTTGGATGGGACCTGCCTGCAGGCAGGCTCGGCACAAGTCCCATGTCTTCCACTGATACCAAGTCTGGTTGGTTCCAATCATTAACGCCCACACCCAACCCTCGACCACAACACATCTTGAAGCTGAAGATCACCGTTGAGAAGTCCGAGGTGAATCGTGTTGAAGCGCGGTCCATGTGGTCGATCGGAAATGTTGGGTGTGCGCCCACCGTCTGGCTAGGCTACCAACGAATCGTGCCAGTGAATGTATCTGAACAGGTAGAAAAGGTGGGCGACGACTATGTCGCGACCATTATCATGGATCGTTTCCTGCCTGATAGCTGTCATTGGTCCAATGGTGGCCCAGCCATCTATTTCTTCCACGACGGCTATAGGCTTTAGTCGTTTGGAGCGAATAGAGAAGTATTAGGCGGTGCAAAAGTTGACGAAATAACCTGCTTGACGAGACCTTTCTCGCCCGTCGGGGGGTTGCGGCTTCGTGGATCAAGAGCTGTTCTACAACACCGAAGACAAGCGCGCGTTTAACGCCAGCGTAGAGCTGATGAAATAAGCTCAACGACGAATGTGCTTTGTGGTCTTGATGCGCTTCGCGACGGCGATGACGTCAACTTCGATGGGCTATCGAACAATACCGCCTACGACACGCCAGCAAGTGGGGCGCACGCTACCTTGACAGCGAGTACAGCGGAACCGAGTAAGGCGGACGTTGCGTCGACAGCCAGTCTGGTGTCGGCTGCGTGGATGGCCAAGTTGACCAGGAAGTAAGGGCAGCAGCCCGCCCGGGCGCCATGAGGTTTGGCGAAGTAAGACACAGCGGAGGCAAACTCCTTGCGCGAAGAACTCCAAAAAACAGAATTCGTCCAGTTCATACGGGCCTTTTTGCATGATCCCGTTTTTACATTTGCTGAGGACGCGTCCGTTGCCAAGGCCACCCGTCAGCCAATCTGTACATTCCGCACGACAAACTCTTCTGCCCAGTGGGTCCAAGCCTTCCTTTTATTGGGGGACGCTCAGCAGGCCTCACAAGGCAACGAAATTATAGCGATTCGCGGTGGCGACTTGCTCTCGATGACACGAGGGCTATCAGTCGCGATTGAAGTTGGTCGCAAGAGTCTGCTTTTGTATCCGGACGAAATCAGAGAGTTGCTTGCATGCCATTGGAAGGAACAGCGAGGCGAGACTGGATACGTGCGCGCCGAGCTCGTCTTCAACTCAGTTGCAAGACTTTCTCTGGCTCTTGGCACGCATATTCTTGAACGAACGAATGTCCAGTCCGCAAGCGTTGGCCAAGGGCTGTGGGCCAATGAATTCACCTTGGTTGAACTTTGGGCCCCCATGGCTCTTGCGAGGAATGAATTAGATCTGGCAGTTAAGGCCATCAGTTATGCCGCTTACGCCGGGGACAAGCCTGCGTCATACAAGGCGGCATTGATCGTCCGCGAGCCACCTGTATGACCGGCTTGCCCCAACCACTGATTCATGGCCGTGGGGCTTTGGTGCCAAATCGAGCAAGAACGATTGAGCGCCCCTGCGCATTCAACGAAAGCGATACCTCGCAGGCCCATGCAGCAACCAAGCTCGCGCTCTTCTCCCTTGCTGAGATTTCACGCGAGTGGTGATTTCGATTCAAGGCGCCAAACCAGAGTTTCTCCAGCGAGGAAGGGCACTACGGCCTGTCCTCCGATGTCGATCACATCGGGCACCTGCCACGGACTGCGCGTCAACGTGACCCGGCCCGCATTGGGGGAAAGGCCATAGAAACGGGGCCCATGCTCTGAAGCGAAAGCCTCAAGGCGGTCAAGTGCGCCTTCCTCTTCAAACACCTGTGCATACACTTCCAGCGCCACTGGCGCATTGAATATCCCCGCGCAGCCGCATGCCGATTCCTTCACGGCGCGCGGATGGGGCGCGGAGTCCGTACCAAGAAAAAAACGGGGCGAGCCCGAGAGCGCGGGGTCCGAATCGGCCTGCGACAAAGCGGCAAGACGAGCTGGCAGACAATTTCACCGGACTCGTTTAGGCGTGGACTGTGGGGCAGCAGCTGCGGGCAATGGAGATTCCATCAATCCGAGCAAGTACGCTACGGCCTCATCTTCTGGAAAGAAGGCCAAAACGTCAGCGACGGTCAAGTTATATTCGCGCCTAAGGTCATCGAACTCTTGCCGTGCTCGAAGCGCCGGATCGGGCTCCTCTGCGATGCATGCCTGGTTCACTCGCTCGAGATTTGCAAGTTCTTCCTGAAGGCGGTGATCGAGTTCATCGAGAGCGGATCGCGACAATCGGCGGGTCTGAATCATGTAGAGATTGTCGCACAGCCCGCCGACCTGATGGTCTTTGCCACCTTTCGACTGGTGTTCGGCTGTGTCGAATCTGGATTATATTTCCTGTACCAAGTGAATATAGCCCGGTAACAAACCGCCATGCCGAAGCTACATCCCTACGAAGAACAACTGGACCCGCTTGGATTTTTCCAACACGGGCACCCTTCGCGCGAAAGGGTGCTTGAGTGGTTCGGGCTTTCGGAAAGCCAAGCCAGGGAGATTCGGAAAATCACCCCTCGCGACGGACCAGGGCTTGAACCCCAAGATAGTCTCATTGCGCAGCTGGCTTATTTGGCAAACGCAGTAACGATGGCGTTGGCAGCTGACTCCAGCAAGGCGCACCAATGGTTTCTCACCCGCAATCCGCTGCTGGGCGACGTCGCCCCGTTAGACATGATCAAACTCGGTCGGATTTATCGCCTCGAAACATGGATTGAGAACGCACGGCGTGATGCCTCTGATTAGAAGGATGGTCGCCCCCCGTAGAGCATTGGCCTGCCAGACCCCTTCTGCGGGCGACCGAGCGCCCTACGACAAGAGCTGACGCACGTTCCGGAAAGGTCCACACTTCAATCAACCAAGAGTCGTTCCCAGGGAGTGAGCTCCCGATGCCAGGCACAGTTACGCCACTAATAAAGCTTATTGGATACGGTGTACGCCACCGTCCCTACGAATCGTTTTACAGCTATGTAGCCCGCATGATCCGGGTCAACCATTTGAGCGCCCAAGAAACCCGGAAGGTCATTCCGGCCGACTGGTTGCGCCTTGCGTTTGAACCGGAGCACGCGTCGATCGCGCTCATGGAGCGCTGCAGCGCGTGTGAACCCGAGTCGATGCCGTTTGCGTTTCACCAAGCGTCCATCCACGCCTGGCTCCCAATGCAGTCCTTGGAAAGCCATCCCCTCGAGCGAATGCGCTACTGCCCGAAATGCCTAACGCTTGGATGGCATAGTTATGCTTTTCAAGCACGACTTCTTCGCCGCTGCCCTTATCATGGTGTCGCACTGATGGACGCTTGCTGGTCATGTGGCGCCTCGATAGCGTGGCGCGGATATCCGCATACGTATGTGGGCGACGCCTTGCGATGCACGCGAGGATGCGATATCGGAGGCGATGTATTAGGTGGCGTACTTCCTCCACCCGAGGAATTGGTGATGACGTGGGCCGCGCAATGGCAATGGGTCCAACAATTTCAGCAACAGATCAGCGCGATCATCGGGCCAATCTATGTGATGTATCCCCCTTGTCGGCGCATTTGGATGGAGGTGGACCTACCTACGCCAGGCGCATTTGCCGCACTCTTCAGTGCGCTGCAGCCGCTTGCGCCCCATCTCGAACCACTAACTCCTGATCACGATGAGAGTCACGGGGCATGGGTCGTCGCGATTAAGCCGTGGAGCGCTCCGGCAGCCCATTGGCCGTCAGGCGAGACAGACGACGCGCCCCTTCAGGCATTTCGCCGGAGGGCCTATGAGTCGGTGCTACCTCTGCCAATATCCCCTTGGCTGGATAGTGAGCTGGAGCGCTTGAGAAAAATGGAGTTCGACACGCACTGGCATTTTGAAGCAAGGACCGAGCAGTCTATTGACGTCCTAGCTTTTCCGTCCTACCTCATCACTAACAGCGAGCTGATCGCGCTGTACCGCATCGCGATGGCGTCATTTGAAGTTGACTCAGGCATCAGTCTTTATGCGCAGAGCCTGATCGATACTTTGAACATCGCATGCAAGCGACGCCGCGCTTGGGACCGCCTCGAGACTGCCGATGTCCTCAACGTCAGTGAGCGCCTGGATGGTCTGATCCAGGTGGATGGCCAAACCTTCCGTCTCGTCGGCTCCGCTGTTAGCCCGAGCGGGGGAGCATCGGCATGGGACAACTTCTCTGAGCAAAGCTATCCCGACGCGTGGGTAATTTATCCCGCCCGTGCGCAGGCTCTTCGTCACTAGGGTGCATCCCCTATTCGAGGGCTACCGCCTTCCAAGATGCGATACACCGAATTTACTCGCTCAAGTCCAAGATGGTTCGCGGTCGCCACCAGTCGCAGATATTCGGGACTTTCGCAGTCACCAAGGCTCCGGATCATGGAGGGTCGACAGGGCCGACCGGCCACCTCCACGCCCGCCGCGATAGCCAAGCGATGGAATCTCATGAGCACCCATTCGCGACTCGCTTTCGCCACACCGTGGCCCGACGCTTCTCGAACCAAGTAGGGGAGTGCAGGCGTAGCCGGTTCAGCCGTGATCTCCTGGACGTCCTGCACACGACACACCCACCAGGCCGTGACGGCCTCAGCATCAGATCCGAGAAGCCGCCTGCATGGATACTGTCGTTGGAATGAATTCGCCGGGCGACGAATCGAGATATCCACGGCAGGCTCCAGAACGTCTTCGCCTTGGATCTGACCAACGATCAAGTCGCCGAGCCGAAGCCGTGAAACCTGGCTCGTTGTGAGGACTTTCAACAAAGTCACCATCGCCCGGTCTAAAATGCCGTCTCTGGATTCAGGGCAGGCGTCGCGCATCTGACTAACGATGTCGCCGCTCAGAGCCGCGAGCTGGGGGTCGCCCAGTGTGGCATTTACGTGCTGCCAGGCCGCACTAATCCGGACGATGCCTTCGCGGAATTCCAATTCACCAGCGTAGAAGCCGGGATGCAGCTGTTCCTGGCAGGTCGACAGCACTCTAAGGCGCCAACGCGACGTAGCCTCGCTAGGGCAAGCATGGCCCCGGAAATATCCGCACCGTCGAAGGGCCGCATAAGGACCCAGGCTCATGGCACAGACAGCACGTCCATCCCGAACGACAGGCAACTGGTCTTCCACGAATGCCTGAATCTCCAAGCTGCTCAAAGGACGCGCGGGCTCACAAGCTAGCGGGAATTCGTGCGGAAAATGGCGCAATCGGTACCAGGTGGCGGCATATTCCAGCACCAGCAAGTATTGAGCTCGGCTTCGGGCCGATAGTCCCGGGCTCAGCAGTCGCGTAATCCACGGAGGCTCCATGTCGATTGCCTCAGTTGAGGGGCATTTCTGATTTTCTAAGCCTTAGCTCCGCGGTTGGCAATGCGATCCTCGTGAGATGCGATAATGAGGGCGCAACTTGATGGATACAACGTTCTGTCCGTTATTTTGGGATGCAGCGTTAGGGCACAAAAGGATACAAGTTGCGTCCAAAAGGGACACAATGTTGCGCCAGGAGTACAGGGAAACAAGGCGCTCATCAAGGCAGCGCTGGCCCGTCCATTATTTTACATAATATACATTATGCGAAGTCAGAGACCGCCGGAATGGTGGGTCCAGATGCTGGCTCTGGCGCTCCTGCTGCTCGCCGTCGCAGGCCATATCGTCGGCCATGGCACCTGGCACCCGATGGCTTTCGGGCTCTCCGCCACAGCTGCTTTCTGAGCCGCAAAGCCTGCGCCGAGTTCCTCGGCGTGTCGATGCGCACGGTTCGCTACTGGGACGATGGCCAGCGCCGCGTGCCTTGGTCTGTGGTCCGGTTGCTTCGCCTGCGCCGTCGCGGCGACATGGGTGCACTCAACGATCGCTGGGCCGGCTGGATCTTGAACGAGCGCACCGCGGAGTTGGTCAGCCCCAACGGGTACAGCTTCCTTCCCGGGAAGCTCGAGGCTTGGCCGCTGCTCTGCGAGCAGGCCCGGTTCTGGCGCCAGGAGTTTGCTCAGCGCGCGGCGCGGGGTGCCGGGGCTATGGCCCCGGCGAGGCCGGAGGCCGTCTCGCTCCAACCCGAAGCCGTACAGGCCGATCCCGTGATCAAAGTCGAGCAGGTGATGCCAGTCATCGCCCTGCTCCAGCTGACCAATCTTTCTTGGTTACCTGCAGGGGCCGAGGCCCACACCCCTCGCGCGCAGCGCGAGGGGTGTGGGCTGGGGCTTGTCTTTAATGCAACAAGGGACATGCCATTCGGGACGAATGGCTTACTGGCGCGGTTCGCGCCGGATGGACATGGGGCCATAATGGGGCCAGAATGGGGCCACATTTTGAGCGGAGTGATCCATGTCCGAGACGGCGAAATTGAACCTGCGGTTGCCTCCCGACTTGAAGGAAGAAGCGTCGGCGGTGGCGGAAATGATGGGGCTCAGCTTGAACGCCTTTGTGGTCCAAGCCGTGAGGAACTGGACCGGCTTCCAAGCGGAAAAGTTGGTCAAGTATCACCGGACGATGAAGGGATCGCCGGACCCTGCTCCGGCTCCACCGGCGGCTGCCTCGCGGGTAGCTCAGGTGTCCAAGGTGGGGGCGAATCAGCCCTGCCCGTGTGGCAGTGGCCAGAAGTACAAGCGGTGTCACGGTAAGCCGTGACACGGCACGAAAGGTGCCGCCCGGGCCGAGTTTGACGGCCTGACCCGGGCGGCGATTGGTAGAGACCAACCGGGGCGTTGCCCCAAGGGATGATCGCATGAAAGCGGTAGAGAGACGGCAGCATGAGCAGTTGCTGGGCGTGTGGAAACGCATGTTGCAGGCGTTGTTGGATATCGGTCCGACCAGTGATAGCCAGGAGGATTTGGACGCCTACGGTAACGTCAAGGATTACATCCTTGACCGCATTGAGGAGCAGGAATCGATTTTGTCGGCGGCAGCGAGAAAATGCCGTGGTAAGCGCCCTTTTTTGGGCGCAGATTTGAACGGTTTGCCACCCGGAGAAAATGCTGTCGATAATGCCACCTCTCGCGGGGTGGAAAATGCCTGTTAAGCCGGCCAAAGATATACATTATGCGAAATTCTTGATGGCTGGCATGGCGGTCGCCGCAACTGTCGTCTACCGCTTAACCATGCCATCCAATGACTGCATCGGCTAAGTCTGTGCCGGTGCCGACGTCCCCCCGCTTTTGAGTAGCGATTCGATTTGGAGTCCAATCCCCCAACCGAAGGAGATTGGACGTGAAGAAGCGTTTTACCGAAGAGCAGATCATCGGCTTCCTGCGAGAGGTTGAAGCCGGCATGCCAGTCAAGGAGCAGTGCCGCAAGCACGGCTTCAGTGAGGCTTCTTATTACCTGTGGCGCAGTAAATTCGGAGGCATGAGCGTGCCCGAAGCAAAGCGACTGAAGGATCTGGAGACAGAGAACGGGCGGCTGAAAAAGCTCCTGGCCGAACAGGTACTGGAGAACGAAGTCATCAAGGATGCGTTGCGAAAAAGTGGTGAACGCACCGGCCCGACGTGAGCTGGTGCGTTACATGGTGGGCAGAGAACTGAGCGAGCGTCGGGCGCTGGCTATCGTCGGCATGAGCGCGAGCGCCTATCGCTATCAAGGTCGCCCCGATCGCAACATGGCGCTGCGCGAGCGCATCGTCGGTTTGGCCCAACGCCACCGACGCTATGGCGTCGGCATGATCTATCTGAAGCTTCGGCAGGAAGGACTCGTGGTGAACTACAAGC
>NZ_NRDP01000033.1:0-235080 GCF_002878475.1 Dyella sp. AD56
TTACATCGAATCGTTCAACGGGCGCTTGCGCGATGAATGCCTCAACGAGCACTGGTTTCCCAGCCTGCTTCACGCACGCACCGAGATCGAAACCTGGCGCCGGGAATACAACGAAGAACGACCCAAGAAGGCTTTGGGCGGGCTCACGCCCGCCGACTATGCGAAGCAGCTAAAGTGACACTGGGCTCTAATTCGTCCCGCTACTGAAAGCGGGGGGACGTCGCATATTCGGCAGCTTTCCTTGAAATGATTAGGTCCGCTCTGGGTCGGAAGAGGACATCCTTGGAAATCTGTGTAGCTATGGGCAGGGGTGAAAGGTAGCCTCATTCGTGTCGCCATCGACCATGACACTAAAGCAATCGTCAACCATGTAGACCGGCTGTTTGTCGTGGTATCTCTGGACATGCTCAAAATGAATGATCCAGGTCCCGTCGTCCAGGCGGCTTACCGCTGGCTGCTTGTACTCGGCCAAATTCCTGCCCTTTGCGATTGCCAAAGACTTGGCCTTCGCGACAATTTGTGCGTCAACTTGGGGCGTCTGTCCGGCGACAGCCGATCCAGCCAGTAGCACCGCCAACATCATCACCGGCAGCTTCTTCATTCGCTGTCCCTTCGATACGTTGAATGCGTGAATGTCCGCTAGCTGGATCGCCCAGGCCCGCTGTGGATCGGAAGCGGACCTTAGCGGCCCTATGAATCAGCCCGACGAACAAGAACCAGCTCTTCATCGTCTTCTGGGTAATGCACCAGCCCACCGAAATCTGTATCGATCATGGCGCCGGTGCCTAGATATTCCCAATCCTCGCCACCGGGCAAATAGCTCTTGTCATCAATGGCCGCGATCACTACTCCGTGATACTGGCCATCAATCTCGACTACATCCCCCGCGAGAACCCGCTGACCATCTGCATACTTCACCATTGGCCTCCATGCGTCCCTCTTCGCCATTGTGACGATGTCCCCTTTGGGTCGAAAGTGGACATCAGCCAGCCGTTACCTCAAATCGACAACGGGTATCGCACGCAAAGTCATCGCTTCATTTAGAGGCTAGTCCGGCGACGCATGACGATCAAGGAGCAGGTGTCATCGGCCGCGTATGTGACGACCACCGGCTCGCCATGGGGTTGCTCGACGTTCAGAAAAGTCAGCTTGATCGAAGGTCCTCCGTCGACACCCGGAGGCTGCATGGTTGTAGCTTCGACGCCGATGGCCTTGGCAAGGAGTGCCCCGCTGGGACAGGTGCCAGGGTTTAACCCAATACGAAGCGTGGTGAGAATCCATCCTTCGTTGGGTACTGCCGGTTCCCATGTAAGCGAGATGGCGTTAATGCCCAGCGAGGAATGAGGCGGCCGATAGTAAGCAAAGAACCGATGCCTCTCGCTCTGAGAGAGCGGACCTTCCCACGTAAGTGCACTCTGACGATCATTGGAAGGCATCAGTTCCGGGAGCTTTAGCTGCCGGGACAGCGTCTGGACATCGACCTCTGTATCGGATTTGGCAAGCCTTGCCACGCTCGTGGCAATCTCATGACCCGCTTCGTCGTTGGCATCGTCAGCACTACGACCTGGAGAGATGGCCCCGGCGTCGGACGACATGAGAACCGCACCGGCGAGCACACAGCGAGCGAAAAGGTACCGACGACGCATACGCTTCCTTGTGTAGATGGTGCTGTGCACTCGAATATAGCAACGTCCTCTTCGGGTCGAAAGCGGACGCCATGCCCCTAATGAAGTATCCCAGAGCCCAGTCCTGCGGCCAGGCCGACGCACCAACACAAGGCGGCCACCAAAAGGGCTTGCATGAATCGCTTTGCCTCTGGATATGCCTGCGCGCCAGGGCTTCCTGTATCGAACAGCTCCCGTACTGAAACGCCAGTCCTGCCTTCGCGACGAATTCTCTGCCTTAAAAGCAAGATGCTCCACGCTCCTACGATCCAAGAAAGCACGAAGGCGACAGTTGCAAGGAAGAAAATGACGTAGGAAATCCGGTTCATGAAAGCCCCTTCCTTACGTTTGCCAATATGTACGCCAACCTAAATTTCCGCACTGGGTCGGAAGCGGACATTGAAACGTGCTTCATCCCGGGGTACTAGACCCAAAGCAACGCCAATCGAGAGCGACACGCCAAGCAGCGTTGCTGCAAGACCTTGGTGGCTATTTACTGCAGTCAGCAACGCTTGTGCAGCCAGCATGCCAATTGCCGCCAGTTGCTGCGCATACGATAGCTATAACGATGAGTACCGCGAGTACAACAAGCATAGTCGTCTTCTTCATATCCCCTCACCAACCCGCAAAGATCCAGTCGCAGCCCAAGAACTGTCCGCTTCGGGTCGAAAGCGGACATGGTCTAGTCGAGAAAATATCCTCAGTGACGCCCCAATTTCATCGACAAAGTTCGAGAGGAAGTCGCCCGAAAGCGTCTCGAACACCGACGTCCGCCCCCGCGAAATCAAAAGCTCGACTGCGTCTTGATGCTCCCCCCAGTAAGCGTAGTGGAGCGCGGTAAGACCCATCTCGCCCAACATGTCCAGTTCTTGCTCATTGTCAAGAAGCAGACCCATGGTTCGGGTGTCTCCCCGGAACGCAGCGATATGGAGAAGACGATCTCCACCGGAAGCGACATAGGTCAGCGGATCTATTGGGGCGGTCGGGTCTTCATCGGCGTAGTTGGTCAAGTCCCGGTACTTGGCCTGTATCTCGGCTATCTCCGTCGCGTTCATAGTCACCCTCCATGACTGCACCAATCTCTCGATTTCTGCGAGGCAGCTTTATGTCCGCTATGGGTCGAAAGCGGACATGGAACACCCACAGACGCACTTCAGCAATTGCTTGTTCTAAATGTAAGGCACCGTCGCGGCGGGTCGATTTGCCACGATGAAGCGGCGCAACCGCTCTCCTGCGAACAGCCATCCGAAGGTCAATACGGCCAGCAAAATCAAAAGTGCATACGAGTCCGCAACGTCGCTACTTGTGGAGTTCTTAGCCACGCCCGGTGATGGCCTGCTGATTGCAGGATTGGAACGCAGGTATGTGACCGCGATCTTGTTTTCTCCAGCCTGGATGCTATGCCAAGCGCGAATGGAGACATCTGACCAGAGATCTTCTCGGCCAAATTCGTCAGCTTTTGTGTAAGAACGATCACCGAGGTCAAACGCATAACGGACTTCGTAGCCGCGGTACAAACGCGTGTCGACTATGGTTGCTGTTACTGAGCTCGTTCGTTGGAAATCTGCAAGCGCTCTAGCATCCCTAACGGTTTCAAGGCCAGCGGGGATGGACAATATGATTGGAGAAAAACACAACCAAACCACGATGAGTACCCACCATCGCTGCACATCCCTGATGATCTGAATCATATCGTTCGTCTGTCTCCACAGGTCTTCCGGCACGTCAGCAAAATCATCGCTTCCACTTCTTCTGTCACAACGTCTGCTTCGGGTCGAAAACGGACATAGTCCCACAGCATCCCTTGACGACCGATGTCGACGCTATTGCGCGGAGAACTCCACGTACCAGTCCTGCTCGCGCTGGCTGAGAATGCTGCCATCGCTCAGGATGCAGATGATCGGCATCGAAGCAGATGCACGCATTGGGATGCACTGAAACGGCGCGTCGACTTGCTTGGCCCAGTCCGGCGCACCCCGGCTGTAGGTATAGATTTCCCACGTCACCTTGAACGCGCCGGGCTCCGCACGTATCGCATATCCCATCCCGGGATTGTCGAACTGTACGTCTGCCGTAACAAAGGGAGGGCGTTTCATTTCCTTCCAGCTGCCCCCCTTGTCCTCCGATACAAAAACCTTTGACAAAGCGCCTTTGTTCAACAGCACGGAAACGGTGCCGGTCGCAGGATCCACGTGATGCGTTGAAACGTTTGTCGGCGGGCTGATGGTTTTCCACTGCTGCCCGGCTAGGTCGTAACGGTAAAGGCCCTTATGCGTATTGATGAAATACGCCCCATGGACGAGCTGACCCATGGCACCGCCCCAGCTCCCGGGCATCTGTTTTTCCAGCGGAAACTCCCGAGATTTTTCCAGCTTTTCCAGACCGCCTTGCGGCGATACATAGACAACGATCTGATCGGCAGCAACGACTCCCGAGGGTTGGAGTACCTGGTGGGCGGTCGCCACGATCCAGGCATTGCCTTCGTGCTCGATATCGATGATGGCCTGGTCGTCACCGAAGGTCCGGATGTCGCTCCAATGCTTTCCGCTATCGTCGCTTGATCGCAGCACGCCATTGTCGGAGCCTGCGTAGAGCGATCCTTCTACGAAGGCGACACCCGATACGCTGTGCAGCGTGTCTACACTCAGTCCACTCCAGGTGCCATCCTCGTGACGGACACGTATCTGCCCTAGGTCGGCGCCAAAGTAGATATTTCCCTGGCCATCTTCCGCGGGATGGCTATACATCGGCCTTGCAATGCTTCTCGCCAGGCGGAGGAATTCCTCGTTGCTCGTCGCGTTCTTCAGCGCAGCAACGGTGGAAGGCTTGTTGACCTTGCGATCATGCGCCATCACGAGAGATGGAATGAGCCCCAACCCCGGGGTGACCTTGAGCTGCAAGTCTATGGGCTTGGGTGGGGAGGGTGGATTCCAGCGTATGGGATCCAAGGATGTCAGTGCCGATGCGTATTGCTGGAGAGCGCCATCAATGGCATGGGCATCCTCGGCGTCGCGCACGGGAAGCACAACCAGTTCGTAGCCGCCAATGTTGACGGGTACCAGGCTGCCCAGATCGGTCACCCGTCCTGCCTCGACTTTGAAGGTCGGGTAGTCACCCCAGTCGTACGAGTTCCATTTGGAAATCCGATAGTCACCCGGTGTCAGCCACGCGCCGTATGCCTTGCCACCTTCATCGGTCCGAGGCGCCAGCTTTCGGTTCGGGCCGCCATCAACAGGGCGAACCTCGATCGTTCCGATGTCCTTGGGAAAGTAGACATAGACATAGCCGCGAGTAGCGGCCAGCTCGGCCGCCGACTGTTCGGCAGACGAAGCGGCGCACAGCTGCCCGCCAAACAACAGGGCCATGCCGACAATGCCCAGCGCGTGATGGCGCCATGGCCGACACTGAAGCTTTGAATAAAACCCAACCGATGACCGTGCCACGCCCCCCTTTGAGCCGTAGTGGATATCCGCTTGCCCCTGAAGCGGTTCGTTCAAGCTTGCAGGTCTTTTCAAGCACCGGCAAGGGGATGGTTGCCCTGGAGGCGCGGTCTTGTTCGCCCAGGGGGATTGGAAGGCAACGGACTGGCATATCGCCGGCAACGAACTTGCGACAGGCTTCCAACGGAATGGCCGGCGTGATCCCAGAACTGGACGTCATAGTCCGCAAAGACTCGACGGGAGGATCAGATTCCCGGAGCGTCCGCTATGGGTCGGAAGCGGACCTTTGAAACTCTCAACCCGTAGTTCGAAACATTCACTGATCGATAGGTTCAGATTGGATGGACCCGCACTCTGCGCAGAAGCTTGCCCTGGGCGTGCGCAATGGTTTTCCGCAAGCCTTGCATGATGGGCCGAGCAAGCTGACCCGGTGATGCCGTAACACTTCAGGATCCGACTCTTCTTCACCAGTCAATTCTTGATAGCGCAACAGGGCGTCAGCACCGAACCGCTGGTTGAGCGCCTGGGCCAACGAGGCGCCTTGTACTCGGCGGAAATTCTGGATCCTGGACACCATCGCAGAGAGTAGGGGCGCAATCTCCGCCCATTCTTGCTCGTCGAGCATAGGCACGTTCCGCTTGCATCTCCAGCAGTAAAGTGTCTTTGCCATAAGCCTCTGCTCCTTGGTCAGGGAGTAGCTATCAGCCAGTCCCTCTGTCCATCAATTAGCTCAACTTTATGAAACACGACGTACCCTGCGCTTTAGTCTGGCATGTCCGCTTCGGGTCGGAAGCGGACCCTTCAATCTACAACTGTGCGCACCGGCTCTCTGTCGGCAGCCACCACAATTTCATCGCCAGACTGCATCACAAACGCATATTTGCCTGCGATATCCGACTTCACCTCAAGCACGGAGCCGGAAGTCTCCCAGGGGTGCTCGGCGGGCGCCGTCACCATCGTGACGCCTTCAAAATCGATCGAAAAGGGCCGCTGAAGCGCTGGGTTTGGCGCCCCACTAAAACGCAACACGCAACGGCGCGAACTCCAGTTGAATTCAATGCTCACAAGTGATGCGTCGTGTAGGAACTGCAGTGCCGCTGGCATCCCTTTCATTCCCACTCCTCCCCAAATTCATCCCGAAACGTCCGCTTCGGGTCGATAGCGGACCTCAGGTTACGCCCCGCTCGAAGCCAGATATACAAAGTCGCCCACCATAAGAAGGAAGGCCACGATCAGCCCGGTTCCCGCCAGTCTGGCCGACCAGAGCAGGACTCTGAGCAACTTCGACTGCTCATCCAATTCGCGGGCAACAACCCACGGGAAGAACAACTTCACTCGCATCTGATACGACTTATAGAGGATCAGTCCAGGAGGCTGGTCAGAAGCAAAGAGTGCGCTTACCACACGACGATCATGGCGCACAGAAAAACGAACCGTGAGAGCAAAAACTATGTGCGCCCAAAAGAACACAGTGGTCGCCATGCCGAGCATGAAAATGGACGTCGGAATCTGATGCATCGGCGTCAGCGCTTCCTGAGCACGCTGATACCCAGTAGCACGAAACCCACAATCGCCATCACGACGTAAAGAATCGAGCGGATCTGGGCGAGTCGACGCAAATTCTTAGATTGCAATGGAAACAAGCTCCCTCTCCCCTTTAAGGTCGTACTCTTAATTTAAGTGATGTCCGCTATGGGTCGGAAGCGGACACTCCCAGAATATCGCCACAAGCGCTCGTCGGCATCCCTGATCACCAGCAGTAGGGCCGTCAGCGCTCACCGAAATTGATGTTCAGCCCGAGCGAAATCCGCAGGCTGCACTGGCGCAGCCCTCGTCGTCGTGTGTCAAGCCCATCGACGTGATATCGATCATGTCAGCTCGCGAAGCTTCGCGATGGCGGACATCGCACTGGGCCAACCGGCATAGAACGCCAGATGGGTCACCATTGCCGCGAGTTCCTCCTTGCTTACACCGTTCTCCAGGGCGAACGGTATGTGAAAGCTCAGTTGCTCGACCTTGCCTGTCGCCACCAAGGCGGCGCAGGTGATCAAGCTACGATCGCGCTTTGACAACGCGGCGTCCTCCCACACCCGACCGAACAGCACGTCGTCCGTAAGTGCCGCTAACTGCGGCGCGACGTCGCCTATGGCATTCCGAGCGCGTCCGGCCTTATTTGTTTCGTTCATGTCGATGACCTCGTGGCGTAGCGGGCACGGGGATGGCCCGCCCTCTCCCGCATCAATGTAGGCCACGAAAACCCGCAGAACTAGACGGGAAGGACCGCATGGGCTTTTGAGCTAAGTTCATCAATGCAGCAAGATGCATCACGCTTTCGCGCCGCGCCCCTCCGACTTCAGCCATGCAGGCCTTGCCATGCGCCAGAACATCAGCGATCTGCTTGCCTTTCTTGCCGTTGCCCGAGAACGCAGCTTTACGCGCGCTGCAGCACAACTAGGGGTTTCTCCGTCGGCACTAAGCCACACCCTGAAAGGACTGGAGGGCCGATTGGGCGTGCGCCTACTGACCCGCACCACGCGCAGCGTCGCACCGACGGAAGCTGGCGAGCGGCTGCTTCAAACCATTGGGCCACGCTTTCAGGACATCGAGCATGAACTCGACGCATTGACCGAGCTGCGTGACAAACCGGCAGGCACCATCCGCATCACGGCAACAGATTACGCCACCGACAAGGCGCTTTGGTCAAGACTGGCGAAGGTGCTTACCCAGTATCCGGACCTGAAGGTGGAGATCGTCATCGACTACGGCCTGGTCGACATCGTGGAACAACGATTCGACATTGGTGTGCGCCTTGGCGACCAGGTCGCCAAGGACATGATTGCCGTGCGCATCGCACCCGACATGAAAATGGCGATCGTCGGCTCGCCGTCCTACCTGGCGAACCGAGAGGCTCCCCGGTCGCCCGCCGATCTGACGGCGCACAACTGCATTGGCCTAAGACTTCCAACGCATGGCGGGGTTTACGCGTGGGAGCTGAAAAAGGGAAAACGCGAACTGCAGGTCCGGATCGATGGTCAACTCACCTGTAATGGTTCTTACCAAATGCTCCGTGCCGCCATCGACGGCGTCGGACTCGCCTTTCTACCCGACGACATGGTCGCGGAGCACGCCAATGCCGGGCAACTTGTGCGGGTACTGGAGCCGTGGTGCCCCACGTTCCCAGGGCTGCATATCTTTTATGCGAACCGCCGGGAGATGTCGCGCGCCATGAGCGTTGTCATCGACGCGTTGCGCTATCGCGCCTGATGCAGCACCGCTTGCACAGTCAACCTTATAACCAGCTTAGAAATACAATTAACAACTCTTATAATTCTCTTAGAAAATCCATTTAACAAAACTTATAATCGTCTTAGCGAAAATAAATACGATTATTAACCATATTATCGAATAATCATTTTGTTGCTAAGTTGTCATATGCCCGGACTACGGTGTCGCCCCGTTAAGACACCCTCTAATCCATCCAACGGGCACTCCATGACACGGCACACTTTGGCGCTACTCGGGCGCTCCCGCACCACGCTCGCACTCTGCCTAGCCGCCGCGATTGCCTCACCCGCATGGGCTGGTGACAACGCCGCCACCGACACCAGTGCTACGCCGCAGCAGGCCAAGAGCCTGGATGCCGTGCAAGTGACGGGCACCGACACCGTGACCAATGTCGCCCTGTCGCAGGGCTCCATGGTGGCCACACAGCCGCAATCGATCATCGGCCGCACCTACATCCAGGAAAACGTTCCGCCCACCGGCGACTACACCGACATCGCGTCCATCGCGCCGAGCGTGTACACCGTGACACCGAACGGCTCCGGCCTGATGGAAGCGGCAGTCGTCTCCATCCGCGGCTTCCAGGACGGCCAGTACAACGTGACGTTCGATGGCATTCCGTGGATGGACTCCAACGACTTCACGCACCACTCCACGTCGTACTTCACGAACCAGCAGACCAACTCCGTCACGGTAGATCGCGGCCCGGGCACGGCCGGCACGCTTGGCAATGCCACCTTCGGCGGCACTATCTCGGTGGATTCGCTCAACCCGCAGAAGCAGTTCGGCATCAACCCGTACATCAGTTACGGAAGCTGGGACACGGCGGTGGAAGGCGCGACCATCAACACGGGCGCCTTTACTAACAGCGGCACCAGCGCGGTGATCAATCTGCAGAACAGCTCATCGGACGGCTATCTCACCTATTCCGGCCAGCGTCGCCAGACTGTTTTCGCCAAAGTGGTCCAGCCGCTGAGCGACAACACCACGCTGACCTTCGTCGGCATGGCGAACTACCTGAACCAGTACATCCCGCCCGGCGCCACCAAGGCGCAGATCGCGCAGCACGGCGTCAACTACGCCCTGAATGACGACCCGACCAGCCAGTCCTATTACGCCTACAACAAGGACGAGATCAACACCAATTTCGGTTATATCGGCCTGCATTCGGAGTTCGACGGCTGGACGATCGACAACAAGGCTTACACCTACGGTTACAACCACTTCGGCTTCAACGGCGAAGATCCGAACGGCGAAACGCCCAACGGCACGGCCTATGGTGCCAACAATGTTCCCGGCCAGCACATGCGCAACACGAACCGCTCGTGGGGCGACATTTTCCGCGTAGGCAAGGAACTTGGCCCAGGCGAGTTGCGCGCTGGTGTGTGGTACGACCACCAGGACGACATTCGCTGGCTGTATGAGTTCGACGACACGCTCAACCAGCTCAATCCCGTGGTCAACCCCGGCGCACCCACGCTGCAGGATGCAGCGGCAGACCGCCGCATGAATGACACGCTGATCACGATCCAGCCGTTTCTCGAATATCAGTGGAACATCACCGACAACGCGTATGTCATCGGCGGCGTGAAGTACAACAATTTCGAGCGCGATCTGGACGCCTCCGTGAACCAGAAGACGGGGACACCGCTCACGTACTCCAAGAAGTGGGAAGCCACCCTGCCCTCCGCCTCCTTCCACTATGCGTTCACGTCCAACTGGACGGCTTATGCACAGTGGGCCAAGGGTTACCTGGCACCCAACCTGAATTTGCTGTACGTGCCCAACCCTGCGGTTTCCGATAGCGCAG
Organism: Dyella sp. AD56; assembly: GCF_002878475.1. Taxonomy (NCBI): domain Bacteria; kingdom Pseudomonadati; phylum Pseudomonadota; class Gammaproteobacteria; order Lysobacterales; family Rhodanobacteraceae; genus Dyella; species Dyella sp. AD56. The sequence goes on from NZ_NRDP01000033.1 coordinate 10,197, forward strand.
TGGCGCCGGAAAAAACCACCAACATCCAACTTGGCACCACCTGGACCACTGACCGCCTGACGCTGTCGGGTGACGTGTACAAGATCGACTTCAACAATTTCGTGCAGAGCCACAAGGTCGGCGGCATCACTGAGTTCTACAACGGCGGCGGCGTGCATTACAAAGGCCTGGAGCTGGAAGGCACGTACATGCTTGGCGCCGGCTTCAGCATCTACGCCAACGGCTCACTCAACCGTGCGATCCAGACCTCGGACAACCAGTGGAACGCGAACACGCCCCACAAGACCGCCGCGATGGGCTTTACCTATAGCAACGGCTCCATCTACGCATCGCTGGTCGATAAGTTCGTCGGCAAGACCTACTACACAGCCAACGCGGAAGACGACACGCCGATTGGCGGCTATGCCATCACCAACTTTGCCGCCAGCTACAAGTTTGACCCGCACATGGCCAACGTGAAGGACTTCAAGATCGGCGTGCAGCTCAACAATCTGTTCAACAATACCCACATCAACGCCCTGGCCGGCACCACGGGTGCGGACGGCACGCCCCTGTACTGGACCATCCCTGCGCGCAACTTCAACTTCACGATCTCGGCCGACCTGTTCTAATGAAACGATCTGCACTCCTATGGCTGACACTTTTGGTCAGCCAGTCCGTGATGGCTGACGGTGGTGATTCAGATCACGCACTCATCGCACTGTCGACCGTGTTACCGCCCCCGCCGGCCGCAAGCTCGACGGAGGCGCACCAGGATCTACAAGCAGTGCTTGCCGTGCAGCAATCCCGATCCGCCGACGAACAGTCGGCGGCCAAGGCGGACACGGATCGTTCCGTATTCCGCTTTGCGGATGCACTCGATTCGACGATGCCACCGGCCTCCTTGCCGAAAACCACTGCGTTCTTTGAGCGTGTCGCCAAGTTGGACAAAGCCGAGGTGGCAGATGCCAAGCTTTACTGGCGACGGCCCCGCCCCTCGGTAACATCTGACCAGGTGCATCCGCTATCCAAGGAGAAGCCGGACGACTGGAGCTATCCGAGCGGACACGCTACCTTCGGCTATACCACGGCGGTGTTGCTGGCCAACATGGTGCCGGAGAAGCGCGCGGAAATTTTCGCCCGCGCCGACCTGTACGCGCAGCACCGCGTGGTGATGGGTGCGCATTTCCCGAGTGACGTGGAAGCTGGCCGACTGGCGGGAACCGTGATTGGTGCGGAGCTTTTGCATCAACCCGATTGGCAAACGGACTACCAGACGGCGCGTGCCGAACTGCGTGCGGCGCTGCATCTGCCCGCCACGCCCGCGCAAACCCTCTGACACAACGGCCCGCGCCGATCGAACAAGGGACGCAGCGTCAGAGACGCTGCGGATAGATCACTGACAATGCCGCGGTAGCGCGCATCTGCTGAATAAATGCGCTAACGGCCGCCGAACGCTCCTGCCGACGAAAAATACCCGCCACACCGGAGGTAACCGGCTTTCCGGCAAGCGGCTTGAAGCGCACGCCCGGCATGTCGATGACATCCTTGAGCACACTGGGAACAATCGCCACGCCCGCGCCGACCGACACCTGTGTGAGCACGGCGATCAAACTGCCAGGCACGGCACCGATGCGAGGCGTGAAGCGGCCGCGACGCCCTATCTCATACGTACCCAAGGGTTGCTCGGGAACGATGAAGGTTTCGCCCGCCAGCGCCTTGGCGTGAAGCGGGCCTGCCACCTTCAACAGCGCATGCCTGGACGGTAACACCGCGCAGAACACATCGTGCACAAGCGCATGCGCCATGAGCGCACTCGGCAACTGCATCGGTATGCGAACGAAACCGATATCGACCCTACCCTGCTCCAGCATGCCGGGCAATTCGTCCATAGGTTGTTCCGTCGCCACGATCTCGACATCAGGCCGGGCGGCACGAAAGCGCTGAATCTGCGCCTGTAGCGCACCGGAGTAGGCAGCCGAACCCACGTAGCCGATCTCGATCCGTCCTATCTCGCCACGCCCCGCGCGCTGTCCGACACTTTGCGCCCGCTCAAACTGCGCCAGCGCCAGCCGGGCTTCACCAAGAAACGCCTCGCCAGCCGGCGTCAATGCCACCGATCGCTTGGACCGCGTGAACAGCCGGGCCCGCAGCGTGTGCTCCAGCTCCTGGATCTGCACGGTCAAGGTAGGCGCCGAAATCCCCAGGCGCTCCGCCGCCCGCGCAAAATGAAGCTCTTCCGCAACAGCTATGAAGTACCGCAGGTGCCGAAGCTCCATGCCCAGTGCCTCATTATTAGGTGATACCTAATTGTATGCCTGGAACGACGCAATGAAACGAAATCGTCGGAGCGCTTGAATAGCACGACCAAGCCGACCGAGACCGACCCATGAATGTCCGCTTCTGCTCCATGGCCGCCGCCACCTTGTTGAGTAGCGCAGCCGCCCTACTGCCCGCGGTAAGCGTTGCCAGCAACCTGCCCATGCAACCTGTGCTCACGCTGGATGCGGCCAAACGCATCGCCGACGGCGCGCAGGCCAAAGCCAAGGCGCAAGGCTGGCCCTGTGTGATTTCCATCGTCGACGCCAGCGGATTGCCGATCATGCTGGTGCGGATGGACGACGCTGCCGTGCTTGCCGGCGTTGACCTGGCCCCAGGCAAGGCGCGAACGGCCGCCCTGTTCCGTCGACCGAGCGGCGCACTGGAAGATGCCGCCAATGGCCAGCGACCTGCCGTGCTGTCCGCCCGAGGTTACGTGCTCATGCGTGGCGGCCTGCCTATCGAGGTGAACGGCCGTATCGTCGGCGCCATCGGCATCTCGGCCGATACGCCGCAGCATGACGAAGAAATCGCCAAGGCCGGCATTGCTGCGCTGGCAAACGGCTGAGACGATCCATAAGGACTTTGCACGACATGAAGCCCCACATCCACACTGAACGCGTCGCCATCTTCGATCTCGACGGCACCCTCGTGGACTCCGTGGATGGCATCACGAACGCCGTCAACCGGAGCCTTCAGGCCAACGGCATCACGCCATTGCAGCGCGACGAGGCCATTCCGCTGCTTGGTGATGGCCTGGCCGCATTCGGCCGCCGTGCTTACGCCTTGCGCGGGGCGTCACCATCCACGCACGACATCGACGATTTCCTGCAGGACTATCTGAACCATCCGCCGGGCGGCGCGGCATTGTATCCGGACGTCCGCGTCACGCTGGATCACCTGGCGCGAAGCGGCTGGCGTCTGGCGGTATGCACCAACAAGATTGAAGCCGCCGCGCTTGCCCTCCTCGACAATCTGAACGTGCTCGATCGCTTCGACGTGGTCTGCGGCGGCGACACGGTGGAGCGACAGAAGCCCGACCCCGGGCATATTCACGGCACACTGCAACGCGCCGGGCTCACCGGTCTTCCTGCCGTCATGATTGGCGACAATCTCGTTGACCTCGCCGCTGCTTCCGCCCACGGTATTCCGGCCATCTTCGCTAGCTGGGGATATGGGCGGTTGCCGCCTGACAGGGAGGCGCCTTTCCTGGCCACGCGATTCTCGGAACTACCCCAACTGCTCGATGCAGCAATGGCGCACATTTCACCCCAACGTCTCTCAATTTGATCCGGAACACCTCCATAATCAGGCGTAACCGTTTCAGCTTGCGCCCGTCTTTTCCGTGTCCCAATTCTCCCTGTTCGCCCAATGCCCGCTCGTGCTGCTGGATGACGCCAGCGGCCGGATCACGTACGAAGAAGACGTCATCGACGCGCCGGAGGCTGCCCAATGGCACGAGCGACTGCTCGACAGCCCTTTCTGGCGCCAGCAACGCCGCATGATGTATGAGCGAGAGCTGGATGTGCCGCGCCTGACCGCCCACTTTTTTGATGACACGCCAGACCTGCCGTGGCCACTGGGCACCGCACTAGATCGCGTCCGCAACCTGACCGGCGAATCATTCAACAGCATCGGCCTGAGTCTGTATCGCAACGAACACGACAGCGTGGCGATGCATAACGATCGGCTGGACGATCTGCAGGAGGGACATTCGATCGCCCTGCTTTCACTGGGCGCCACGCGGCGGATGCATATCCGAAGCAAGAAGCGCGCAGCGTCCCGAAGCCTCGATCTCGACCTCGCAGCCGGCAGCCTGCTGCTGATGGACTGGAATACGCAACTGCACTACGACCACGGCATCCCCAAGCAGAGCCACCCGATCGGCCCGCGCATCAGCATCGCGTTCCGAATGCGCAAGCCAGCGTGAGACGGCGTACGCGTGATCACGTATCGCCCGCATTAAACTCGGTTCATACGATTCCTTGATCCGGCCATCACCGTCGCCCTCGCTACCATGCCTGCAAGCGCCACGCCGGCGCTGGCGAGGGAAAAGCGCATGCGACCATGGGCTACGCGGGAACGGAGCATCCCTTCACTCGCCGAACGGCCAGCCTTCGATGAGGCTGTGGCGATCTATACGCGAAAGGTGGCGGACTGCCGGCGTCGCCGGCTCGGCGCGGACCTGTTACTGGTGCTGGCCTGCCTGATACTGCTTGCCAGCGGGTTGTTTCCGCCGGTACTGCGCTTCGCCGCGCTGCCACTCACCTTCGGCGTGGCCTGGGCGGGCATCCACCTGGGTGAACGGGCGAGCCGGGCGCGGGCGCGACTTCACTGGTGAGATGGCATGCCTGTTTCAGTTCAGCGCACGCCACGCCAAGGCGCTATCCGGGAAAAAGCGAGCAAGCGGCAAGCCAACCGCCTCCCAGGCATCCATCACGTAGCGTAAGGAGTGCGCTGCGTCGCCTCGTTGAAGCGCCGCCGGCACGTTGAAGGCCTCGTATTCGATGGCCTCGAGCAGCCGCAGGGACCACTCGTAGAGACCGTCACCCTGACTCTCGAACCCTTGCCGCACCCAGTCGCGCAGAGAATGCAGCACGAACCCCTCGCGATCGGCGATCGCGCGCAGCTCCGCCGTCACGTCCGCCTCCACGCCACGAAACCATTCACTGTAGCCGGCCGCCGCATCCGGCACGACCAGCGGTGGCGGCGAACGATGCTCGGCATGCCGCAGAATAAGGTCGCGCTCGATCCGGCGTGCCTGCGCTAACCGCTCGGTTTCCAGCAAGCACCCGCGATCGAGATCGAACACATCGAAAAACCGCCGATGCAGGGTGCGCAGGCGAACCAGCGGCTGCCGCGAGAAGCCAACCTTCAGCAGATCCTGCTCGCGCCAGGGAAGCATGTAGACGTAGGTACGCCCTTTGCCGAGCGTCCTGGGCATAAGGAACTCGTCCATGCTCACGATAGTGTCATTAAACGTGCGTCACCGCAGGTAACGCGAGCCGACGGGTGTGCCTCAAGATGCCGGCGAGGCAGCCAGCCGCTCGCGGAAGGCAGCGAGATCCAGCCTCTCAATGTAATGAGGGATGTTCTTCCAGATGGAATGGAAGCCATAGCCGCCATGCAGCAGCTCGTCCAGGGCTTCTTCTTTGCTCCAGCCCTGATAGACCATGCGGTACATCGCCGAGACCAGGCCAGTGCGATCCGCACCATGCTGACAGTGGATCAACACGGCGCCATAGGTTTCCGCCGTACGAATGTGGCGCAAGGCTTCCTCCACTTCGCGATCACGGATGCGCCACGTATGCATCGGAATCCTGTGTCGACGCATGGCCGCCTCTTCCAGCAGCCGCCAATCCGAATGAAACGCGCGGAAGCTGATGACCGTGGCAACACCCAATGATTTCAGCAGATCGATGTGACCTTTGAGCGGCTGCTCGCTGCGATACAGCGAGTCGGTCATGCGGTGAAGGTTCCCGCTTCGATCGACAACGGAAGCCCAGCGTGGATTGCGTTCGGCAGTCATAGAGGTCTTGTGCAATAGGCGTGTCGGCAAGATAACGCCACCCATGCGGATAGCGTCCGCACCGACACATGCCAGTGATTCAGAGGTAACGGCTTCGTTTCGGCCGGCTGGACAGATAGAACATCAGCAAGGCAACAGCGAGATACACCCAGTAATCCGTCGGCGCCGGGCCCAACCAATGCTTATGCCAAGGAACCCACTGTGGCGAAAAGTGCCCCAGGCCGAAGGCTGGGTTCAAGGCGAACCAGAGGAAATCCTCGCTGACCCAGAACATCATCACGCACCCGATCACCCGCGCCTCCGCCCGCCACGACCAATGAGCGTCGAACGCCAGCGGAAAATGGAAGAACAGCGCCATGCAGGGAAAGACCCAGGCGTGGTAGCCGGTCATCGGGCGCCCGCCCCAGAAAAGATCGAGCATCCAGTGATGCTCGATGCGCCAGGTCGGAAGATTGGCGGCCCATCCGGCAGCACCTTCGATCTGCACCTCCACCTTCGCGAAGAAGAAGGAGAGCAGCAAGGTCCACAGAACAGCAAACACGAGCGCCCGTCGCGACTGAAAACCCTTGGCCATCAACCCGCGCGCCCGGCGAGATCGGCAAACACCACGTCCAGCACGGCGCCAGCGGCCTGCGGGCGACCCAGTGCCTTGGCGCTACGCCCCATAGCGGCGAGCTTGTCCGGGTGCCGGACCAAGTGGCGAACGCGATAGACAAGACCAAGCTCGTCGACCGCCTTCAGCGCGGCGCCCTGCTCCAGCAGGTAATCCGCGTTGTGCTCTTCCTGCCCGGGAATGGGCGCATTGACGATCATCGGCAAGCCCATGGCGAGGCATTCGGAGGTGGTCAAACCGCCGGGCTTGGTGATGACGGCGTCGGCGCAGGCCATCAGCCGCTCCACTTCCTGCGTAAATCCCTGGGGAAACAGACGTTGCGGGTACTGTTCCGCCAACGTCTTGAGCGCGGCCAGCGCCTTGGCGTTGCGGCCAGCGAGCACGATCAACTGGAAGTCGCCCTCGGCAGACAGGAGCTCTTTTGCAACGCCATCCAGGCCACCCACGCCCGCACCACCACCCATAAGCAGAAGGGTCTGTCGCGATGGATCGAGCCCGAACTGCGCAGCGCATGCCGCGCGCTCCAGCGGTCGCGAAAAGGCAGGCATGATCGGAATGCCGGTGACGTGGATCTGCTCGGCAGGGATGCCATTAGCCCGCATGCGGAAGGCGATTTCATCATTGGCCGCAAAGTAGCCGGTCATGAGCGGGATCACCCACATCCGGTGCAGATCGAAATCGGTCACTTGCACCCATACCGGAACATGCAGGCGATCGCGGCGGATTTCGTGCATCAGGAGTTCGGCGGGAAGGAAGTGCGTGCAGACGATCGCATCCGGGCCAAATTCCTTGATGGCCTTGAGCAAGGCGCGCGTACTGAGGCGCTCCGTCGTGCGGCGGACCTTTTGCACCAGGGCCGTCGGCTTCATGTCCGAGCTGCTCTTGTAGAGCATGCCCCACAGGGTCGGATGCGCGTTGACCAGCTTGATGTAGGAGTCGGCGTAGATCGCGCGGAAACTGTCCGGCACATAGTCCATGACGTCGAGATGCAACGTCGACACATCTTCGTAGCCATCCGCGCAGGTGCGCAGCGCCTCGGCGGCGCGCACATGACCGGCGCCTGCGGAAACGCTCAAAAGTAGAATTCGCTTGCTCACTCAGTGTCCTTCCCGGTGTGGTAACGATGCTGGCCCCGGATGGATCACTGGACGCCATGCAGGCGCCCACAATAGCCGGGACCAAGGCAAAAGCCTGGCCGATGATGCTAACCGCTAAGCCATGGGCCCTGCACCGCCCCCGCCAGAGCACCGGCCCAATGCGGCCCAGGCACGCTATCCGTCGCAGGATTTTGCCGGCGAGCCCCTGACGGGCACCCGCACGGACACGGCGACAATGTCCCGCCGATCCGCGCAGGTCGCTACCCTGGCCCCAAGCAGAGTCACCTCAATGCCGGGGCCACAGCCCTACTAAGCTGAACGCGGCCACCGCCACGCGTACCAGACGATCAACAGGGAAAGCACGATCTCGATGACGCCGAGAAACAGATAGAACGTCCAGGCACCCGGCATCGACACGGCCATGATGATCGCGTAGAGCAGGCCCAACACCACGTTCACCACCCGACCTGCCAGCGGCCTCATCACCAGCGACAGAAAGACCATCACGCTGGGCACTGCCATCAGGATGGAGGTGCCCAGCAGCACGCCCTGCGTCGTGGGCCCGAGCGGCCCCATTTTTCCTTCCAGCATGCTTTGCAATGTGCCTGGCTGAAAGAGCCCGAAATAGTCGCCGTAGATGTAGCAGAACATCAGGCTTGCCCACAGCGCGGCAAGCTTCAATTTGACGGGAACCTTCCAATCCTCAAGGGCTGTCTTTCCAGATGCGGGAGATGCCATGCGTGTGCTTCCTTGTCGATATGTCTGTATGGATCCATGGGACACAAAACGGCGCGGCAATGCGTCAGCCTTCCTTGCCCAGCCTCAGGTCATTGAATTTCCGCCGCTCGATCAGAACGCTGACTTTGCCGTGCTCGTCGCGCTGGAAGACCAGCAGATTGCGCTCGTCGTCGGTGCCCATGAAGACATCCTTCGCCACGGGCTGCAGCGTGTTCACGGGGCCGCCGGGTCGCGTCACGTAACCAAGCACGCCATGATCGACGGAGACGACCCATGCACGCCCCGGCGCATAGCGAAAGGTGCCCGCGTAGTCATCCAGCGCGAGGCCGGGAACGTCCAGCTTCGGCGGTGGCGTGGGAATGGTGACGTCCTGCGCGCCAGCCAGTTTCCATTGACCACTCTGTTTAACGAAGGTGAGCAGCGACCGGTAGCGCACCACGAACGACTGGCCAAAATAGGATTCGCGCTCGTACTCCTCGACACTAAGCAAGGCACTGTCGCCGTGCAGCCAGGCATGCGGATCGCGCATCTCCATGCTGCCGGTGACGCCAGCGGGAAAATGGCGCAGCGATGCAATGGTGTCGGCCTTGCTCGCCACCCGGCCGAACTCGTCGATGATTACCGCGTCGTCTGTGACCCATTGCTCCCAGGGCGTCTTGTCGCCCACTGGCAGCGCATCCATCAGTGCCTGGGTAGTTTTGACCAGCGCATCGCGCAAGGCCGTTGGCGCTTCTTCGGCATGGGCCGACACCGCAACTATGCCCAAGGCCAAAAGCCCACCTGCCAGTAGTTTTCGAATCATGACCCTCTCCCTGGCGTAGAGCATGCCCCGGCAAGCGGGGACGCACCCGTGCATGAAGTCATCGTGGACAGCCGGGGCAGCACCCGCGCGCGAATCTGACGCAGATCAAGGCGCGACGGCCAGGACTGCTGTTGGTGCTACATCGCCCTGCAGCTGGTCGCCTTGATTCGCATAGCCGGCGAATACATGTCACCACCGTGGCCGTGGTACATCGCCGCGGCAGCGCTCTGGCTGCTTGCACTCACGCCCCGGGTGGCGCGATCGTTATGGATGTACCTCACGCCAGGGCGCGATGGCGCACCGGGCTAGCACGCTTCACTAGACGACGTTCACTCATGGCACTTTTCCCTGCTGCAAACGAGGTCGGCATCGCGACGCTGGTCGACCGCTTCTACGACAAGGTCCGCGCAGACGAGGAACTGGGCCCGGTGTTCAACACCGCCATTCACGACTGGACCACGCACAAGCACACGCTGTGCGACTTCTGGTCGTCCGTCATTTTGCGCACCGGGCGTTACCACGGCAATCCGATGGGCGTGCATCGCGCACTGCCTGCGTTTCCACAGTCGCTGTTTCACCGTTGGCTGGCGTTGTGGGGTGAAACTGCCCGCGAGGTCTTCGACCCGCCCACGGCCGAGCTTTTCATCAGCACGGCCGAGCGTATTGCCCAAAGCATCAGCCAGGGCATCGGCCATGGCCGGCTGGCACTGGAGCACCCGTCCCGGATCCTGGGACCACTGCATATCACGCCGTAACGAGAGTACACTTTACAAATGAGAATAGATCGCATTTGTAAAGTGGCCCGGAAGCTCGCAATCCTGCTCCTTGCCTTCGGACTCGGCGCATCACCTGCGTTGGCGCAACAAGCCACCGACGACCCCACGGCTAGCGTGCCGCAGACCTGGCAGATGCTCGATTACCTCGCGGCGGACTACGCCGGCGCAGTCAACCACGGTGAAGTCGTGAGCGCCTCGGAATACGCCGAGATGCGCGAGTTTGCGCGCCACGCGCGCGCGCGCGTACTGGCCCTGCCGGCATCACCGGCTACACCGGCACTGCGACAGCAAGCTGACCAGCTGGTGTCGCTGATCGATGCCAAGGCACCCGAGGCCGATGTGGCGCGGCAGGCGCATGCGCTCACGGACACGCTACTGCAGGCCTACCCCATTCCCACGGCGCCGACGAAAACACCCGACCTGACACGTGGCGCATTGCTTTATCAGGCGCAGTGCGCGGCGTGCCACGGCGCCACCGGGCATGGCGACGGCCCTGCAGGACTCCAGCTCTCGCCTCGCCCGATCGATTTCACCGAGGTGAGTCGCGCCGACCAGCGCAGCCCGCTGTCGTTGTACGAGGTGATTACCCAGGGCGTCGCCGGCACGCCGATGGTGAGCTACGCCCAAGCGCTTTCCAGCGACGACCGCTGGTCTCTGGCCTATTACGTGGGCACGCTCGCCTATCCCGTGACTGCGACGCAGGGCGAGCAGGCGTGGCGGAACGATGCACGCGCCCGAGGCGCCATCGCCTCGCCGAGCGAATTGGCCCGTGCTCGCGCGGCGGGCTTGGCCGACACACTGGGCGTTGCACAGGCGCACCTCATCATCGGTTACTTGCGTGCCCACCCCGAGGCCGTGCATGAGGCACTCGCGGGCATACCGCTGGCGCGTGCTCGACTGGCGGACAGCCTGGAAGCGCATCGCAACGGTAAAAGTGAAGAAGCCAGGCAGCTCGCGCTGTCGGCCTATCTGGACGGCGTCGAGCCAGTCGAAGCGCAACTGGATACGCGCAATGCCTCGTTGCGTGCACGCATCGAAACAGCGATGGGCGCGTACCGCACGACGCTGTCGCAATCGCCGAACGATGATGCCGCGACCAAGCAAGCGCACGAGGTCGATGGCCTGCTCGGGCAGGCGCAGACCGTGCTGTCCGAAACGGCAGCCAGCCCCATGACGACGTTCATCGGTGCGTTCACCATCCTGGTGCGCGAAGGCCTGGAAGCCCTCCTGGTCGTCGTCGCCCTGCTCGCCTTCCTGCGCAAAGCGGATAGGCATGACGCGACACGTTACGTGCATTGGGGTTGGACACTCGCCTTGTTGGCCGGCGCCATCACCTGGGCGGCGGCCAGTTATGCGATTTCGATCAGCGGCGCCAGCCGCGAACTGACCGAGGGCCTATCGTCGCTGTTCGCCGCCGCCGTGTTGCTGGGCGTGGGCCTGTGGATGCACCAAAAGAGCATAGGCGGCCGCTGGCAGTCCTACCTGAAAGCAAAGATGGCGACGGCCTTGAACCGGCGTTCGGCCTGGTTCGTGTTCGGCCTCACCTTTATCTCGGTCTATCGCGAGGTGTTTGAAACCATCCTGTTCTACACGGCGCTGTGGAACGAGGGTCAGGATGTGTGGCTGCTCGCTGGACTGGCTGCCGGCGCAGTCATGCTCGGCGTCATCGCCTGGGTGCTGCTGCGTACCAGCCAGCGCCTGCCACTGGGGTTGTTCTTCTCCGTCAGTTCGCTGGTGATCGCCGTGCTCGCCATCGTGCTTACAGGCAAGGGCGTAGCCGCCTTGCAGGAGGCGGGATGGACAGCCGTCACCGTGGCGCCAGCACCATCCATTGACCTGTTGGGCATCTACCCCACGTGGCAATCCTTGCTGGCACAACTGGCCGTAGCGCTGATGCTCGCCTTCGGTTTCGCAGTCAATCGTTGGCGAGCACGTAGCGCCTGAGCAGCCACGCTCAGCGAATCAAGAAAGCCCGCTTGTGCGGGCGACCGCCCCAGTCGGCGGCGCCGGGCTTGGCCGGAATCTTGGCGTTGATCACCGGCCACTGCTTGGCGAGCTCGGCATTTCCCCAGCGATACACTGAAACCGTGCACTCAATGGAAGTCACGCGAACGACTGTCCAGCGAACCCAGCAGCTCGCTCAGGTCATGCAGGCGATGCGCGATAAGGTGACTCACGCCATCCACGTGCTCCCAGCGACCGTCCACGCCGAGCAAGCGCGACTCCAGAAAAATACGCCGCTGACGTTCGGCCACCTGGCTCCACACCACGACATTGATGGGACCGTACTCGTCTTCCAGGGTGATGAAGGTGACGCCGCTGGCGGTCTGCGGGCGCTGCCGCTGCGTGACCAGACCCGCGGCACGCACGTGACTGGCGTGAAGACAGCCCTGCAAACTACGTGAATCCACGCACTTGGCGGCGCGAAGACGCGCGCGAATCTGCCGCAGAGGATGCGGCCCCAGGCTGAGCCCCATGCGCGCGTAATCGGCCAGCGTGCTTTCACCCTGTGACGGTGGCGGCAAGGCCACGTCGTCCTCCTGCGGACTGGTGTTGCCGAACAGCGGCAATTGCGCCTCGATGCCCGCCATCGCCCAACGTGCGCGATGACGGTGACCTGCCAGGCCACGCAATGCATCCGCCTCGGCCAGCGCCTCCTGCTGATGGCGATTAAGCCCGGCTCGGGCGCATAGATCGGCCACGTCGTCGAATGGCCGACGTGCCCGCGCGATCATCAACTTCTCCATCACTTCCTGGCGGCATCCGCGCACCTGCCGGAAGCCCAGCCGAAGCGCAAAACCACCCTTCGACGAAGGGTCATCCTCGAGCATGTTGTCCCAGTCGCTATGACGCACGTCCACCGGCCGCACCTTGATACCGTGACGCTGCGTGTCCTGCACGATCTGGCTAGCGTCGTAGAACCCCATCGGCTGCGCATTGAGCAAGGCGCACATGAAAGCCGCGCGGTAATGGCATTTGAGCCAGCAGCTGGCATACACCAGCAAGGCAAAGCTCGCCGCATGGCTCTCGGGGAAGCCATAGGAGCCAAAACCCTTGATCTGCTCGAACAGGCGCGCTGCAAACTCTTCCGTGAATCCATTTTTCAACATGCCGGCCATCAGCCGCTGGCGATGAATTTCCATGTCGCCGTTGCGTCGCCATGCAGCCATCGAGCGGCGTAGCTGATCCGCTTCGCCGGGCGAGTATTCGGCCGCCTCGATGGCCAGCTTCATCACTTGCTCCTGGAATAGCGGCACGCCCAGGGTGCGCTCAAAAACGCTGCGCAGCTTTTCCGAGGGATAGGTGACTTCCTCCTCGCCACGCTTGCGGCGCAAATACGGATGCACCATGTCGCCCTGGATAGGTCCAGGACGAACGATGGCCACCTGGATCACCAGGTCGTAGAAATTCTCCGGCCGGTGCCTCGGCAGCATGGCCATCTGTGCACGCGATTCGATCTGGAACACGCCAATGGTGTCGGCACGCTGGATCAGGTCATAGGTCGCCTGGTCATCCGGAGGAATCGACGCCAGCGTTTCCACGCGACCATGGTGATGCTGCAACAAGGCCAGACACTTGCGGATGCAGGTAAGCATGCCCAGTGCCAGACAATCCACCTTCAGCAGGCGCATGGTGTCCAGATCATCCTTGTCCCATTGGATGATGGTGCGATCGGGCATGGAGGCGTTCTCCACCGGCACCAGATTCGACAGCGGCTGATCGGAGATGACGAAGCCACCCACGTGCTGGGACAGGTGGCGCGGAAAACCCATCAATTCCGCCGTAAGCACGAGCACGCGGCGTAACAGTGGACTATCAGGGTCGAAACCGCGCTCGCGCAGGCGGCCATCCATGGGGTCGTCGCCATCCTGCCACGCAAAGGTGCGCGACAACAGATCGATCTGGTCCGAGGGCAAACCGAGGGCACGCGCCACGTCGCGCACGGCGCTGCGGCCGCGATAGCTGATTACCGTGGCGGCCAGCGCGGCACGCTCCCGGCCGTACTTTTCGTAGATGTGCTGGATGACCTCTTCGCGCCGCTCATGCTCAAAGTCGATATCGATATCCGGTGGCTCGTTGCGCTCGGCCGAAATGAAGCGCTCGACCAGCAGCGTGGTCGTGGCCGGGTCCACCGCCGTCACACCCAGCGCGTAGCAGACAGCTGAGTTCGCCGCCGACCCGCGCCCCTGGCAAAGAATGTCCTTGCTGCGCGCAAACGCCACGATCTCGTGAACGGTGAGGAAGTACGACTCGTACTTGAGTTGCTTGACCAGCTTTAGCTCGTACTCAACCTGATCCCTCACCTTCTTCGGCTCACCCTGCGGCCAGCGCCACTTCAGGCCTTCCTCCGTCAAATGCCGCAGCCATGTGGTCGGCGTCTCGCCCTCCGGCACCAACTCGGCGGGATAGCGATAGTTGATATCCGTCATCACGAAATGGCAGCGCTCGGCGATGCGCACGCTTTCGGCCATCAGCTCCGCGGGGTAGATCGCCGACAAGGCTTCGCGTGTACGCAGATGCCGCTCGCCATTGGGAAATAACAGGTCGCCTGCTTCGGCCACGGTGCGGTGATGACGGATCGCCGTCATCACGTCCTGCAGAGCGCGACGGCGGCGCACGTGCATATGCACGTCGCCCGTCGCCACCATCGGCAATGCCAGCGCCTCGGCCAGCGTGCGCAGTTCTTCGAAGCGGCGCGCATCATCCGACCCGTGATGCAGTTCGACGGCCAACCACAGGCGCCCGTCGAACAAGGTCTTCAGCCATGCTCCGTGTTCCTGTCGTGAATCACCCTGCGGCAACCACAAGGCCAACGTACCCGGCAGGCCGCTGGAAAAATCATCGCGCGTCACGCGATACGTGCCCTTCTCCGCCACACGACGCCCGCGCGTGATGAGGGCGCACAACGCCGTGTAGCCTTGCAGGTTCTCGCATAGCAGCACCAGTTTCGGGCCACTTTCGATCTGGAACTCGGCGCCGACGATCAGCTTCAGACCCGTATCGCGCGACGCCTCGTAAGCGCGCACGATACCGGCCAACGAACATTCATCAGTGATCGCCAGCGCACGATAGCCGCACTCCTTTGCCCGATCGAACAATTCGCGCGCGCTGGACGCACCACGCTGGAACGAAAAATTCGACAGGCAATGCAGCTCGGCGTAGTCGTTCATGCGAACCACCCGTGCAGCATCCAGTTCCCTTGCTCGCCCTGCGCGCAGAACACCCATGCGCATTGCCCCTGTGAGGTGCGGACCACGTAGTAATCACGCCGTATGTCGCCGCCATCCCACCAGCCGGTTTCAAGGCGCTCAGGGCCGGCCAGCACTTCGGGCGGAGGGCCGCGAAAGGGGCGCGGCGTATCCAGCAACCAGGTGGGACGCGGCAAGGTTTCCGGCGACGTTGCCCAGGTGGACGCCGCGGACGTGCTTTGCGCTTTCTCCGGCCGCGGATCCACCGTGCGGCGCAGGTGTTGAATGGCCTGCTCGCCCAACCGTGCGCGCAAGCGTTCGCGCAGCTGCTCCAATGGCACCGCATTCACTGGACGCGTATCGAACAGATCGCGGCCCGCCGGTACGAACGGCGGCAATTCTCGCGCTACAAGCCGCATGGCCATGACCGGTTGCGGCAGTTCAAGTCGCTCGAGGCGACCGCGCGCGCAATCAAACAGTAGCGCGGCATCACGCGCGGCCGTGAGCATGCCCACCGCGACGTGTGTCGGCGCGCCGCTGCGATGCTCCAACTCAAGCTCGAAGCGCTGCACGCCGCCGTCGCGACCGGCGAGATACGCCGCCAGGTCACCCGTCAGGCGGCGCAACGGAAACATCAATGCCTCGACGTGCTCGATCTCGTGCGTCCACTCCATGCGTTGCTCGAACGCATCGGGCGGACGGTAGCTTTCCATGGGTGTCGGCTCATCGCCGGTCAGGCGATCGAGCTGGGCAACCAAGGCCTCACCAAAGCGCCGCTGCAACCCGGCACGCGGCAGCTTGAACACTTGCCCCAGCGTGCGGATGCCCATCGACGGCAAGCCTTGCGTGGCCTCCGCCGGCAAACGCGCACGCGCAATAGGCACGGGAGACAGCGCATCCCGAAGGACCTCCGGCGAGGTGACGGCCAGACCATCGTGCACACCCGCCAGCACATAGGCGGCGTGCGGCGTCGGCGCGAGTGCAACGCGGTGACGGAAACCCAGCCCCTGCAAGTCATCGCGCAGCAACGACTCAAAACGCGGCCATGGCCCGAACAGGTTGAGGCTGCGACTGACCTCCAGCACCACAGCATGCGCATACAGGCCGACCTCGGCGCTATAACGGTACGCCCAGGCAGCCAACAGACGATGCCAGCGTGCCTCGTCTTCCGCGTCGTGCTCGATCATCACGAACTGTTGCAGCAGCGCCTGTGCCGCGACGAGCTTCTGCCCGCGATACATGCCCGCCGCACGTGCTGATGCATTGGCTGCATGCACGATGCGCGCCTGCGCGGGGCCACTCACCAACACCAGCGGCTCGTCCGAGGGTGGCCGTCGCCGGAGGACACCGTCCAGCGCCAGTTGCGGCAGCAGTATGCAGGCCCAGAGCACGATAGCGGCCCGTCACGACCAGCCAGAAGCCAACGCCAGCGATACCGCCTGCATCGGCGGGTTTCCGCCACGGCATTTGCGTACGCGCACCTGCCACTCAGGTGTGCTTTCCAATTCCAGGCGCAGGGCGGCCGGCGAAGCCTGCACCGCATGGTGGCGATCACGAAATACAAAGGCCAATGCTTTGCCGGTATCGGCGGCTACCTGCAGGCGGCGCAACGAACGATCGTCCGCTTTCATGGGCCATGCCAGCACGGCGGCGCAACTGGCCGAGCGCAGACATTGCTCGGCAGCCCACAGCACATCGCGCTCGTCCGCCTGCACGATATCTACGCGCGACATCACCACACCACGCGCCTCCCATCCCGCCACATAAGGCACATAGGGTGGCGCGATCACCATCACCGTGCGCTGCTCGCGCGTCAGTCGCGCCAGCGTGGGAAGCACCAACTGTAATTCGCCCACGCCATCGGCAGGCAGCAGGATCTCGGTCATCGCATGCTCGGGCCAGCCACCGCTCGGCAACGCCGCATCAAGCATCGGCCAGCCAGTGGGCTGGGTGCTGGACGGCGCTGGAGCGGCACGCCCTTGCCAGACCTGGCGGCTATGGAGGAGCGAATCGAGCGCGACGACCTGACCCATGACACGGTTACCGCAAGGTTCGCAGGCAACGCGTAACGACGCCCCACACGCTGAGCGTCTCGCCCTCACGGAACACAATGGGCTTGAAGTGCGCGTTCTCCGGCAGCAACGCCACGTGCCCATCCACCTTGCCCAGGCGTTTGATGGTCAGCTCGTTATTGACCACCGCCACCACGATGTCGCCCTGGCGCGGCGCAAGCGCACGATCCACCAGCACTTCATCGCCATCGAAGATGCCCGCGCCGATCATCGACCAGCCCGACACGCGAATAATGAAGGTGCTCGGCTCATGCCCAGGCAGCACCAGATGCTGGTTGAGATCGACCACTTCGTCGATGTCGTCATCGGCCAGCGAGGGCACACCGGCCGGCACACGACTGAGGAAGGCCGTCAGCGCGACCGTTGACGGATCCAGCGAAACGGGGCGCGGCGCCTCCAACGAGGCGGGACTGCGGTAAGCATCCAGATACGCCAGCACCGCCGGCACCTGACTGTCAGGCACGCGAATGCGCTGGCTCGGTTCGCCGGCAGGGCGACCGGCGCCGGAGCGGCGTCCACCGTGTTCTGAAGGAGGCATGGAATAACTTGATTACCGGGACGGCAATCAAGATACCACGACGGCATTCTCATGGATCGAGATTCAGCGGGTCGCGAATAAAATATAAATCATTGATTAAAAAGAAAATCATACACCGCGCCATAGACCCGCCCCTTCCATTGGGAACGCACGCCACGCCAGTAGCGGATCGCTGAGCTCCAGGTCATGCCCAGATACAGGCCCGCCCCAAGCGGCAGCAGCAATGCCCACCACAGAGGCATCCGGTAATACCGGAGCATGGGCAGATAGCCCAACATCATGGCCAGCCAAGCCACCCAGGCCAACGGCCAGACATGCGCCACCCCGAGCAAGGCCAGCGGCACACCGTAAGCCAGCAGGAACAGGAACGTCACCACCAGCAGCAACGCGGTCGAATATCCCAATTGGGTAAACGCCGAGCGCGCCACCATGCGGTGGATGGAGTCGAAACTGCCGTACGGCCGCAGGCTCACCACGTCGCGGCTCAAGCCGATCCAGGTACGCCCACCCGCCCGTTTTATCTGACGCGCGAGCGTGCAATCGTCGATCAGTGCATCACGCAGGCTGGCAAAGGCGCCGATGCGCTCCAGCATGTCCGTATCCACCAGGATGCAGCCGCCCGCCCCCGCTGCCACCAGCGTGGAGCGCGAATTGGAAATGGCGAACGGATAAAGCAGCTTGAAGTAATAGACGAACGCGGGCAGCAGCAGGCGATCCCAGAAACTGGTGCGGCGCAGATCCGCCATGATCGAGACGAACTGTCGCTGCTCGCGTTGCTTGTGTGACAGCAGGGTCGCCAGCATGCCGGGGCGCAACTCGATGTCCGCATCCAGCAGCAAAGTCAGCGGCGTACGCACGTGTTGCCGGCCCTGCTCCAGTGCCCACAGCTTGCCCGCCCAGCCATCTGGTAAGGGTGCACCGGAAACCACGCGAACATTCGAGAAGGCGCTCGCCACTGCCGCCGTGGCATCGGTCGACTGATCGTCGATCACGATGACCTGCAAGCCATCGCCTTGCGCCTGCAGACCACGCAGCGTCGTACCGATCACGTCGGCCTCGTTGCGTGCGGGAATCAGCACCGTGATGCCGTCGAGCCTTAAGCCCGACGGTGAACCGGCCTCAAGATGCTCGCGCGTGCTCCAAGGTCGCCACGGCACGAGCAACAGTCCCAGCCACATAAGGACTGGGACGATGGCGCAGACAAGCGTCCACATCGATCAGTGGCCGGCGTCCGCTCCCTGCGAAGGGTTCCGACGCTGGATGGCACTGATGGGAATATGGATGGCCGTTGCGTCGTTGCGATCGCCGTACAGCACCGGCAGATCTGGCGCCATCGCGCCATCCGTGCGCGGACCAAACGTCGCCACGCGCGCGGCCTTCAACGGATGCGCAAAGGTGTCATCCACTGCCGTGCCTTCGAAACCGCAGTGCGCCATGCAGTTGTCGCACTTGGGGTTGATGCCGACGCCGTACTTGTCCCACGCGGTGTCTTCCATCAACTCTTTGTACGAGCTGGCATAGCCCTCATCAACCAGCAGATAGCACGGCCGCTGCCAGCCGAAGATGTTGTAGGTGGGATTGGACCACGGCGTGCACTGATAGCTCTGGTTGCCCGCGATAAAGTCCAGGAACATCGACGATTGATTGAACACCCACTTGCTCTTGCGTTCCTTGCCAACACGGAACACGTCGCGGAAAAGATTCTTGCTTTCCGTGCGCCCAAGGAACACATCCTGTCGCGGCGCATGCTGGTAGCTGTAACCCGGCGACACCGTGATGCCCTCGATGCCCAGTGACATGGCGAAGTCGAAGAACTCGGCGATCTCTTCCGGTTTCTCGTTATTGAATAGCGTGCAGTTGATGGTGACGCGGAAACCGCGGGACAACGCCAGCTTGATCGCCGCCACCGCCTTGTCGAACACGCCCTCCATGCACACGGATTGATCGTGCCGCTCCTTCAGCCCATCCAGGTGAACGGACCAGGTGAAGTACGGCGACGGCGTGTACTCGTCGATGTGCTTGGTCAACAGGAGCGCATTGGTGCACAGGTAGATGAACTTCTCGCGCGCGATCAGTCCCTGCACGATCTGCGGCATCTCCTTGTGGATCAACGGCTCGCCACCGGGAATCGACACTACCGGTGCATCGCACTCGTCCACAGCACGCAGGGCGTCTTCCACACTCATGCGTTTCTGCAGAATTTCCTTCGGATGATCGATCTTGCCGCAACCTGCACAGGCCAGATTGCACTGAAACAAAGGCTCCAACATCATCGCCAGCGGATACCGCTTCTGTCCGCTCAGCTTCTTGCTGATGATGTAACGCGCGATCTTGGTTTGCTGAATAAGAGGAATGCCCAACGGAATCTCCTCATCGATGATCGATGGATCGTTACGAGCCGCGCCACCGGCGCGAGCCACAAAATTCCAGACGTTTACATCGTTGAACCAAAGTATAGGCGCTCAGGACGCCAGCGTCGCCGGCGGCGCGAACACATGCGCATGCTCTCGCCGCAATCGATCCCACTCGATCTTGAACCACGGCGTGAAACGTTCCGGATGGGCAACGATCTCGCGATCGAGTGCATCCGGCGCCACATAGCGCCATGCCGCGATCTCATGGATATTGGCGACAGGCGCCACATCCGTTCGACCGGCATACACCCAGCAGAGTTCATGTTCCGCACCTTCCGCATCGAATTGCGCCTGATACTGAAACTTGAACTGAAACTGGAACTCGCACTGCATGCCCAGCTCTTCGCCGAGCCGGCGGTGGATAGCCGTCTCCATAGTCTCGCCGCGACGCGGATGGCTACAGCAGGTATTGGACCAATACCCCGGCCACAATCGCTTGCCTTCGGCGCGCTGCTGGAGCAACAACTCGCCATCCGTGTTGAACACGAATAACGAGAACGCACGATGCAGGATGCCCTGCCCGTGGTGTGCGGCAGCTTTGTCGAGGAAGCCAGTTTCGCGGTCGTGTTCATCGACCAGCACCAGCGGCTCATCCTGGAAGGAAACCACGTCCCTTGACCAGACTCTTTCGTTGTAGTCCAACTCGCGGCTAGCCAAGGCTCAAACCTCTCTCTTCCGGTGGACAGCGATACACGCCCGGTCATCACATCTTCGTCACAAATGGCGTAACGCGCTTCCGACCGTCAAACGAATGCCCACTCAGGCTAGCAAGGATGAGCGAAGCCGAGTAGTCCCTCGCAAACATTTGCGCCGCATCGCCCGTCGTCAATTCGTCGAATGAACGCTGCTTGCCGGTGCAGGAAAGGGCTCGTGCGTGCGCGTCCACGTGGTGCTTCCGCCCAGCAGCGGTATGCCGATGTAGCCACGCAGTACGAGACGATCGGGTGATGGCACATGAACCTCGCAGTGGTATTCCTTGCCGTTGTCCGAGTTATAGACATGACCATCCACCCAGGCATGCGCATCGGCGTCATAACGCAAGCCCCACAACAGGCGCAGCCCCGTCAACGGACGGGAGCGCAACGCAGGATCGGGGTTGTGCCGATCCGTGACCGTCTTGCCATTGAGCTCCGATCCATCCTCGGGACCGTAGGTGTCATGCAGTTGCCAGACGATGGTGCCGACAAAGGCATCACCCTGCGGCTCGATGCGGATGATGGCGTCACGACTATCCACCAACCAGTCGCCCGTGATGGCCGCAGCAGCGGAGCCGTCGCCGGAGGGCGCCTGGGCAAACGCCGCGCCACATGACAGACCGCATACCAGGAGAAACCGAACAGCCCACTGCCATCGGGAAAGATAGGTTTTCACAAAGTGCATGCATTAACTTTGGAAGGAATGGTAGATCGCGTCCGAGCTGACTTCATGCCGTTCTATGCCTCCGTTACAACACCGCTGTCATGGCTGGGCATCGCACTCGCCCTGTCCGCTACGGCATACGCTGGCCTGAGCTTGTGGGCCTGGTTCCGGTGCGAACGTGCGAACAAGCATCGGCGAGCGAATGTGAACGATCAGGCAAGCCGACCGGTCAGCGTTCTCAAGCCGCTGCATGGCGCCGAGCCAAGGCTTTACGAGAACCTGCGCGGCTTCTGCGAGCAACATTACGCACACTATGAACTTCTCTTTGGCGTGCGAGATCCGGAGGATCCGGCTATCGCCGTAGTGCAGCGACTGCAACGTGAATTCCCCCAGTTGCCCATGGCGCTGGTGATCGATCCGATGGTGCACGGTGCCAACCACAAGGTCAGCAACCTGATGAACGTGCTCGCGCAGGCACGGCACGACTGGCTGGTGCTGGCGGACAGCGACATCAGCGTGACGCCGGACTACCTTTCGCGGGTCACCGCGCCGCTGAACGATCCGCGTGCAGGCATCGTGACGTGCCTCTATCACGGCGTATCGCATGCAGCCTTGAGCTCCCGGCTGGGCCAGCTGTTCATCGATGACTGGTTCGCACCTTCCGTGAGGCTGGCGCACGCTTTCGGCTCTACCCGTTTTGCGTTTGGCTCCACCATTGCCCTGCGCCGCGATGCGTTAGAGGCGATTGGCGGTTTCGACGCGTTGAAGGACACCCTTGCGGATGACTTCTGGCTGGGTGAACGCACGCGCCAACTGGGCATGCATACGGTGCTGAGTGACCTGGTCGTGGGCACCGATGTCAGCGAAACGCGGCTCGCCAGCCTTTGGCATCATGAATTGCGCTGGCTGCGCACCATACGCGCCATCTCCCCGCTGGGATTCATCTTCAGTTTCATTTGCTTTACTTGGCCCGTGCTGCTGCTCGCCCTGCTGCTGTCGCCATCCGCGCCCTGCCTCGTCATTGCAGTCTTTGGTGGAATGGCGCGCACGGCGCGCTATCTCGCATCATGGCGGAGCACCGCAAGACCTTCCCGGTGGCATGACTTTTGGCTCACCCCTTTCCGCGACGCGCTATTGCTGGTGGAATGGGCGGGTGCGCTGATCCACTGGCGGGTGGATTGGCGAGGACAGGTATTGCATGCGCGCGACCACGCGCCATCGCGGTATCCTTAATGAACGCAAGGCCGAAAAGTGCGATGAACCACTCGTTGCAAACGCAGAACAAACTGCTGCAGGAGCTTGGCAATCCCATGAAGACGCTTTTTCTACAAGCCCCTTCGTTTGATGGTTTCGACGGCGGAGCCGGTTCCCGTTACCAAGCCAAACGCGAGATCAAGAGTTTCTGGTATCCCACCTGGCTAGCTCAACCGGCCGCACTCGTCCCCGGATCGCGCGTGCTCGACGCCCCGGTGGAAGAACTGTCGGTGGAAGACACCCTCGGCATCGCCGGCACCTACGACCTGGTGATCATCCACACCAGCACGCCATCCTTCCCCACCGACGCGAAATTCGCGGAGCTGCTCAAGGATCGTCACCCCAACATCCTTATCGGCATGGTGGGCGCCAAGGTGGCGGTGGAACCGGATGCTTCGCTGCTCGCGTCGCAGGCCATCGATTTCGTGGCACGCGAGGAGTTTGACTACACCTGCAAGGAAGTGGCCGAAGGCCGCGCCTTCAAAGACATCGCCGGCATCAGCTACAAGCTGACCGACGGCAGCGTGCAGCACAATCCGTCGCGCGCCACCATCGAGAACATGGACGATCTGCCCTTCGTGGCGCCGATCTACCAGCGCGACCTGAAGATCGAACGCTACTTCATCGGCTACCTGATGCACCCGTACGTGTCGATCTACACCGGGCGCGGCTGCCGATCCAAGTGCACATTCTGCCTGTGGCCACAGACGGTGGGCGGCCATCGCTACCGTGTGCGCTCGGCCGCCAACGTGCTGGCCGAGGCGAAGTGGATCAAGGAGAACATGCCCGAAGTCCGCGAACTCATGTTCGACGACGACACCTTCACCGACAGCTCCAACATGGATCGCGTGCACGACATCGCGCGCGGACTGCACGCCATGGGCTGGACATGGAGCTGCAACGCCAAGGCCAACGTACCGTACGAGTCGCTGAAGATCATGAAAGAGAACGGCCTGCGCCTGCTGCTGGTGGGCTACGAGTCGGGCGACGACCAGATCCTGCACAACATCAAGAAAGGCCTGCGCACCGACATCGCGCGCACCTTTACCGAGAACTGCCGCAAGCTCGGCATCGTCGTGCATGGCACGTTTATTCTCGGTCTGCCGGGTGAAACCAAGGAAACCATCGCGCGCACCATCCAGTACGCCAAGGAAATCAACCCGCACACCATCCAGGTATCGCTGGCCGCGCCCTACCCGGGCACCTCGCTGTACAAACAGGCCATCGAGAACGGTTGGCTGGAACCCAATAACTCCGCTCACTTGGTCAACGAGAAGGGCGTGCAGCTGGCGATGATCAGCTATCCGCACCTCTCCAAGGAAGATATTTTCCACGGCGTGGAAACGTTCTACCGCAGCTTCTATTTCCGGCCCTCCAAGATCTGGGAGATCGTGAAGGAAATGGCTGGCAGCTGGGAGATGACCAAGCGACGATTGCGCGAAGGCGTGGAGTTCTTCCGATTCCTGCGCGCACACGAGGCATGACCGCAAGGCCTGCGCTGTACCGATGACTGCTCCACCCGCACCCGCGCGCCCACGATTGATCGTGACGGCCGACGATTTCGGCCTGCACACCGCCGTCAACCAGGCGGTCGAGCGTGGCTATCGCGAAGGCGTGCTGCGCGCGGCCAGCCTGATGGTGACGGCACCGGCCGTGGCCGATGCCGTGGCGCGCGCCAGACAGATGCCGGGCCTCGCCGTGGGTCTGCATTTGGTGCTCGCGGATGGACAATCGGCCTTGCCGCCATCACGCATACCCGATCTGGTCGATGCACGAGGAAACTTCGGCGATAACATGGTGCGCGACGGATTTCGCTTCTTCTTCCTGCCGCATGTGCGCGAGCAACTGGCAGCCGAGATCCGCGCCCAGTTCCAAGCGTTCGCCGCCACGGGCTTGCCGCTCGACCACGTCAACGCCCACAAACACTTTCATCTTCATCCCACTGTGCTGACCCTGATGCTTTCCATCGGACGCAGCTACGGCCTGCGCGCCGTGCGCTGGCCGGCCGAACCCAACGCCAGCCCCTGGCTCAAACCCTGGCTGACACTCATGCGCCACCGGCTGCGCCGTGCCGGTGTACGCTCCAACGATCATGTATTTGGCATCCAGCACACGGGCGCCATGGACGAAAAGGTGCTGCTGGACGTGGTGCAACGACTACCCGACGGATTGAACGAGATCTACCTGCATCCGGCTACCCATGGAGAGCTCACGCCTGCCATGGCCGACTACCGGCATGCCGACGAACTGGCCGCCCTGCTTTCGCCACGCGTACGACAAGCCGTGGCGGAACACTGCCAACTTTGCGCCGGCTTCAGCGATCCGGCGGCCGCATGAAGTACTTCGTCTATATCGCCGGACTGCTCGGGTTGGTTGCCGCGATCATCCTGGTCACGCACCAAAACTGGTCAGCCATTGAGGGCGCCTTCGACCATGCAGGCTGGGCCTTGCTCTGGCTGCTACCTTTCCACGCCCTGCCCTTGTTGCTGGACGTATTCGGCTGGCGCGCACTACTGGCCCCAAGCGACCCGCAGCGGCGTGCCGGCGCGCCCTTCCTGTTCTGGGTTGCCACGGTGCGCGAGGCGTGCAATCGCCTGCTTCCGGTTGCCAATATCGGCGGCGAAATCGTCGGTATCCGCCTGGTCAAATGGCGAGGGCTAGACGGTGCGCCCGTAGCGGCCAGCGTCGTCATGGAAGTGCTACTGACCCTGGTCAGCCAATACGTCTTCGTTGCCCTGGGCCTGTTGCTGCTGATCGGCATGGCGGGCCATATCGGCACACTCAATTCAGTGATCTGGGCGGTGGTGGCCACGCTTCCGCTACCCATCGGCCTGATCTGGATACTGCGGCATGGCCAAATGTTCTCGCGACTGGAAACGTTTGCGGAGAAGCTGCTCGGCGGCCCCTCGCGTTTCACCGAGCTGCTGGATGGCGCCCGCCTGGACGAGGAGGTCCGCAAGCTCTACGGCAAGCCCGCGCGACTGGCCGTAGCCTGCGCATGGCAGGTAGGTGGTTTCGTGGTGGGCAGCTTCGAAAGCTGGCTGGCTTTGCAGTTGCTGGGTTTTCCCATTTCCGTGTGGGACGCGATTGCCATCGAGGCGACCACCCAGGCCGTGCGCCACATCATCTTCTTCGTACCCGCGGGCCTGGGCGTGCAGGAAGGCGGGCTGGTGCTGTTCGGCAACATCATCGGCTTGCCCGCCGATGCCGCCATTGCACTGTCGCTGGTCAAGCGTGCCCGCGAAGTAGGCTTTGGCGTGCCCGCCCTGCTGTCGTGGCAGTGGGCGGAAGCGCATCGCATGCATCGCCGTTGGCTCTCGCGCCGCAAGCCAAAGCTTTCCGAGACACCGTGAATCGACTGAGGTGAGCATGCCCCATGACGCCGTAGCCGCCGCCGACCACATCATGCGCCACTGGGCAGGCAATGAGCCGGGGCGCATCAAGATCGGTTCCGATGCCCACAAGCGTCTGTTCTGCCGGATGCTGCTGGACACGCACAACCCCTACAAGCCGGCTGTGATCGACTGGCCCACGCTAAGCGCCGATGCCCTGCACCGCATTACCTCGCTGCCGATCTGGGACATCGCCGTGCAGACCGAGGGCAAGGCAAAGCTGCGCGTCGCTACCTACACAAACACGGTGACCGACCCACTGCTGCACGAAGCCCTCACCATGGACGGCGACGAAGAGGCACGCCACAAGGTGGTGCTCAGCAAGATGGTCGCAGCCTACGGCATCGAGTTGGCGCCCGAACCGGAGTACGAGGTGCCGAAAGACCCCGAGTGGGGCTGGCTGGTCACCGGCTACAGCGAGTGCATCGACAGCTTTTTCGCGTTCGGCCTGTTCGAGTCCGCCAAGCAAACGGGATACTTTCCTGCCGAACTGGTGGAAACCTTCGAACCGGTCATGCAGGAAGAAGCCCGCCACATTCTGTTCTTCGCCAACTGGGTGGCGTGGTATCGCAAGCGACTGCCGTGGTGGCGACGCCCAGCCTTCGAACTCAAAGTGATGCGCGTATGGCTGTTCCTGATCTGGGAGCGCATCGGCATCGCCAAGGGGCTGGATGGCAATGGCGAAATGCAGGACGCCAACTTCACCCTGACCGGGCATGAGCAGATCGGCCTGGATCTGAAGGTCGGTGAGCTGATCGACCTTTGCCTGGCGCAGGACAGCTACCGCATGGGCGGCTATGACGAACGCCTGCTACGCCCAACCTTCGTCCCGCGCATGGCACGCCTGGCGAGGCGGTTTGTGAAATAAACCGCTGCAAAAGTCAGCGGTGCAGACTGAACCAGGCCACCGCATCTTCCAGCGCTAAGCGCACGGGCCCCGCGGCGTAACCCAACTCCCGCTCGGCCTTGGCACTGCTGAAAAACATGCGCTTGCGGGACATGCGCACCTCTTCCACCGTGGCGATCGGCGGCTTGCCCGTGAGCCTCGCCCACGCCTCCGCCACGTAGGCCACCGGCATGACCGCACCATGCGGCAAACGCCAACGCGGTGGCGGGCGGCCAACAATATCGGCGATCTCAAACAACAACTCGCGCAGGCTAAGGTTGGTGCCGCCAAGCACGTAACGTGCACCGACCGTACCGCTCCGGAAGGCCAGCCAATGCCCGTCAGCCACGTCATCGACGTGCACGACATTGAGCCCGGTATCCACATACGCCGGCATGCGGCCCGCCATGGCGTCGCGCACGATGCGCCCGGTGGGCGTCGGCTTGATATCCCGCGGGCCAATGGGCGTGGACGGATTCACGATCACCACCGGCAAGCCCTGCGCCACGTACTCGCTGACGAGTTGCTCCGCCAGGAATTTGGAACGTTTGTAATGGCCCACCATGTCGGCCAGGGACACCGAGGTCGCCTCGTCGCCGGGCGTGCCGTCTTTGGGAATGCCCAGTGTTGCCACACTGCTGGTGTAGACCACACGCGGCACACCGGCACGCCGCGCGACTTCCAGCAAGGCGCGCGTTCCTTCGACGTTGGTCTGATACAACTCCTGCGGCCTGGGTGCCCACAGGCGGTAATCGGCGGCCACGTGAAACAGGGCATCGCAACCGTCGCAAACTCCTGCCAGCGAAGCGGCGTCGGCAAGATCGGCCTCCACCACCTCCACATCCAAACCCTGCAGGTTGCGCCGGTCGGAACCCCGCCGCGCCAACACGCGCACGCGATGATCTTCGCGCAACAAGCGCCGCACGACGGCAGAGCCGACAAATCCCGTGGCGCCAGTAACCAGTGACCTCACCGGCTGGATACCGAGGTATGCCCGACCATCGCCAGCACAAACTCTGGACACATAAGTGTGCTTATCCCTGAACTCGGGGAGGAGTTGCGGTTCATTATGGACGAACAGCGCGCACGGCGGCATCGCATCCCGTCACCGTAGCCATTTCTCGGCGCGCAGCACCAGTGCCAGGCGTCTACCCCACCCGCTTTCCCTGGGGATGCTGTGATCTATTCAACGTGCGTGAACGTCTCGACAAACCGAAGACATTTGCTCTGGTCAGATGGCTACGTCTCACAGGGACAGGGTGATACCATGCCGACGTTGCTGGTTTCTCTGTATGTGAATACTAAGAAGGCCCAGGCATGCCAATGTTCGATGCAAAACAAGCCGCTGAGGTCGCCCCGAGCAACGCCAGCGCTTACCAGGAAGCGATTCTTCCAAAGGTTTCACGGACGTTTGCGCTGACGATCCCGCAGCTGCCGCCGGCACTGCGCGACGTCGTTGCCAACGCGTACCTGCTTTGTCGCATTGCCGACACCATCGAAGACGAGCCCGCTTTCACCGCGGAAGAAAAGGGTCGCTACGAAAACGCCTTCGTCAGCGCCGTCACCGGGCACGTGGACGCACGCGGATTTGCCGCCGACATCGCGCCACGTCTATCCAGCGCCACCTCGGAAAGCGAACGCGATCTGGTGTTCAGGCTGCCATTGGTGTTGGAAGTCACCGATACCTTCAACCCCACGCAGCATGAAGCCATCGTGGAATGCCTGCGCGTGATGTCGCAAGGCATGCACGACTTCCAGCGTGTCGTCGGCCCGCAAGGCCTGGAGACGCTGCGTGACATGGATCGTTACTGCTACCACGTCGCCGGCGTGGTCGGTGAAATGCTCACCAAGCTGCTTATCGACTTCGAACCCGAATTGGTTCCGCAGACACGCACGCTGATGCGCTTGGCCATTTCGTTCGGCCAGGGCCTGCAGATGACCAACATCCTCAAGGACCAATGGGAAGATCGCAGCCACGGCGTGTGCTGGCTTCCGCGTGATGTCTTTGCGCGTCACGGCGTGGAACTCCGCGACCTCACGGCCGGCCAGCAAGATGCCCGCTACGCCAACGCCATGATTGAACTGATCGGCGTTGCGCACTCTCACCTCTGCCGCGCTGTGGAGTACACCCTGCTCGTGCCCGCGCGCCACGCCGGGTTCCGTCGGTTCTGCCTGTGGAGCATCGGCCTTGCCGTGCTTACGCTGCGCAATCTGCAGGATCGCCTGGATTTTTCGTCGGGCACCGAGGTCAAGGTTTCGCGCGCCGCGGTTGCCCAGACCATCGGCTTGACGCGCCTCAGCGACAAGTACGATCCGGCGGTCCGCTTCCTGTTCGGCGCGGCGGCCCGCAAGTTGCCACTCACACCACTGGGGCCAGAATGGGATGTGCCTCAGGCAAGGAACGTAGCGTGGCCGTGGCGACGAGCGTCGGACTTCAAGAACGCACGATCGTTATGACGGATACGCCAGCCACCATGGCGCCTCCTACCCTAGCCCCCTCGCGTCAACCGCAACACAAAAAAGATCGCATCGACCAGGCCATCGACCGCGCGCGCCACGCGCTCATGGCCCGGCAGCGGCCCGACGGCCACTGGTGTTTCGAGTTCGAAACCGACTGCACCATTTCCTCCGAATACATCCTGATGATGCACTTCATCGACGAGATCGATGACGTGCTGCAAGAAAAGCTGGCGCGATACATCCGCCTCAAGCAACGACTCGATACGCATGGCGGCTGGCCGCTGTATCACGACGGCAAGCTCGACATATCATGCACCGTCAAAGCGTATTACGCCCTCAAGGCCGCCGGCGATTCGCCCGATGCGCCGCACATGCGGCGCGCTCGCGAGGCCATCCTGGCCCAAGGCGGCGCGGCGAAGAGCAACGTCTTCACACGTATCCTGCTCGCCATGTTTGGGCAGGTGCCGTGGCGTGCCGCGCCATACGTACCAGTGGAGATCATGCTGTTCCCGCGCTGGGCGCCATTCCACCTCGACAAGGTGTCGTACTGGGCGCGCAGCACGATGGTGCCGTTGTTCATCCTGTGCTCGATGAAGGCGAAGGCAAAAAACCCGCGCAACATCGGCATTGCCGAATTGTTCGTGACGCCGCCCGACCAGGAGCGCCACTACTTCGGCACGACTACCTTCACCAGCAAGCTGTTTCTCGTACTGGACAAGCTCGGGCGAGCTTGCGACCCGCTGATACCGTCCTCGTTGCGCCGCAAGGCCATTAAGCGCGCCGAAGCATGGTTCCTGCCGCGCATGAATGGCGAGGACGGCCTCGGCGGCATCTTCCCGCCGATGGTGAACGCACTGGAGGCGATGGATCTGCTGGGCTACGCCAAAGATCACCCCGCGCGTGCCACCTGCCTGAAGTCGTTGCAGAAGCTGATCGTGCATCGTGACGATGGCACCGCGTTCTGCCAACCCTGCGTGTCACCCGTGTGGGACACCGGCTGGGCCGCCTTCGCTTTGTTGCGCGCCTCGCCCGATGAGGCCACGCAAGATGCGGTGACCCGCGCCATGGAGTGGCTTGCGCCCTTGCAGGAACTCGAACTCAAGGGCGACTGGGCCGAACAGGCACCGGATCTCGCGCCGGGCGGCTGGGCCTTCCAGTACGCCAATGCGTACTACCCTGACCTCGACGACACCGCCGTTGTCGCCGGCCTGCTGCACGTCGCCGTGCGAGGAACCCCGCGCGAAGGCGTGTATCGCGAACGCATCGAGCGCGCCGCGGATTGGCTTATCGGCATGCAGTCCGACAACGGCGGCTTCGCGGCATTCGACCGCAACAACACGCACTATCACATCAACGAAATACCCTTCGCTGATCATGGCGCCATGCTCGATCCGCCGACGGAAGATGTCTCCGGACGCGTGTTGGCATTTCTCGGCGTGCTCGGCCGCCCGCAAGACAAACCCGCCATCGAACGCTGCCTGACGTATCTCCGTGGCGCACAATTGCCGGATGGCTCGTACTGGGGGCGCTGGGGCACCAATTACATCTACGGCACGTGGTCCGTGCTGGCCGGCCTTGCGCTGGTCGGCGAAGACATGCAGCAGCCGTGGATTCGTCGATCCGTTGACTGGTTACTCGCGAAGCAGCATGCCGACGGCGGCTGGGGCGAAACCAACGACAGCTTCTTCGACCCTGAATTGCGCGGCACCAACGGCGGCGTAAGCACGCCTCACAGCACCGCGTGGGCGTTGCTCGGCCTGTTCGCTGCGGGTGAGCATGCATCCGACGCGGCGCGGCGCGGCATCGAGTGGCTGCTCGACCATCAGCAACCGCAGGGCGAGCAAGAGGCGGACCTCTGGTATCACCCCAGTTTCAACGCACCCGGATTCCCCCGGGTGTTCTTTCTGAAGTATCACGGCTACACCGCTTATTTCCCGCTATGGGCACTTACCCGTTATCGCCAATTGATGGCGCGCTCGCGGCCGAGCCAGTGACGCCGAATACCGTGGGCATCGTGACAGCGCTGGCCGCCGAAGCGCGCACCTTGACGCGCCGATTCGTGCCGGTGCGCACAACGTCGACGCTCGATACAGGGGAGTTCCTCTACCTCACCGGCATGGGCCAACAGGCCGCACGCGAAGGAGCACAGGCGCTGATCGAGGCGGGCGCCAGCGCACTCGTCTCGTTTGGCGTAGCCGGGAGCCTTGCCCCTGGCCTGCGGAGCGGCACCTTGTTCTGCCCGTCCTGCGTACTCGACGAACGCAGCCATGACTACCAGCCCGATCCGGCGTGGCGCGTATCGCTCATCCGCTGCCTGACGGCGGCCAATCTTCCGCTGGTGGAGCAAGGCAGTTTGTTGAGCCTGCCCGAGCCATTGCTTTCCGTTGAGGCGAAAGGTTTGATGCGTGAGCGCCACCAGTCGCTTGCTGTAGACATGGAGAGCGCCGCCATCGCGATCGTTGCGGCAGAGCACCGAATACCCTTCATAGTGTTGCGTGCGATCGTCGACGAGCGCGAGGACAACGTACCCGCCGAACTGCAGAGCAGCATCGATGCCTGGGGCCGCCCTCGCAGCCTGCGCATGTTGGCCACCTTACTGCGTCACCCTTATCTACTGATGGAGCTGCCAACCCTGGCTGCACGCATGAGCAAGGCGACACGCGCCTTGCGCGCGGCGGCACAAGCGGCAGGTGCGGGTCTGG
This sequence comes from Dyella sp. AD56, assembly GCF_002878475.1. NCBI lineage: Bacteria > Pseudomonadati > Pseudomonadota > Gammaproteobacteria > Lysobacterales > Rhodanobacteraceae > Dyella > Dyella sp. AD56. The sequence goes on from NZ_NRDP01000033.1 coordinate 42,316, forward strand.
CGCGCGACGCGGCCCGGTCCTGCTAATCTTCAACCATTGTTTTCGGATGTCAGGCTTGGCCTCGACGTACGGCCGGCGGCATCGTAGCCTGGAGGTCCGACGGCGTGTTCAAAGCGATTCATAAAGGCCTGGTTTGGACGGTGGACCGCAGTGGTCGGCATCACTATGTCGTCCTGCTGCTGACCGCTCTGTTTGTCATGCTGAGTCTTTGGGGTGCATCGCGGCACCTGAGCATCGACACCGACTCGGACCATCTCTTTTCAGACAAGCTGCCGTGGCGGCAACAGAGCGCCGCCTTTGCGCGCCAGTTTCCCCAATTCAGCGACACGCTGACCGCGGTGGTGCGCGCACCTACGCCCGAAGAAGCTCGCATTGCCGCGCAGGCGCTCAACGCCAAACTGGTGGCTGACAAGGAACATTTCCGCTCATCGTCCACGCCGGGCATCAGCCCCTTCTTCAATCGCGAAGGCCTGCTACTGCTTCCCCAGGATGAACTGGAAAGTACGCTCGACAGCATGCTCCAGGCACAGCCTCTGCTCGGCCCGCTGGCCAAGGACCCGTCCGCACGCGGCCTGTTCAACGGCATCAACCTGATGGTTGAAGGCGTGCGTCGCGGCATGGCGGATGACCTGTCCTCGTACGATCCGGCGCTCGGCAACGTCGCGCAAACCATGGAAGACGCTGTGGCAGGCAAGAACGCACCGCTCTCCTGGCAGGCGCTACTGACGCCCGATCTGGTCAACAGCAACGGCGGGCAAGAGTTCATCCTGATCCACCCCGTGCTCGACCACACGGCGCTGGAGCCGGGACAGGCCGCCACACAAGCAATGCTGCAACTGGCCCATGAACTGCCTGAGGTGAAATCGGGCCGCGTGCACATCAACTACACCGGCTCAGTGCCGTTGGCCGATGAAGAGTTCGCCTCGCTGACCGATCGCGCCGGGCCAATCGCTATCGGTAGCAGCCTGCTGTTGGTGTTCTGGCTGGTGCTGGCGCTAGGCACCTGGCGACTGATCGTTCCGGTGGTCATCACATTGGTGGTTGGCCTGATTTACACGCTGGGCTTTGCCGCGCTTTCCGTCGGCCGACTCAACCTGGTTTCCGTGGCATTTGCCGTGCTGTTTGTCGGCCTCGCGGTGGACTTCGGCATCCAGTTCGGCGTGCGCCTGCACGCCCGCCAGTACAGCGACCGTACGTTTGACGACTCCCTGCATGAAACGGCCAATCGCGTGGTCAGCCAGGTCGGGCTTGCCGCGCTCGCCACGGCCTGCGGCTTCCTCGCCTTCGCACCGACCGACTTCACCGGCGTCGCGGAGCTCGGCATCATCGCCGGCGTCGGCATGCTGCTAGCACTCGTCTGCACACTCACCGTACTGCCTGCGCTGCTGCGCCTGCTGGCAAAAGGCTCTCCGCACGCTGAGGTCGCACTACCCGGCAGCATCGCTGCGGATAAGTGGTTAAACCGCAACCGCAAAGCCGTGCTGACGGTCTTTGTCGTGCTTGGCGTCATCGGCATCTGGTGCGCGGCCACCATCCCGTTCGACGCCAATCCGCTGCACACCAAGCGCGCGGATACCGAGGCAATGCGAACGCTCACCTCGCTGATGGACGACCCAAACACCAACCCGTTCACCATGGACGTGCTCGCAAAGGACCTCCCCCAGGCCAAGGCTTTGAGTGAGAAGCTGGGCAAGTTGCCGGAAGTGGCCCAGGTGGTATCGGGCGTCGACTTTGTGCCGACCGGGCAGGATGAAAAACTCGAACAGCTGCAGCAGGCATCCGACCTGATGTATGCCGTACTGAATCCTGGCGAGAAAGTCGCAGCACCTACCGCCGACGAGATGCGTGACGCCGCCAAGGACACCAGCGACGGCATCGCCAGTGTTGCCGACAAGCTGCCAGCCAACTCGCCGCTGCGACGCATCGGCAAGGCACTGGCTGCACTGGCCCATGGCAACGACCAACAAATGGCGACAGCGAACGACGCGCTGACGAAGTACCTGCCCTACACACTCAACCAGTTGGCCGACTCGCTATCGGCCACACCCATCACCATGCAGAATCTGCCGGACGACCTGCGCCGCGATTGGTTTGCACCGGATGGGCGCGTCCGCGTGCAGGTAACGCCCACCACCAAGGCACAGAGCACTGCCGGCCTGCGCGATTTCGTCCAGGCCGTGCAGAAGGAAGCCCCGGATGCCGCAGGTTCCGCCGTCGATACCATCAGGGCGGCCGACACCATTCTCATTGCGTTCCGTGAGGCGGCGATCTATGCCACCGCGGCCATCGCCATTGTGCTGATACTGGTGTTGCGCCGCGCACGCGACGCCGGCCTGGTGCTGGCAACGCTGCTGATGTCTGTCCTGCTCACCGCGCTGCTGGCACGCTTGTTCGGCATTGCCATCAACTTCGCCAACATCATCGCGCTACCCCTGCTATTGGGCGTGGGCGTGTCGTTCAATGTCTACTTCGTAATGAACTGGCGCCACGGCATGCAGTTGTTCCTAGGCTCGCCCACGGCACGCGCCATTCTGTTCTCTGCGCTCACTACGGGAACGGCTTTCGGCAGCCTGGCCATCGCGCGTCACCCAGGCACGGCGAGCATGGGCAGCGTGCTGTTGCTCAGTCTGGTGGCCGTGCTGCTGTCCACCTTCGCCTTCCTGCCCGCCATGCTTTACTCGATCGGGCTGTGCAAACAACCCTTCAGCCACACTTGATCCCCGTCGCTTTGGAGCCACCGCATGCAACTCAATCGTCGCGTCGCGTTCGCCACTCTCGCTCTGCTCGCCAGCCTCAACGTCAGCGCCCACGCCATCCTCACCGACAGCACGCCCAAGGCCAACGGTAGCGTCGCGGCCGGTCACGTGGCACTGACACTCAAGTACAACAGCAAGATCGACCAGGGGCGCTCACGACTGCTACTCGTCGCCGCCGACAAGAGTGAAACGCCGCTCGCCATTACCGCCAATGCAGACAAGCCCAACGAGCTGGACAGCGCGACGGACCTGAAGCCCGGCGCTTATGTCATCCGCTGGCAGGCGCTAGCTCTGGACGGACACATCACGCGCGGCGACCTGCCGTTCACCGTGACGCCCGCGCCCTGAGCGCCGCAATCAACGTGATCGCAATCGTTAGGCACCGCTGACCAACGGGGGTACCGTGGCACTGCTCGTCGACATCTTTGGCTACCTGAGCGTCATCCTGCATGGACTGGTGATCGTCGCCCAGTCCATGACGCTGGGCGGCCTGCTTTTCCTTGTGTTCCTGCTGCACCCGCTGAGCTCACGACTGGTACAGGGCGACGCGCTGGAACAACGCATCGTGCGCCTGACCCGCTGGAGCGCCTGGGGACTGGTGCTCGCCGAACTGGCGACGACCGCACTGCAGGTATCCGTGTTGATGTCGACCGTCGACCTGCCCTTCTCCAACGTCATGCAGGCGTCGTTCGCCGTGGCGGCCAGCGTCAAGATCCTCTGTGCGCTCGCCATCGCCTTTTGCCTGGGCCAACGCACCATGGCGCGGTCGATTCCGCGCACGCTACTGCTGTTGGTCGGCCTCATCGAACTGGCCGCCGCCACGGCCACTACGCATGCCTATGCGCGCCTGGACGACAACACCCTGCTGATGCTCGTGGAAGGCCTGCACCAGTTCGGCGCCGCGATCTGGATCGGTGCCATTCCCTGCTTTGTGGTTGTACTACGCCACCTGCAGGACGCGGATGGCATAAGGTTGGTCGGTTCGCGCTTCTCCCGTATGTCGATGATCGGCGTGGCCTGCATCCTGCTGTCCGGCATCACCATGTGGATCTTCTACGTGGGCGACGCGCAGGGTTTCTACGGCACGGCCTACGGCGTCATGGTTGGCGCCAAGGTGGCGATGTTCATCGGCCTGCTGGGCCTGGGGCTCGGCAACTTCTTGGTCACCGAACGCCTGCGCAAGGGAGGCGATGCCTCCGTGACGCGCATGCGTCGCTTTGCCGAAGTGGAGATCGGCATCGGCTTCACCATCTTCTTCGCGGCGGCCTCGCTGACGTCCGTACCACCTGCCGTCGACCTGACCACCGATCGCGTGACACTGCACGAAATCGCCGTACGCAATGCGCCGGCATGGCCGCGCCTGAGTTCACCCGATCACGACACGCTGGCCATTTCGCAATTGCAGACCCAACTGGATCAGGACGCCGCGCGTGATCACCAAGTAACGCAGTCGGCCACGACGCCTGGTTCCGGCATCCTGCCGCCGCGCAATGCCGAAGATATCGCGTGGTCCGAATACAACCATCACTGGGCCGGTATCTTCGTCCTGTTGATCGGCTTCCTCGCCTTGCTCAGTCGCGCGGGCATGCGATGGGCGCGCCATTGGCCACTACTGTTCCTGCTTATGGCGGCCTTTTTGCTGCTCCGATCCGACCCTGAGGTATGGCCACTGGGTCAGGAGGGATGGTGGGTGGCGTGGCGTGATGTGGAAGTGGCGCAGCACCGATTCTTCGTACTGCTGATCATCCTGTTTGGCACGTTCGAATGGTCGGTGCGTACCGGCCGCCTGAAAAGTGAGCGCGCGGCGCTGGTCTTTCCGCTGCTGGTTGCCGTGGGCGGCGCCATGTTGCTCACACACAGTCATCAGATTTCCAACGTGAAAGATCAGATGCTGATTGAACTAACCCACACACCGCTGGCGCTGGCCGGCGTGGCCGCGGGTTGGTCGCGCTGGCTGGAGTTGCGCCTACCCGGACGCGGCGGGCGTATTGCCGGCTACGTGTGGCCGGCGTGCTTCATGCTGATCGGCGTGATCCTGCTGTGGTATCGCGAGGCGTGAGGCGCCCCGCGATACCCGCTCAGCGAATGCGATGCACCACCATATCGGCAAGGCCGTGGAGGTGCGCGGCGCGCTCACCCAGCGGGGCCAGCGCGGCGCGCGCACGCTCGCCCAGGTCCTCCGCCAACTTGCGCGAGGCATCCAACCCAAGCAGCGACACGTAGGTCGGCTTGTTGTCCTGTGCGTCCTTGCCGGGCGTCTTGCCCAGCGTGGCCGCGTCGGTGGTCACGTCCAGAATGTCATCGACCACCTGGAACGCGAGCCCGACGGCGCGCTGGTAGCCATCGAGCGCTGAGTGGAGTTCCGGCGACATAGCCAACGCACCGCAATGCGCACCCATGAATACCGCCGCCCGCAACAAGGCGCCCGTCTTCAGCCGATGCATCTGTTCGAGCTGATCGCGCGACAGCACATGCCCCACGCTTTCCAGGTCGATCGCCTGCCCGCCCACCATGCCCTGTGAGCTGCTTGCGGCCGCGAGCTCTTTCAGCAGTGCCACGCGCTGTGTCGCGCTGGCCGGTATGTCACCGATCACGGCGAAAGCCTGGGCTTGCAAACCATCACCAACAAGGATCGCCATCGCTTCGCCATAGCGCACGTGCACGGTCGGCTGACCGCGGCGGAGCAGATCGTTGTCCATCGCTGGAAGATCGTCGTGCACTAGCGAATACGCGTGGATCATTTCGATCGCACTGGCAGCGCCATCGAGGGTCGCAGGGTCCGCGTCCACCAGTTCACCCGACGCATGGCAAAGCAGCGCACGCAGGCGCTTTCCGCCTCCGAGCGTGGCGTAGCGCATGCCGTCATGCAGCGTCGCCGGTACGGTATCGTCCGACGGCAGATAATGCTCCAGTGCCCGCTCGGTGCGCTGCAGGATCCGTGGCATCCAGGTTTCCAGCGGCTCGGCGTGTGCCGGCGCACCGGACGAAGCAGGCCACAGTTGAATCGCTTCACTCACGCACTCGTCTCCGCATCACATCAATGAATGGTTGCTACGACAGCGCGCGGCGCTGATAGCTTGGCAATAATTTGGTGAGCTGTCGCACGCGCCCGCTCGTCGGCGGCAAGGATATCGTCCAGCTGCGCGGTGGCAGCCAGCGCCGGTAGCTGATCGAGCGTGCGCTCCACCACCCGCGCGATATCGGTGAAACGAATCTGCTCCCGCAGAAACGCGTCCACTGCAATTTCATTGGCGGCGTTCAAGGTCACGCTAGCGCGGCAACCGTCACGCAATACCTGCAGGCCGAGCCGCAGGCACGGAAACCTCGCCAGATCCGGCGCATAAAAGCTCAGGTTGGACATGCGCGTGAGGTCCAATGGCGCCACGCCCGAGTCGATACGATCCGGATGCGCCATGGCATGCGCAATCGGCGTGCGCATGTCGGGGTTGCCCAGTTGCGCAAGCACGGACTGGTCGGCGTAAGCGACCATCGAATGAATCACGCTCTGCGGATGGATCAGCACCTCGATACGCTCCGCCGGCATATCGAACAGCCAGCGTGCCTCGATGACCTCGAGCCCCTTGTTCATCATGGTGGCCGAGTCGACCGAAATCTTGCGCCCCATCACCCAGTTCGGATGCTTGCAGGCCTGGTCGGGCGTCACGGCATCCAGCGTATCCAGCTCACGCTGCAGGAACGGGCCACCCGAGGCAGTGAGGATCAGACGCTCGACACCCGCCCCCGTACACGAGCCCGTACCAAGGCACTGGAAGATGGCGTTGTGTTCGCTGTCGAGTGGCAACAGCGTGGCGCCATGCTCAGCCACGGTGCGCATGAACAGAGCCCCTGACATCACCAGGGCCTCCTTGTTCGCCAGCAGGATCTTCTTGCCGGCGCGTGCCGCGGCCAGCGACGAGGCAAGCCCCGCCGCGCCGACAATAGCAGCCACCACGGTATCGCAACCCGCCGCGCTAGCCGCCGCGCTCAACGCCTGCGGACCGTAAGCCACTTCGGTGGACAAACGCGCCGCGCGCAGCTTCTGCTTCAGTTCCGCGGCGCCCTCGGCATCGCCCACCACCACGACCTCCGGCAGAAACGCACGACACTGGTCAAACAACCGATCGATCTGGCGGTGCGCCGTGAGCGCAAACACGCGGAAGCGATCCGGATGGCGCGCGACCACATCCAATGTGCTGGTGCCGATGGAGCCAGTGGAACCAAGAATGCTCAAGCGCTGCACGTTCATGACACGGCCTCCAACACCACCGGGAGAGGAAACACCGCGCGCTCGCGGCGTCCGTCCATGGTGACCAGCTCCACCGGAGCCAGTTGCCGCAAGGCACGAAGTACATCATCAACAGACGCTTCCGGTGCCGACGCGCCCGCCGTGAGTCCGACGATACGCGCATCGGCCACCCACGCCTGCCGCAGTTCGCCACCGTCGGCAAGCAAGTAGCTAGGCACGCCCAGCTCTTCGGCGATTTCCTGCAAGCGACGCGAATTCGAGCTGTTCGGCGAGCCGACCACTAGCATCACTTCCACCTGCCCCGCCAGCTCGCGCACCGCGCTCTGACGATTCTGCGTGGCGTAGCAAATGTCGCCCTTGCTCGGGCCGGACAAGTTGATGAAGCGCCGGCGCAGCACGTCGATGATGCGCCGCGTGTCATCGACACTCAACGTGGTCTGCGAGACATAGGCAAGCGGTGCGTCCGCAGGAAAGTCGAGCGTTTCGGCCTCCCCCACGTCCTGCACCAACACCACCGGCCCGGGAATCTGGTCGAGCGTACCAACCACTTCGGGATGACCGGCGTGGCCGATCAACACCACCGTGCGCCCTTCCTGTGCGTAGCGCTGACCCTGGTTATGCACCTTGGTTACCAGCGGACACGTCGCGTCCAGCACTTGCAGACTGCGTCGCTCGGCCAACGCTTCGACGGAACGGCCGACGCCGTGCGCACTGAAAATGGCGTGTGCACCTTCCGGCACGTCGGCCAGGTCGTCAACAAAGATCGCGCCCTTGGAGCGCAAATCGTCGACCACGTGCCGGTTGTGCACGATCTCGTGATGCACGTATACGGGAGCGCCATAACGCTGCAAGGCGCGCTCGACAATTTCAATGGCGCGAACCACGCCTGCGCAGAAACCGCGTGGCTGGGCAAGAATCACTTTCATGGAGAACGAGCCTCCCGCGCGACGGCGCAGCTTGGCTTGGCAGACAGCACCCGGTCGGTGAAACGCTGGATGGAAGCACGAATGCCCTCCGCATCCAGCCCGTAGTGATTGAGCAGCGTGGCCGGATCGCCATGTTCGACGAATTCATCCGGCAGACCCAGGCGAAGTACCGGCACCACCGTACCCGTGTCGGACAAGCATTCGACGCAGGCCGATCCGGCGCCACCCTGTAGGCAGCCTTCTTCCACGGTCACCACCGCATCGTGCGTCTGGGCTAGCTGCCGCACCAACGCCTCGTCCAGCGGCTTCACGAAACGCATATTGGCCACGGTCGCATCCAGCGCTTCGGCGGCGGCAAGGCTGGGCGCCACCATCGAACCGAACGCGAGGATAGCCACGCGCTGACCCGGTGCTTTTCCACTGTGCCGCCGCAACTCGCCCTTGCCGACAGGCAACACGCTCATGACCGCTTCGGTAGCCACGCCCGGCCCGGTGCCGCGCGGATAACGCACCGCGCATGGCGCATCATGGTTCACGGCCGTGTGCAGCATCTGGCGGCACTCGTTTTCGTCCGAGGCAGCCATCACCACCATGTTCGGAATGCAGCGCAGGTAGGCCAGGTCAAAGGCGCCCATATGCGTAGCGCCATCCGCGCCAACAATGCCAGCACGATCGATCGCAAAGGCCACCGGCAAATTCTGCAACGCGACGTCATGGATCAACTGGTCGTAGCCACGTTGCAGGAAGGTGGAATAGATCGCCACCACCGGTCGCAGCCCTTCCGTCGCCAGGCCGGCCGCGAACGTCACCGCATGCTGCTCGGCGATGGCAACGTCGAAATAGCGATCAGGAAAGCGCTTCTCAAACTCGACCAACCCTGAGCCTTCGCGCATGGCGGGCGTAATGCCGACGATGCGCGGATCCTGCGCCGCCTCGTCGCACAGCCACTCGGAGAACACTTGCGTGTAGCTCTTGCGCGCGGCCTTGGCAGACGAGACCAAGCCGATCTTGGGATCGAACTTGCCTGGGCCGTGGTATTGGATGGGATCGGCCTCGGCCAGTTTGTAGCCGTGCCCTTTTTGCGTAATGACGTGCAGGAACTGCGGGCCGCGCAACGTCTTGATGTTCTGCAGCGCCGGAATCAGCACGTCCAGATCATGACCATCGATCGGCCCGGTGTAGTTGAAGCCGAACTCCTCGAACAAGGGTGACGGCACCACCAAGCCTTTCATCTGCGACTCCAGCCGCGATGCCAGATGGCTGATCGGCGGAATGGGCCGCAACGCGTAATGCACACCCCTGCGCGCGTGCTGGTAGAAGCGGCCGGAAATCAGCCGGCCGAAGCAATACCGCAACGCACCCACAGGGGGCGAAATGGACATGTCATTGTCGTTGAGCACCACCAGCAGGGGCAAGTCTTCCGCCACGCCGGCATTGTTCATCGCCTCGAACGCCATGCCCGCGCTGAGTGCACCGTCACCGATCACCGCGATGCTGTGGCGCGCGTCGCCAAGGATGCGCGCGGCATGTGCCATACCCAGCGCCGCCGAAATCGACGTGCTGGAATGCGCCGTACCGAAGGTGTCGTATTCCGACTCGCTGCGCCGCGGGAAACCGGAGATGCCTTCAAGCTGTCGAATGCCGCCCATCGCCTCGCGACGGCCGGTGAGAATTTTGTGCGGATACGACTGGTGACCGACGTCCCATACCAGCCGATCACCTGGCGTATCGAACACATAATGCAGCGCAATGGTCAGCTCGACGCTGCCGAGGTTGGAGGACAGGTGCCCACCCGTGTGGGAGACGCTCTCCAAAATGAATGCGCGCAACTCGCTCGCCAACTGATGCAGCGCCGGCATGTCCAGCTCGCGCAACTGCGCCGGTGAATCGACGGTTCGTAGCAGATCGTACACGACGGACTCTCCTCGGGGCTTTCGGAGTCTCTATCTAGACGTTTTTACTAGACGTTTTTAGCCAAGCAAATGTGCTTGCCGTCACCGGCAACAGCACCGCTGGAACACCATCGGGCGATGCCTGCGACGGCACCGCCACGCCATACTGCATCCTGCTCACCTGCATTCACCTTTCGACGAAAGCACGCTCGATCACATAGTCACCCGGCTCGCGCGTGCGCGGCGAAACCTGAAAACCGCGACCGTCCAACAAGGCACTCGTGTCATCCAGCATCGCCTGGCTGCCGCACAACATCACCCGATCCGTTTCCGGATTCAGCGACGGCAGGCCAGCGGCATCGCTCATGCGTCCGTCGACAATCGCATCCGTAAGACGCCCGCGATGGTGAAATGGTTCACGGGTGACGCTGGGGTAATAGACCAGCTTCTCGCGCACCAGGTCGCCAAGGTAGGGGTGACCCGGAAGTTCGTGCTCCAGGTATTCCGCGAACACCAGGTCGCTGATCCGGCGCACGCCGTGCGCCAGCACGATCTTGTCGAAACGCTCGTAAGTTTCCGGGTCACGCACAATGCTCAGGAAAGGCGCCAGCCCCGTCCCCGTACCGAGCAGGTAAAGGTGCTTGCCGGTGCGAAGGTCGTTGAGCACCAGCGTGCCGGTCGGCTTGCGACTGACGATGAGCGGGTCGCCGGGTTTGAGGTGCTGCAAGCGCGACGTCAGCGGCCCATCGGGCACTTTGATGCTGACGAATTCGAGGTGTTCTTCGTGGTTGGCGCTGGCGATCGAGTACGCACGCAGCAGCGGCTTGCCCTCCACTTCCAGCCCAAGCATCACGAAATGGCCGCTATCGAACCGGAAGCCCGGATCACGCGTGGTCCGGAAACTGAAAAGGCTATCGTTCCAGTGATGAACGTCGATCACGTATTCCGTCGCCAATGCCACCATCACAGCCACCGTTGCCAAGTGAATAGTTGCTTGCAAGCGACCAGACCATCCGACGCGCATCACAGGTCTGGCTGGCGTCGCATGGCTTGACCGTAAGTATCTAGGTACAAGTACGGACCGGTCGAAGTCAATCCTGCACCCTGATCTCTTTCGTCTATTGCACAATCCGCGCAACGTCCTTGCGCAAACACGCAAATCGTCACGCATCGATCACGTTCTGCCTGCTAGCCGACACGTGTTCCGCACGGTTGTCGCACGGGTGCAATGCGCGCCCGTTTGCATGCGCACATGCACATCGCTGCGCGGAGCAAATCGCGCTCGAGAGACCAGGACGGAACGTCGCGCCGGGTTGCACCCTCGCCACGGCGCCACCAGATCTTGGGGTGTGATGGGCGCCTGCCACCCCAACGGGGAAGGCAGGCCGGCTTGGAGACGCTCACCCATAGCCGCCATCAATGACCATCATGCCAACTATCAATTAGACCTATCGCCATCCTTCCCGTATTCTTGTCTGCCAATTCACCACAACCAACGGAAAAACAACGATGTCGTTGATCAATACCGAAATCAAAGCGTTCAAGGCCAGTGCTTTCAAGGACGGCCAGTTCATCGATGTGACCGATGCCACGCTGAAGGGTAAGTGGTCTGTGGTGGTGTTCTACCCCGCCGACTTCACCTTCGTCTGCCCGACCGAGCTGGAAGACCTTGCTGATCATTACGAGCAGTTCCAGAAGCTGGGCGTTGAGATCTACGGCGTGTCGACCGACACGCACTTCGCACACAAGGCATGGCACGACACCTCGGATGCGATCAAGAAGGTCAAGTACACCCTGATCGGCGATCCGACCGGCACCATCACCCGCAACTTCGACGTCATGATCGAAGAAGAAGGCTTGGCGCTGCGCGGCACCTTCCTGATCAACCCGGAAGGCCAGATCAAGCTGTGCGAAATCCACGACAACGGCATCGGCCGCTCGGCTGCCGAACTGCTGCGCAAGGTGAAGGCCGCTCAGTACGTCGCTTCCCACCCGGGTGAAGTGTGCCCGGCCAAGTGGCAGGAAGGCGACAAGACCCTGAAGCCGTCGCTCAGCCTTGTCGGCAAGATCTAAGTTAGACCCTGTAGCACTGTGTTGCGGCCCGCTGCATCGGGCCGCACCGGACCCGGCGTTCTGCCGGGTCCCTCTTCCGAATACGAAAGCACGCGCAACACCCCGGCAAACCCAGGGTGCAGGCAACGCTCACCCTGAATAAACGACGGAGTCACCATGCTGGATGCCGATCTGAAGTCCCAACTGCAGGCCTACCTCGAGAAGGTCGTACACCCGATCGAGCTTCTGGCCTCCCTCGACCACAGCGAGAAGGCGCAGGAGCTCAAGGCCCTGCTGGAAGATATCGCCCCGCTGTCGGACAAGATCTCGCTGCGCCTTGGCGGCACGGCGGCACGCAAGCCGTCGTTCGCCATCAATCGCGTCGGTACCGATGTGGGCGTGAGCTTCGCCGGCATTCCGATGGGCCATGAGTTCACCTCGCTGGTGCTGGCACTGCTGCAGGTCGGCGGCCATCCGTCCAAGGCCTCGCAGGACGTCATCGAGCAGGTGCGCAACCTCGACGGCGAATACCGCTTCGAGACGTTCATGTCGCTGTCCTGCCACAGCTGCCCGGACACCGTGCAGGCACTGAACCTGATGAGCGTGCTCAACCCGAACATCTCGCACGTCGCCGTCGACGGCGCGCTGTTCCAGGACGAAGTGAACGAGCGCCAGGTGATGGCCGTTCCCACCGTGTTCCTCAACGGCGAGTTCTTCGACACTGGCCGCATGGAGATCGAGCAGATCGCTGCACGCCTGGATACGAATGCGCATGAGCGCATCGCTGAGCGACTGAACGCCAAGGCACCGTTCGAGGTGCTTGTGGTCGGCGGCGGCCCGGCAGGCGCAGCGGCAGCTATCTACGCGGCGCGCAAAGGCATCCGTACTGGCGTGGCAGCCGAACGCTTCGGTGGACAGGTGCTGGACACCATGGCCATCGAAAACTTCATTTCCGTGTCCTACACCGAAGGCCCGAAACTCGCGGCCTCGCTGGAGCAGCACGTGCACGAATACGACGTGGACGTGATGAACCTGCAGCGCGCCGAACAACTGATACCCGCCACCACCGAAGGCGGCCTGCATGAAGTGCGCCTGACCAACGGCGCCACGCTGAAGGCGAGGACGGTGATCCTTTCCACCGGTGCCCGCTGGCGCAACATGAACGTGCCGGGCGAACAGGAATACCGCAACAAGGGCGTGACCTACTGCCCGCATTGCGACGGCCCGCTGTTCAAGGGCAAGCGCGTGGCGGTGATCGGCGGCGGCAATTCCGGCGTAGAAGCGGCCATCGACCTGGCCGGCATCGTGGGCCATGTCACGCTGCTCGAATTCGACGGCAAGCTGCGTGCGGACGACGTTCTGCAGCGCAAACTGCGCAGCCTGCCGAACGTGGACATCATCGTCAGCGCGCAGACCACCGAAGTGACGGGTGATGGCCAGAAGGTGACAGGCCTCAACTACGCCGATCGTGCCGGCGGCCAGAATCATCACGTGGCGCTCGAAGGCGTATTCGTGCAGATCGGCCTGCTGCCCAACACTGATTGGCTGAAGGGCACCATCAAGCTGTCGCCGCGTCACGAAATTGAAGTGGACGCACGTGGCGAGACGTCGGTGCCGGGCGTGTTCGCTGCCGGCGACGTCACCACGGTGCCCTATAAGCAGATCGTCATCGCGATGGGTGAAGGCGCCAAGGCATCGCTAAGCGCCTTCGACTACCTGATTCGCCTGCCGGTAGATGAGCCGGAACAGGAAACCGTCGCCGCCTGACAACGTCGCTCCAACGCCCGGTCCCGCGCAGCCGCTCCCCTCACGGCTCGCAGGGCCGGGCTTTTTTTTGCGCGCGAGATGCCCGGTAAGCCAGACCCTGCACGGCTTATAACCATGGCTTCTGTCGACATGAAAAACCTTCATCTGCCGACCTCTTTCAATCGCTCCAGGTCCGGGCTTTCATAGCTCCACCCATCGACATCGGCGTAGTCTTGCACCGACGATGTCGAGGCCCCGGAACGCCCCGCTCCCGGCAGGGACCCCTTTCTCCGAACGCTGCCGCCGACGCGAAAGTCGTCGACTCCCGCACGGTGCATGGATGCGTGCGGCGGCAGTACCGACATCCCGCCCATGAAACAGAGAGTCGACGTCATGCCTCAGACCCACCGCCGCATGAAGAATCCGCTGCTTGCCTCCCTGCTACTCGCCATGCTCCCGAGCGTCAGCGTGCACGCAGCAGATGCCAAGGCACCACTCACCATCGACGAAGCCCTGAAGGCGTCCGCCGAGCAACATCGCCCGGTGCTGGTCGATTTCCAGGCGGTGTGGTGCTACTCGTGCTACTACATGGCCAGCCACGTACTGAACGGTCCGGAATGGGGCGCTGTGCAACGCAAGGCCATCGTGGTCGAGGCCGATGCCGATTCGCCGGATGGCCAAACCTGGATGAAGAAACTCAACGCATCCTTCCTGCCCAGTTACGTGGTGCTGGACGAGCACGGCAATGAGCTCGGCCGTATCTCAGCGGAGCAGCCGCGCGAAAAGTTCTATCCAAAGGTCAACGCCATCCTCGCCACGGGCAACACGCTGGATGGCCTGAAGCAGAAAGCACTCAAGGGTAGCGACGACGATATCGCGAGCGTGCTCGATGCGTATCAAGCGCGCTCCGAAGGCAATGAGGGCCTGGACTGGTTTGCAGCCTTACCCACAGCGCGGCAACAGAATGCCCGCAAGAACAGCCGCACTGTCGTGGCGCTTGATCAACTCACGCTGATCAAGGCTCTCGCAGCCAAGGACAACGCGGCAGTGGTCGCCAGTGCACAAAAAGTGTTGGCGCAGGACATCGGCTGCCAGCGCCCGTACGTGCTCGACAATCTGCTCGATGCGACCGACAAATTGCCCGCCACCGAGCGCAAGGCCCTGCTCGCCACCCAGCGCAAACCGCTCGACACTTACGTCAGTACACAGGTGCTCGTTGCCAAACCTGCCTGCGCTGACCAGCGTAGCGCCGTGCTGACCAGCGCTGAATTGGACGAAACGCTTGGCGACCAGGCTGCTGCCACGGCCCTGCTTGATCGCGCCATCACGCAGACACGCCAGCGCCTTGGCAGCAACCTCGCCAGCGATCGCAATCTCGCTGACAACCTGCGCATCTACCTGATACGCGCCAAGCGCACCGCAGAGCTGGATGACTATCAACGCAAGCTGATCGCCGCCTATCCGGACGACTACGTCTACGCGTATCGCTACGGTCGAAGCTTGGTGGATACGGGCAAGCCTGCCGATGCATTGCCCTATCTCGCACAGGCAGCCGACAAGGCTTATGGCGCCAACCGCCTCGCCGTGGCATTGCAGCGCGTGAAGGCACTGAAGGCTCTTCATCGCGACGATGAAGCCAGAAAGCTCGCCGATGGCGTGCTGGAAACCAATGGCCCGTGGTTCCCCAAGCAAGCTGAAGCACTGAAGGCCGCACTCAAGGCCTGATGTCCCTTAGGGCGGCCTGCATGCGTGGTTCGGCGGCCCAGACACCGCCGGACCCGTTACTCTAGCGAAGCAAAACAAACGCACACGACCGCCACCTGGGCGGTCACGAATTCGCTCATGGCGCGCGGCGATCGCCGCGCAAGCCACCCGTTATGACTGCAGCTGTTGTAGCAAACGCTCCAGCTCGCCGCGCAACTGCCTCACCTGCGACAACGCATGGTCACGTTCGCGCACCACGTCGCTGTGAACCGCCAGCGATACGGCATGTATCGATAGCGTCTTCTTCCTCGCCCTGTAACGACGCGCACGCTCCGCCGGCGTCAAGGCATTGGGCTTGCGCGGACGTCCGCGCGAACGCTTGAACGTCAGGGGCAAGGCAAGCGTGCCCGGATCTTGTGGGTCAACCATGGTGCGTCCTCCTCATTTGCGCCTATTTTACGTGACGTCACGTAAAATACAAGAAAAATCCCACGGAAAAACAGCCAAAAAGGCCATTTTTTTCATGTAGATCCGCTTATTGGCTGTGTCGGCCGAAGTGGGCCCCGTGCGTTCACGTGACGAGGAGATTTCTGTCGCTACCGTGCAACATGTCGGCCACCGGGAAGGCGGCCACGCGGTGCCGGGGCGAGTACGCCCACCAAGAAAAAGAGGGAACACCGAAGATGGATTCGCTCTATGAGCTGTCGTCGCGGGCCATCCGCCGCCTTTACGACGCACGCATCAACACGCCACCCGTACTCGATATCGACACCTGCTTCCCCGACGGCCACCGCTTTCACGATGCGTGGGAGGTCATCCGCGGCGAGGCGATGGCCGTGCTCGAGGGCACCCAGCCCATTCCGCGATTCCACGAGATCATGCCAACCCAGGCCGAGATCTCCGCCACCGACGGACGTGACTGGCGCATGTTTCTGCTCAAGATCTACGGGCAGGACATCCACGCCAACCTAGCGCGCTGCCCGTTTCTCGCCGAGTTGCTGGCCGCCTGCCCCGGCGTGCTGTCGGCCACGCTCTCCTTCCTTGCCCCGCACAAGCACATACCGCGTCACAGCGGGCCGTTCCGGGGGATCCTGCGCTATCAGCTCAACTTGGAAGCCCCGCTGGCCGAGGACGGACTTCCCGCCGCTGTGTTATGGCTGGCTGGCGAAGAACATCGAATGGGCAGTGGTGAGCAGCTGTTGTGGGACGACACTTATCCGCACGAGGTGTGGAACCGCTGTGAGCAAACGCGCATCGCCTTGCTATTGGACGTCTATCGCCCGGACATGCCGCTCGACCTGCGTCTGCTATCGAGCGCCGTCACCAAAGGGGTCGGCATGGTCGCACGCTGGCGCGGCATCGCCTGAGCGATCCAGCTCAGCAGGAAACTGCAACAACAGAGTTAGCCGCGACCGTTGCCGGTCGCGGACAACGCTATCAGGAGTGACGGCTGGTTTCGAACAGGAACCACACGCGGCGCTCGGCCTCGTCGATCCAGTTCTCCAGCAGGCTGGCCGTGGCGACGTCGCGGTACTCGTCGCAGAGCTCATGCGTGGCGCGCATGTAACCGGCCAGGCGCTGATTGTCTTCGCGCAGCTCGGCCAGCATGTCGTCCGGCGTCACGAAGTCCGCGTCGTTGTCGGACAGGCGAGCCAGTCGCTTGGCGTGCCCGAGCGAACGCAGCGTGGTGCCACCCAGCTTGCGCACGCGCTCGGCAATCGGGTCCACCGTGGCATAGATCTGGTCCGACTGCTCGTCGAGCAGCAGGTGATAGTCGCGGAAATACGGCCCTGACATGTGCCAATGGAAGTTCTTGGTCTTCAGGTACACAGCCAGGACATCAGCCAGCAGCGCATTCAGCTCTGCCGAGATATCGCGCGTAGCCTTCTCGCCCAGCGCCGATGGCGTATTGAGGGGTGCCTTCTGGCGGACCTTCGCGCTACTGGTATCTGTCTTGGCCTTGCTTGTCTTGCCCATGAGGAATCTCCGCGGTTGACCGGTTGAGTATGGCCCGGCAAATGTCATTACGATGTCGGCATTGGCTCGGGATCGGCATCGCCATATCGCAACACCGCCGCCACGCTCAGCAAGGGCGGCACGACAAAGCACCACATGCCGCCAAAGGCATAAAACAGCGCACCCGCCGCACAGCCGATGGCGAACGCCAGCACGGCAAAACTCATGCGCCTGAGCCGACCATTCAGGGCGGCCTGCTGCGCCGCAGGCACGCCACGAATGCGATCGGCCACGTCCAGCATGATTTGCGTGGTGGTACCCGTCATCAATGTCGACGGCGGTGAGCTGCCCAGATGCACGCGGTGCACGGCGTTTTGGATGGCCATGGCGCCCACCAGGGTCATGCCGGTCAACGTCGCAGCCCAACTGTCACCCTGCGGGAAGGGCCCGTAGTAGATGGCCAGCACCATCGCCGCCACCAACAACGCCAGCTTGATCGACAGCAGCGAGCGCACCACGGGCTGCCCGGCATCGATCAGGCGATAACGAAGCAGTCGCGCACCGATAACGAAAACGCAGAACACCGGTAACGCCAGCAGCTTGGCCACGATGCCCGACGTTCCCGACACCAGCGCCGCCCCGATGGTGACAAAGTTGCCCGTGACATGCGCCGTGAACAGACCGTGCAGCGCCAGAAAGCCCGCCGTATCGACATAGCCGGCTATCACACTGAGGATGGTCGGCAACAAGGGTTTTTCATTCATACACTCATCCTCTCCCGGGGCCGGGCGTGCTTTTTCGTAACGTCACCACATGAACTTCCCTTCGACGCCGACGTAGTCGGCGTCGCGTCCACCCGCCATGCGTATCGCTCGTCCCACGTCATAATGCACAGCTTCTACCGCACCGGTGAAGTTGGCGTTGAAGGCATAATCCGCGCGCACCTGGCCGTACGCACCAGTCCATTTGCTTCCCTGTCCAGCCGTGCCGGGCAGCGGAATATTCGGCTGCACGTAGATGGCATCGGCAGTGGATTCGCGCCATTGAAACCCCACTGCAGCCATCAGCGTGAGCCGGCTCACCGGCTTGATGGTCACACTGGGTTTGACGTGCCGCAGATTGGTGTAACCGGTATAGGCCGCCAGCGTGAAGTAATAGCCATTGGGAAACAGGGGATTGAACGTACCCACCGTGCCATCACCCGGGTGACGATCCCCCGAGGCTGCATCCATCTGCAACCCGATTCGCGGTGACCAGGTGACAGGCCATGTGTAACCCACCCGCGCGCCAGTACCCCAGGCGTTGATGTCCTTCACACCAACATGGCCGCGCTGCGCCATGGCTTCCAGATCCCAGTCCACGCCGGATTGGTTGCCCGCGAAGCGCACGTCATACACATCGCGATGCTCATCGCCCACGGCATCGAGATAGTGGGCGTTATCGCGACTGTAGAGCGAGTAGTACGCCGACAGCTCGTCCTTGCCCCATAGCAGACGCTCGACGCGCAGCGTGTGGAAGCGGAAATGGTGGTTGGATGTATCGTCGAACGGGTGCTCGTCGTTGTATTGCACAGGCTGACTGAGAAAGCCGATAAAGCGCCACTTGCTGCCCTCCCAATCGGCCCAGATCGCATCGAACGACTGCCGCACGTTCGGACCATCGCGCAACGACACGAAGCGCTGCAAATCGAAGGCAAAATCCTGGCGACCCACGCGCGCCTTGAAGGTGCCGCCGGCGAAGGTCCGCACATAGGCGACGAAGGCCAACCGCAAATCCCAAGGATTGCGGTCGGCACCGCTGATCACCTGTTTATTCATAGTGCGCGCGTCTTCAAACTGCACGAACGCCTGCCAATAGCTGGCGAAACGCAGATCGGCATGCAGTTGGAGGCGTTGCAACAGATAGGTGTTGTTCGGGTTATGGCCGATGCCGAAACTGGAGGCATCCTGCATTTCCGTTCGCTCACGCAAATTCACGCCGAACGATAGATAGGTCTTCGGATCACTATCGCTCAGCGACAGATACTTGAGCGCATCGCCCCATTGCGTGCGCAACGAAGGATCGGCCAGCACCGACCAATCCTCCTGCCAACGATTGCTGCGCGGCGTCGGCCGCTCAGCCTGGTTCTGGACCGGCGTGACCAGTGTGGAGTCTGCACTCTCGTCCTGTGCGTGAGCCACGGCAGAGGCAAGACTCAGACCCAACAGTAGTCCCGCCAAGATGGAGCGCGCGGGAGCGGCGATCGCTCCCGCGGCGACATATGAAGGGTCGAATACCCTTCCCGCCTCTCTCATGATCTTCAGTGGCTGGCGTTGGCGTGGATCTCGGCCACGTAACCACCCGGGAATTCCACCACCGTCGATTCACGGCCTCCGCTGGTATACGGCTCCACCAACACCTTCACGCCATGCGCCTTGGCCTTGGTCAGCGTGTCGGAAACGCTCGCCACCTCATAGCCGGTCATCTCATGGCCATACGGATACGGCAGGTGCCCGTCGGTGACGAGCACCGTCATCTTGCCGAAGGTGGACTCGATGCGGATACGGCGGAACGTATCGCCACTCCGGCCGATTTCTACGCCGGGTGCCTTGGCGTCGTCAGCAACCACCTTGCCGTGCGAGAACGTCAGGAAACTCTTCACGAATGCACCCGCGCGATCCGGCGATACGTAGACGCGGTTTTCCGGAACGGTCTGGAACGGCGCGTAGTTCGGCGGCGTGGTATGCCAGTAGAGCTGCATATTCACGCCGCCCGGCCACTGGATGACCACGTCGCGACCGATCGGGTCGGGAAAGGTCTGCACGATGACATCCGCGCCGGCCGCTCGGGCCGCCTTGACCGCCACGTCGATGTCGGTCACCAGATAACCCGTGCGCTCATCACCGAACGGATGCGGGATCGGCGTGCGGAAGCCGAACAGCGACACCGTGCCCACCGGCGTTTGCAACAACTGGGTGCTGGTGCTGCTGGGCGTGGGCGTCACCGTGGCAATGCCCTGTTTGGTGCTCTGGCCGCCAAACGTGGCGAGAAAGCTCTCCACAAAGCGGTCCACATCTGCCGGAGCGACGTAAACGTGCGTGGTGTCGTACTGCGCGCCCACCGCCACCATTGGCGTGGCCGGCGCCTCCTTGGCAAAAACGGACAGCGATGCGACCCCGGCCGCACTCAAGCCAAGGGCGAGAGCGAGAAGCTTTGAATACGTGCGCATGGAGAAACTCCCTTGGATGATCAGTAACCAGCGGATGAAGAAGGTGTCGCCCGGTCGCGCAAGTCATGCCATGCCACCAGCAGGAAGCCACCGACCAAGCCGAGGTGTTCAAAAAAAGCGTTCGTCACGCCAAATCGCCCTGCGGCCGGCGCCGCCCAGAAACGATTGGCCATGAAGGTTGCAGCCAGCGTGAAGGCCGCGAGCAGCAATGCTCCCACCCAGCGTCCGCGTCCGCTGAGAATGGCCAGCGACGCGCCGAGTTCCAGCACGATCACTGCGAACGTCACTGGTCCCGCTGGCGACATTCCGAAGTGGGCCGTTTCGGCGATGGCCGCCGGGATATCCCAGGCTTTCTGTAACCCACCCTGCAGGTAAGCCGCGCACAGGCCGAGCAAGGCCAGCCAGTGCACGAATGGCGAAACAAAACGCTCCCGCCAACCTTTCAATGAGGATATCGCGGCGGCCATGGTCACACCGCCCAGCACGCGCAACCCAGTGCGCCCCAGAACGACTTGAGGTCCGATACCGGCAAACGACTCGACCACGCACCGACGTGATCGTGACCATGCACCGAGCACCCGTGATTGCAGGCGCAAGCTGCGACCGGCACGGCCGGCGCCACGTTTCGCCGCTGCGCCCAGGCACCGTATCCGCCATAGGTCCGCACCGGCGACCACTCGGGCATCGCCGGCGGTACGGTCACATCCTCGAACGAAGAGAAACCGCCGCTGCCGTAAACCACGCGGCCACCGACGATGGTGAGCACCGAGGTGGTGTCGGCGATATCCGCTTCGGGGCAAGCAAAGAAGTCGCGATCGGGCACGATCAGGTCGGCGAGCTGCCCCGCTTTGATCTGGCCCTTCTTGCCCTCCTCATTGGAGAACCACGTGACGTTCTCGGTCCACATGCGCAGCGCCGTCTCGCGATCAAGGCAGTTGCTGCGTGGATACAAGCTCAGTCCGCCAACCGTTTTGCCAGTCACCAGCCAGGACAGCGACACCCACGGGTTGTACGACGCCACACGCGTGGCATCGGTGCCCGCCGAGGTGCGCAAGCCCCTTTCCAACATGCGCTTCACCGGTGGCGTTGCCTGCGCGGCGGCCGGGCCATAACGCTCGACGAAGTACTCGCCCTGATACGCCATGCGATGCTGCACTGCCACGCCGCCGCCCAGCGCGGCAATGCGGTCGATAGAGCGCTCGGAAATGGTTTCCGCGTGGTCGAAGAACCAGTTGAGTCCCTGCAGCGGGATGTCGCGATTGACCTTCTCGAACACATCCAACGAGCGGCTGATCGTTTCATCATAGGTGGCATGCATGCGCCAAGGCCAACGATTTTCCGCCAGCACACGCACGACCTCTTCCAGCTCACCTTCCATCTGCGGCGGCATGTCCGGGCGTGGCTGACGGAAGTCCTCGAAGTCCGCTGCCGAAAACACCAGCATTTCACCCGCGCCATTGTGGCGAAAGTAATCGTCGCCCTGCTTGTACTTCGAACTACTCGTCCAGTTGAGAAAGTCTTCCTTCTCCTGCTTCGGCTTCTGCGTGAACAGGTTGTAGGCGAGGCGAATGGTCAGCTGGTTTTCTGCCGCGAGCTTCTCGATGACGGCGTAGTCGTCGGGGTAATTCTGGAAGCCGCCACCCGCATCGATGGCGCCAGTGACGCCCAGGCGATTCAGCTCGCGCATGAAGTGGCGCGTGGAGTTGAGCTGGTAGTCGAACGGCAGTTTCGGCCCTTTCGCCAACGTCGCATACAGGATCGCAGCGTTCGGCTTGGCCAGCAGCAGGCCGGTGGGATTGCCGGCGCCATCGCGCATGATCTGCCCGCCCGGCGGCTCCGGCGTGTCCTTGGTATAGCCCACCGCACGCAGGGCCGCACCGTTGAGGATGGCGCGGTCGTACAGGTGCAGCAGGAACACCGGCGTATCCGGTGCAATAGTGTTGAGTTCGTCGATGGTCGGCAGCCGCTTCTCGGCAAACTGATGCTCGGTGAAGCCACCCACCACGCGCACCCATTGCGGTGCCGGCGTAATCGCCACTTGCTGCTTGAGCATGGCCATGGCGTCGGCGAGCGAGCGCACGCCATCCCAGCGCAACTCCAGGTTGTAATTGAGGCCACCGCGGATGATGTGCAGGTGATTGTCGATCAAGCCCGGCAAAACGCGTTGACCTTTGAGGTCGATCACGCGCGTGCGCGGCCCCGCCAGCGGCATGACCTCGGCATCGCGCCCCACGGACACGAAGCGGCCATCGGCGATAGCCACCGCCTGTGCCTCGGGCAGTCCGCGATCAAGCGTGGTGATGCGTCCACCATGAAGAATCAGATCGGGTGTGTTGTCGCCGGCGGTCATGACTTCTGCTCCGTGGAGTCGCTCTTGCGCGCGGCATGGTGAGCCGTGGGCAGTTCACCGCACATATGCGGCTTGACCTGCTCGCGCAGCCAGGCGGTCGGCTGAGCCTGGCGATGCAGGACACTCTTCACCAACGGAGGCAACTGCTCTCCGCACAAAATACCCAACAGACCCACCAGCGCCACCAGGGGCGGCGCTGGCGAGCGGACCTGCAACAGGGCGTAGATGACGCCGACCAATACGCCGGCAGCTAGCGAGATCACGTAGATTTTCATGGCCATGCTCCAGAGGCGCCCGGCAATCAGCCTTCGTGGGCCCCGAACATGCTCTTGGCGTAGGTAATGCCAAGCCCATAGGAACCGCCGAAGCGCCTGGCGATATCCGTGGTGCTGTCGTAGCTTTCGGTGCGTGCCCAGTCGCGCTGGAGTTCCAGCAGGTACTGCAGCGACGTCATCGGGCGAGCACCCGCCTGAATCATGCGTTCGATGGCGCGGTTGTGTGCCTCGGCCGATACGTCGCCGCACGCGTCGGCAATCACATAGACCTCAAAGCCTTGATCCAGCGCCGACAGCGCCGGGCCGACGATGCACACCGAGGTCCACAGGCCAGCCAGCACCAAACGGCTCTTGCCGATCGCATTGACGCGCTTGATCACCGCAGCGTCTTCCCAGGTGTTCATGGATGTGCGATCCAGCAGCGCCTGGCCCGGGAACGGATCGGTGATCTCGCTATACATCGGGCCGGAGAAGGTCTTCTCGGCCACCGTGGTCAAAATGGTAGATACCTTGAAGCTGGCCGCCGCGTTCGCAACCAGCGCCGCGTTGTTGCGCAACACGGTGGGATCGATCGAGTGCGTGGCAAACGACATCTGCGACTGGAAGTCGATCAGGATCAGCGTGTGATCCGTCGGGGTGATCAGTTGCTTGCCCGGGGTCGGCGTGGCGGTGATGGACATGGGAGTACTCCAGGATGCGAATAAAGGGCACGCCGGCTTGAAGCTGCCGGCGCGCCTCGGGAGGGTCAGGAACGGATGAACTCGAGCAGATCCTTGTTGACCTGCTCCTGGTGCGTGGCCGTCAGGCCATGCGGTGCGCCGGGATAAACCTTGAGCGTGGCGTGCTTGACGATCTTGGCGGACAGACGGCCTGCGTGATCGATCGGCACGATCTGGTCGTCGTCGCCATGAATCACCAGCGTGGGCACCTCGATCTTCTTCAGGTCGTCGGTGTAATCCACTTCCGAGAACTGCTTGATGCAGTCATACAGGCCCTTCAAGCCGCCCATCATGCCCTGCATCCAGAACGAGTCGCGCATGCCCTGGGTAGCGTTGGAGTTCGGATGATTGGCGCCGAAGAATGGGCCGGACAAGTCCTTGAAGAATTGCGAGCGATCGGCCAGCGTCTTTGCACGAATGTCGTCGAACACCTCGATGGGCAGGCCACCGGGATTGCTGGCTGTCTTGACCATGATCGGCGGCACCGCACCGATCAGCACCGCCTTCGCGACGCGTGCGTTGCCATGACGGCCGATGTAATGCGCCACTTCGCCGCCACCCGTCGAATGGCCGACCAGCACGATGTTCTTCAGGTCCAGCTTCTCGATCAGCGCGGCGAGGTCATCGGCATAGGTGTCCATGTCGTTGCCATTCCAGGGCTGACTGGAGCGGCCATGGCCACGACGGTCGTGCGCGATGGTGCGGAAGCCCTGCGAGCTGAGGAAGAACATCTGCGCATCCCACGCATCGGCGGACAGCGGCCAACCGTGCGAGAACACGACGGGCTGCCCCTGCCCCCAATCCTTGTAGTAGATCTCGGTGCCGTCTTTGGTGGTGATCGAGCTCATGTTGATTTTTCCATGTGAGGGATAGGAAGACGCGCTCGCCCGATCACGGGCAGCGCCAGTGCAGCCGATGCCGTCGCCATGCCGCCAGAAAAGACGCGCTTGGCGGAGTCGATCTCCGGACGTTGATCGATCATCGACACACGGGCTCTCCCGATGAATCCGTCGAGCGCGGCACATCAGGCTGCGGCGAACCGTATCCTGCGTAGAGCCATGCGCGCGTGACGGAAGTGGTGGGGTCTGTCGGGCCTGCGAGTGCCCTCGCCGCCCACTGACATTCTTCCCATTACGCGCCAACTAGGTATCCCAATCGCGGCAAATCTTGCCTACCCGATCAGGTAGTTGATGCCTTGGAAGAAAACGCAGACGCAGCCACGCCGCGTGTGACGCGGAAAGTGTGTCTTGCGTGTTACAGGGGAGCGACGGAATCAGCCGTCGAAGAAGCCGCGATTGCGCGCCAACGTCACCGCATGTGTGCGGTCGAGTGCGCCCAGCTTGGTCATGATGTTCTTCAGTCGCGCCTTCACCGTGTCTTCGGAGACGCAAAGAATGTCGGCGATACGCTTGTTGGTATGGCCCGTCGCTACCAGCCGCAATACGCTGAGCTCGCGATCACTCAGCATTTCCGACCATGCATGGGAGGCGATGTCTCCCGCCACTTCCACCGCCATCACGCGCCGCCCACCCATGACCGAACGGATGCCGGCAAGGATTTCATCGCGCGTGGCCGTCTTCAGCAGATAGGCGTTGGCGCCAAACGTCAACGCGCGCTTCACGCGGGCATCGCCGGGATAGGACGTGAGCACGATGATCCGCGCGTCCGGAAACTCGGCGCCCAGCGTTGAAATGGCTTGCAGGCCATCCACGCCCGGCATCTGCAGATCGACCAGCGCTACGTCCGGGCGCAGTTCGCGGTAGCGCACGATGGCTTCCGCGCCGTCAGCCGCCTGCCCCACCACGTCCATGTCGGGTGCGCTCTCGATCGCCGCGACGATGCCGTCGCGCATGATCGGGTGATCGTCGGCGATCAGGACCCGGATGCGTGTCGCACCAACTGTCACGATATGGTCCCTCGACGTATGACTGGGCGGACCTCATCGGCAGGCGCGGGGAGACCGGCCGGGGGTAACGGCTCGAACTATAGCTGGCGCGACACCATGCTGAGCAATGCCCAATCGGGTGATTCTGTGTTCGCCGCGCAACACCTATGGCTGCATGTCCCGTGGCGATATGCTGCACGCATCGCCGCCGGATATCACCGGCCAGGCTCACATGGACTACCTATGACGATGCTCGGATGGCCGGCCTTCGTCCGTCACGTTGCGCGCTATCTTGGCGCAGCGCTGTTGACGGCGAGCGTGCTGCTCACCGCCCATGCCAGTGATTCACCGGGCTTTCGTCGCCGGCTGTGGACCACGGAAACCGGCACGCCTGCCGATATCTGGGCCATGTCGCAGAGCAAGGGTGGTTACCTCTGGCTGGGTACTGGCAGCGGCCTATACCGCTTCGATGGATTTCGTTTCGAACGCTTTCAGCCAGCTGACGGCGAGCGTTTCCGCTCCAACGACATCACCGCGATGAGCTCCTTGCACGATGGCTCGCTGTGGCTCGGCTTTTATTACGGCGGCGCGAGCGAGCTGCGGGCGGGACACCTCCGGCAATACGCGCCCGGCAAGGACTTCCCGCCCGGCTTGGTGTTGGCGTTTGCGCAGACGAGCGATGGGACTGTCTGGGCCGCAACGGAAGGTGGCCTTGCCCATTTTGACGGCAGCCAGTGGCGGACCGTAGGTGCCGACTGGGGTTACCCTTCACATCGCGCCGATTGGCTCATCACCGCGCGCGACGGCACGCTGTGGGTGACCACGGGCGAATCGTTGATGTTTCTTCGCCCCGGCGAACATCGTTTCCAGCCGACCCATGTGAGCATGGCCAAGTACGGCATCGTGGCGCAGGCGCCGGATGGAACGCTGTGGTTGTCCGATCACGACCATGGCACCCGCGCCCTGCCCGGCCTTACGCCCGATCACCCCAGCGTCACCGCCACGGAACGCCCGGGTGACACAGACTTTGCCTGGGCCAATCGCCTGCTGTTCGATCGCTACGGCAACCTGTGGGGCACCCTGGTCGATCGCGGTGGCATCTATCGCGTCGCCGATGTGGAGCACTTGGCCACGGGCCGCTCCTTGCGCGCACAGGATCTAGCCGAAGTCATCGGCAAGGCCAGCGGACTCGTTTCCGAGCGCGCCGTGCCCTTGCTGCAGGACGCCGAAGGCACGATCTGGGCCGGCACGAACATGGGCTTGGCCAGCTTCCATCGCAACAGTTTCCAGGTGCCCGGACAGGTCCCGCTCGGCATGGCCGCCGACTACGCGATGGCCGTCGATGCATCAGGCGTGATGTGGGTTGCCAATGGCGGCACGCTGTACCGTTCCGACGGCAACGGCGACAAGGTCGTGCGCAGCGATTTGCACGACACCAGCGGCATGCAGTTCAACCACGCCGGCGACCTGTGGATGGTCGGCCGAAACAAGCTCTATCGCCTGCACGGACAATCCATCGACAGCACCGAGTGGCCGGTTTCGTCGGACCTCACACGCGTCAATGCCTTCGCGCTCGACAACCAGGATCAGCTCTGGCTCGCGCTCGCCGAACACGGTCTTTATCGACTCCGGCAGGGACAGTGGCAACAGGTCATTCCGACGCGAGCATTGATCGACGATACGCCCACGGCGCTTGCCAGCGACAACCGCGGCGCGTTGTGGATCGGTTACGCCGATGATCGTCTGGTGCGCCTTGACGATCATTCCGCCCAGCTCTACACGGCCGCCAACGGTCTGCACGTGGGCACGGTCACCTCGATCAAAGCCGGCAGCGGCGACGTACTCATCGGTGGCGAACACGGGCTGGCGCGATGGCGCGATGGCCCGATCGCGACCATGTCCGTGGCCGACAACGACGCGTTCAGCGGCATTACCGGCATCGTGCGCACGTCCAGCGGAGACATTTGGCTGAACACCGGCAAGGGCGTACTGCGCCTTGATGCAGCCGAGGCCGCCACCAGCTTCGATCAGCCCGATCACGCGCCGGCCTATCGCTTGTTCGACTACCGCGACGGGTTGCCGGGCATCGCGAAGCAGGCCGCGGTCGTTCCGACGGCTGTCGTGGATGACCTTCAGCATCTGTGGTTCCTGACCAATCAGGGCCCGGCCTGGATTGATCCCGACGAACTCGGCAGCAACCTGTTGCCGCCGCCCGTCGATATCGCATCGGTCATCGCCAACGGCAGACACTACGCTGCAGCCGGTCAAATCGACCTACCCAAGGGCACGACCAACCTGCAGGTGCAGTACAGCGCGGCGAGCCTCGCCATACCGGATCGCGTGCGCTTCCGTTATCGGCTGGATGGCGTGGATGCGGGCTGGCAGGACGCAGGCAACCGCCGCGATGCGTTCTATTCCAACCTCGCTCCCGGCACTTATCGCTTCCACGTGATCGCGGCCAACGACGATGGCGTGTGGAACATGCAGGGCGCCGAAACCCGCCTGACCATTGCGCCATGGTTCTATCAGGCACGCTGGTTTTACGCGCTGTGCATCGTCGTTATCGTCACGCTGATCGCCGCATTCTTCCTGTGGCGCACACGCCTGGCCGCCGACCGGGTGCATCTGCAGTTGATGGAACGCATGAACGAGCGCGAACGTATCGCGCGCGAAATCCACGACACCCTGCTCCAGGGTGTGCAAGGCCTGCTACTGCGACTGCAAGCCCTGATGGCCCGCCCGGTGCGCGACCAGGCCCATGGAGACGCGTTGAATACCGCCATCGAGCAGGCCCGGCAAATGGTGATCGAGGGGCGCGGCAAGATTATCGCCTTGCGTGGCGATGGTCCGCAGGACAATGAGCCGGTGCAGTCGATTCTCGCCGTGGGTGAGGATCTGGCCTCGCTCTATCCCCACGTAGCCTTCCGCCTCACGGCAGAAGGCAAGCCACGCAGATTGCTACCCAGCGCACGCGACGAAATCATCGACATCGTCCGCGAAGCAATCCGCAATGCCTTTCTCCACGCGCAGGCGAAACACGTCGAGGTCCACGTGGATCATCAAGTGCACCAGTTGCGTATACGCATTACCGACGATGGCACCGGCATGGACGAAGCCATCGTGCGTTCCGCCGCACAAGCCGGGCATTGGGGCATTGTCGGCATGCGCGAACGTGCGCAGCGACTGGGCGCCAAACTGACCCTGAGGCGTGCGCACCCACGCGGCACAGAATGGCTGTTGAGCATCCCTTGCCGCGCGGCCTACCGATCGGAGTAGAACACCACGCCGTGAGCGCGAAACGGCTCACGGCGTAAGCGTTGAGGCATTACTTCGCCTCTTTCTCCATTAACGTGTCCACCAGATTGGCGGGCACTTCCTCGTAGTGGTCAAACTCCATGGTGAACGTGCCACGGCCTCGCGTGGCCGAACGCAGGAAGTTGATGTAGCCGAACATTTCCGCCAACGGCACAAAGCCTTGCACGAATGCCTGCGTGCCACGTTGGCCTTGCTCATTCACCGTGCCACGTCGCCGATTGATGTCGCCGATAACGTCGCCCAGGTAATCGGGCTCCATCGACACTTCCAACCGCATCACCGGCTCAAGCAGCTTGGGTTTGCTCAGCCGCTGGGCCTCGCGGAAACACTGGCGCGTCGCTATCTCGAACGCGAGCGCGGACGAATCGACGTCGTGGTACTTGCCGTCGATCAGGCGCGCCTTGAAGTCCACCACTTCGTAGCCGGCCACCTGGCCTTCGCGCGACTCGACATCTACCGCGTGCTCCACTGCCGGAATGTATTCGCGTGGCACGCGGCCACCGACAATCTCATCGGAGAACACGACACCGCCACCGGTCGCCAGCGGCTCGAACACCATGGTGACTTCGGCAAACTGGCCGGAGCCGCCCGATTGCTTCTTGTGCGTATAGGTATGTTCGACCGTGCGACCAAAGGCCTCGCGGAAGCTGACCTTGGGCTTACCCATCGTCGCGTCCACGCCAAGCTCGGTGCGCATGCGGTCGATGGTCACTTCCAGATGCAGCTCGCCCATGCCCTTGAGCACGGTCTGCCCGGTTTCCTTGTCCATCTCCAGCCGCAATGAAGGGTCGGCCTTGACCATCTTGTAGAGCGCCGACGACAGCTTATCGACGTCGTTGCGGGTCTTGGGCTCGACCGACACGCTGATGACCGGATCAGGGAAGCGCATGCGTTCGAGCAGCGCAGGATGCGCCGGGTCCGACAGCGAGTCTCCGGTTTCCGTTTCTTTGAGCGAAACGAAAGCGACGATATCGCCTGCGCGTGCTTCGTCGATTTCCTTGGTGGCATTCGCCTGCACCTCTACGATGCGGCCAATGCGCTCCTTCTTGCCGCGCGTCACGTTGAGCAAGGTGTCACCCTTGCTGACCACGCCCGAGTAAACGCGGCAGAAGGTAAGCGTGCCGAACTGGTCGTTGATCACCTTGAAGGCCAACACGCGAGCCGGCGCTTCATCCACTACGCCTTGCTCGCCGGTTACGTGACCGTCTTCGTCAACCAGCGCAATGCCGCCGTTCTCGCCCGGATACGGCATATAGTCGATCACGCCATCCAGCAACTGCTGCACGCCCTTGTTGCGGTACGAGGAGCCGCAGAATACCGGCACCAGCTTGCCGGACACACAGCCCTTGCGGATGCATTCCTTCAGCTTTTCAGGGTCGAACTCGCCCGTTTCGATCAGGCGATCGAAGGCTTCGTCATCCATCGCCAAGGCGTATTCCAACGTTTCCTGGCGCAGCTTCGCCAGATTGGCGACCCAGGCCTGGTCACCGGCCTCGGAGAACGTCACACGCCCGGCGATCTCATCGAGCGGCACGGTATCCCAGGGGCTGTCCTTGTCGTCGCCCTTCCAGATATAGCCCACGCCGGCCACCAGGTCGGCCATGCCAATGAACTCGTCATGGCTGCCCAGCGGCACCTGGCACAGCAGTACGTTGGCGCCGAGGCGCTCGCGAATGCCTTTCACGCAGTGCTCGAAATTGGCGCCCGTGCGGTCCATCTTGTTGACGTAGCACACGCGCGGCACGTTGTACTGGTCAGCCAGACGCCAGTTGGTTTCCGTTTGCGGCTCCACGCCCGCCACGCCGTCAAACACGACGACTGCGCCGTCGAGCACGCGCAGGCTACGGTTCACCTCGATGGTGAAGTCCACGTGGCCTGGCGTATCGATCAAGTTGATCTGGTGACCCTTCCACTCTGTGGACACCGCCGCCGACTGGATGGTGATGCCGCGCTTGCGCTCCTGCTCCAGGTAATCGGTGGTGGTGGAACCCTTGCCGTCCTTGGTGTCATGCACGTCAACGATCTGATGCTTCTTTCCCGTGTAGTACAGGATGCGCTCGGTCGTCGTGGTCTTACCGGCATCGATGTGCGCAATGATGCCAATGTTCCGATACAGCTGAAGCGACTTCTTACGTGCCATGGGTTCCGCCTTGAATGAAGGTACCTGCCAACCGGACGGGGTCCACCAATCCACCCTGTCCAGGGATCCGCACAATATAGGGTCGTTCAGCCAAGCATCAATGTCGCGTGAAGTCGTTTGAAATCAGCAACTAGCGCCAGGCGACATCCATCACCCCAACGCCAGGCACCCCTCTGACTGTCCCCTGGCTGTCGCCCTACTCGCCCAACGGGCCTGCTGCGGCCGAGGTGCTCATGCCCTGAGGTTATGAGCTGAAAACCAATAGTCATTGGACATGTTTAGACGTCTATACCGCTGTTGACTAGAACTTACAAACGCTATTAGCCTGCAATTGCTGCATTGCGTCACTGCTCTTCTTTCGACTGGGGAACCCACTACATGCATAAGAACGCCGTCGGCCTTAAGGCCGCGCCAAGCATCCTCGCCGTTGCGCTTCTTTCCATCCTTTCGCAGGCCTCCGCGCAGGACGCGACGCCTGCACCGACCACTGACAACGCCAAGAAACTCAGCACCGTGATTGTCACCGGTACGCGTGCGGACAACCGGACGGAGAGCAGCTCGCTCACACCGATTGACGTTGTCTCGGCGCAGACACTGCAACAGACCGGCACCACGGAATTGACCACGGCACTCGCCCGCATCATCCCGTCACTGACCTTCCCGCGGCCTTCGGCGTCCGACACCGCGGATTCGCAACGCCCCGCCCAATTGCGCGGCCTGTCGCCGGACCAGGTATTGGTGCTGGTGGATGGCAAGCGCTGGCATCCCGGCGCCATCCTGCTCACCAACGGTGTGCTCGGCCGCGGTTCGCAAGCGGTGGACCTCAACACCATTCCCATCGGTGCCATCGATCACATCGAGGTGCTGCGTGATGGCGCGTCCGCGCAATACGGTTCGGACGCCATCGCCGGCGTGATCAACGTCGTGCTCAAGAAGGGCGCGCAAGGCGGCGAGGTCGACCTGAGCGGTGGCCAATACTCTGCAGGCGACGGCCGCCAGTGGCAGGGCTCGGCCAACTTTGCGCTGCCACTGAGCGATGACAAGGGCTGGATCCGTTTCACGCTGCAGGACGGCAACCAGGATTACACCAATCGCTCGCAACCCAACCGCACGCGCCCCTGGGAGGGGACCACGCAGCGCTTTGGTGACCCGGCGGTGAAAGACCACAACCTGTTCGTGAACGCGCAGTTCGACCTCACGCCCAACGTTCAGCTCTACGCGTTCGGCCACTACAGTGACCGCAACACCACCTCACCGGCGTTCTTCCGCAACCTGGCGAACAGCAACTCGGTGCCGTCGCTCTACCCGAACGGCTACCTGCCGCTGGAGCACGCCGATTCCACCGATCGATCGCTGGTGGTGGGCATCCGTGGCAAGACAGAAAGCGGCTGGCGCTGGGACATCAGCGGCAACTACGGCGGCAACCGTGTGTCGTACGCCACGGAAAACAGCGTCAATCGCGCCTTCCTGCATGATTTCGGCTACAGCCCCACCGAGTTTCACGACGGCATCCTCAAGGCGGCGCAGCAGTCGTTCGATGTGGACATCGCCAAGGAGTTCTCGACCAGTTGGCTGCCCAACCCGGTGACGCTGGCGTTCGGCGCGGAGTACCTGCGCCAGACCTATGCGATCGATGCGGGCGACCTGACCTCGTGGTACACCGGCAGGTCGGGCGTCTCCGGCGGCGCCCAGGGCTTCGGCGGGTATCAACCTACTGACGCGGGCTCCTACAGCCGCCATGATGTGGCTGAGTATGTCAGCCTCGAATCCAACCTCACCGATCGCTTTAGCACCTCGCTGTCCCTGCGCCACGAGGATTACAGCGACTTCGGCAACACCACGTCCGGCGCGCTCGCGGGCCGCTTTGACTTTACCGATCGCTTCGCCCTGCGCGGCAGTGCGTCCACCGGCTTCCGCGCGCCGTCATTGGCGCAGCAGCATTACTCGTACACATCTTCACTTTATTACGGTGCGGGCAATTCGCTGCACCTGCCGGCCGGCATCTACAATACCGGCCTGGTGCCCGTGAACAGCGAGATCGGCACCTTGCTCGGCGCCCAACCGCTGGAGCCGGAGAAGTCACACAACTACACGCTGGGCGCGGTGTGGAACCCGGTCGATGCGCTCAACCTGAGCGTAGACATCTACCAGATCACCATCGACAACCGCATCACCCTGTCCAGCAACCTGGCGACGACCTCGCCGACGGTGCAGTCCTACCTTGCGGCCAACGGCGTCACTGCCACCAACTACAGCGGCATCGCCTATTTCACCAATGCGGTAAACACGCGTACGCGCGGCATCGATCTGGTGACGAGTTACCTGAGCGACTTCGGTGACGCCGGCACGCTGCAGAGCACACTGAGTTACAACTACAACAAGAACAAGGTCACCGACATCAAGGCCAATCCGGCCATCCTCAATCAGCTCGGCGTGAACCTCAAGCGTATCGACCGGCGCGACCAGTACGGCCTGCTGGCCGATACGACGCCGCGCAGTAAGCTCATCCTCAACGAGCTCTACAGCCTTGGCCACTGGAGTTTCAACGGCACAGCGACGCGTTATGGCAGCTTTGTGTCCTATAACTCCACCACGGCTGCGCTGGATCAGACCTTCGGCGCGAAATGGATCTTTGATTTTGCGGTGAACTACAACCTCGACCGCTGGACCTTCACCCTCGGCGGCGACAATGTGTTCAACACATACCCCGATCGGGTAATCCCAGCCAACGACAACAATGGCACACTGCCGTACTCGGTGTTTTCGCCGTTCGGCTTCAATGGCGCCTATGTGTACGGCAAGGTGGCCTATCGCTGGTAAGCGTACCGTGCTGACCCGCCCTGGCGGGTCAGCACGCAGCCCCTTCACCACGCGCGAACGAGCCATGTGCGATAGCTCCGGGCATTCCTTTCTTACGGAGTCGTTTCCCATGTCCGCAGCCCCTGCCCTTACCCCCGAATTCATCGCCCAACAGCGCAAGCGCCTGGAGGCTCTACGCCGGCAGGTGCTGGGCGGCGAACTCGACGTCAATGCGCGCAAGCGTGCCTTCACCGAAGAACACGGCGACGAGGCGGAGGAGTTCGAAGACGAGGCGCAGAGCCTGGCGCAGGAAGAAGTACGCCAGGCGCAACACGACGTGGACGACCAGCGGGTAGCCGACATCCAGCGCGCCCTCGAGAAGATCGACGAAGGCACCTATGGGGTATCGGACGAAAGCGGCGACCCGATACCGAAGGCGCGACTGGAGGCTCGCCCCGAGTCGGTGCTCACAGTGCAAGAGGAAGAAGCTCGCGAGCGCCAGCGATAGCCCCTTGAGCCGGGCGCAATCGCCCCGACTATGAGGACTCCCGGGCGTCCGCCCCGGAGTCGTTGCCGAGGAGATCACGCCGTGAGCCATCGCTCTACCTTCGACCTGTCCCCGCCTACTCCGCAGCAATTCGACGCCCTTGCCGCGACGCTGACCGCCGATGAGCGTAAGGTGCTGCTGGACCATGGCACCGAGTCGCCGTTCTGCGGCGTACTGCTGACGGAGAAGCGCGCGGGCGTTTACGGCTGCCGCCTGTGCGGCCTACCGCTGTTCCTGGCCGGCGCGAAGTTCGACAGCCGCACCGGCTGGCCCAGCTTCACTACTCCCTTCGACGACACACACCTCAATTACGTGCGCGATGCCAGCTACGGCATGGTGCGCACGGAGATCCGCTGCGCACGCTGCGGCAGTCATCAGGGCCACGTGTTCGACGACGGCCCGCCGCCGAGTTACCAGCGCTACTGCATTAATTCTGTGTCGCTCGAATTCGTAGCCGCTACTGATCCGCCGCCGGACAAGCTCGGCCGTGGCGCGCCCGAGGGCGCGGTCTGGCAAAACTTCCCCGCCTGATTTCCTCAACCGCATCGTCAGGACACATCCATGTCGCTGAAATCACGTTACGGTCGTCCCGTCTGGCTGGCCTCTGGCCTGCGCACGCCCTTCGCCAAGGTGGATGGCGCACTCGCCTCCTACGACGCCATCGCGTTATCGGTGCCCGTGGTGCAACGCATGCTGGCCAGTCTGCCCGATGGTCAGCGCCCCGATTTCGCCGCCTGGGGCACGGTGGTGCCCAACCTCACCTGGAGCAACATCGCGCGTGAAGTGCTGATGGACGCCGGTGCTCCGGCCACCATTCCCGCCTTCTCCACCATCATGGCCTGCTCCACCAGCATGATCGGCATGATCGAAGCCGCCGGCATGCTGGACGATGACAGCCTGCAGCTCGCCTTGGTGGGCGGTGTGGATAGCCTCAGCCGCGTGCAGTTGGGCTTGCCGCAGCGCCTGTCCGATTGGATTCGCCAGTTCCAGAAGGCCCGCTCGCTCGGCGAGAAGGTTTCGCACGCACTGTCGCTGAAACTGGGCGATGTCAGTCTGTATATCCCCGGCATCGTGAACCGCACGACGGGGTTGAGCATGGGCGAGCACACCGAGATCACCGCCAAGGACTGGCACCTGCGCCGCGAAGACGAGGACGCCTTGGCACTGGCCAGCCACCAGCACACGGTAGCGGCGTGGAACAACGGCTTCTTCGATGACTTGGTTATTCCCGTCGGCGAGTTCCGGCGCGACAGCATTGCTCGAGCCGACTCCTCGCTTGAGAAGCTCGCCAAGCTCCCACCCACCTTTGACCGCACCAGCGGCCAAGGCACGCTGACTGCGGGCAATTCTTCGCCGCTGACTGACGGCGCAGCTGGTCTGTGGGTCGCCAGTGAAAAAGGACTTGGCCGCATTCCCTCGCACGTGCCGCGCGTGAAGCTGGTGGATTGGGAAATTGCCGCGGTCGATTTCCGCATCGAAGGTCTGCTGATGGCTCCCGCATTCGCCATTCCCAAGCTGCTGGCGCGGCACGGACTACGCTACGACGATGTGGCGCTGTGGGAAATCCACGAGGCGTTCGCCGCGCAGGTGCTGTTCCATATGGCGGCACTGGAAAGCCGCGAGTTTCTTACCCGTAAAGCGGGCGTGGACCGCGACTTCGGCCCCTTCCCACGCGATCGCGTGAACCCCAACGGCGGCAGCCTCGCCATCGGCCATCCATTCGGCGCCACCGGCGCGCGCATCCTGAGTCAGGCGGTGAAAGAGCTCGCGGCGATGCCTGCTGGCACGCTTGGCATCGTCAGCATCTGCGCCGATGGCGGCCAGGGCACGGTGGCGCTGCTCGAAGCGGGTTGATCGTCCGGCAACGTGACTGGCAGGATGCTCCCTACGTTTGAGATGGGGGAGCATCCATGACGCTGAAACGCACGCTATTCACCCTTGCCTTCGCTGGCCTGCAGGTCACGGCATCCGCTTCGGCGGCTGATAGCAAGCCGCCGTCGGACAAAGATTTCGTTGCCTACGACCAGCCACTGGTCGCCTTCATCCACGCCACCGTCGTGGACGGTACCGGCGCAAAGGCCATGCGCGACCAGACGCTGGTGATCGACAAGGGCCGCATCACCGCGCTCGGCAGGAGCAGCAAAGTAAAGGTGCCGCAGAACGCCAAGGTCATCGACGCTCAAGGCAAGACCCTGATGCCAGGCTTTGTGATGGTGCACGAGCACATGTTCTATCCAGCCGGTGGCGTCGAGTACAACGAGATGAGCTACAGCTTTCCGCGCCTCTATCTCGCGGGCGGCACCACCACGATGCGCACGGCGGGCTCGATGATGCCGTATGCCGATATCAACGTGCGCGATGCCATCAACGCAGGCAAGGTGATCGGCCCGGACATGGACGTGACCGGCCCTTACCTCAACGGCCCCGGCCTGCCGATTCCCGCCGTGCACGTACTCAGCGGCCCCGACGATGCCGAACGCACCGTCAATTATTGGGCGGATGAAGGTGTCACCTCCTACAAGGCGTACATGCAGATCACGCGTGATGAATTGAAGCGCGTGATCGATACGGCGCATACCCGCAAGGCCAAAGTCACAGCGCACCTGTGTTCGGTGACTTATCGCGAAGCCGTGGACATGGGCATAGACAATCTGGAGCACGGATTCTTTGTGTCCAGCGATTTCGTGAAGGACAAGCAGCCGGATCAGTGCCCCAAGAGCCCGGGCGTGTCCGATTCACTTGCTGCAGTCGAGGCGAACTCCACAGAAGTGAAGTCACTGATGCGCGACATGATCGACCACCATGTGGCGCTCACCTCCACCCTGACCGTCTTCGAGACCTTCGTACCCGGGCGCCCCAAGGCACCTCAGGGCGCACTGGACCTGATGCTTCCTGAAGTGCGCGCGCAGTACGAGGCTTCCTGGAACAAGGTGCAGAGCAGCAAGGGGCGTATGACGCCGGAGACTTACCTCAAGCTCGCCCGCATGGAGAAGCAATACGCCGACGCCGGCGGCCTGCTGCTTGCCGGCACCGACCCGACCGGCTATGGCGGCGTGGTGCCAGGCTATTCATCCAAGCGTCAAATCGAGTTGCTGGTCGAAGCCGGCTTCGCGTTCGAGCAAGCGGTAAAGATCGCTACGTACAACGGCGCGAAGTACCTCGGGCGCAATGCCGAGGTGGGCACGCTCGCGGTGGGCAAGCGCGCCGATCTCGTGGTGATCGATGGCGATCCGTCGAAGACCACCACCGACATCGAGCACATGCCGTACGTGTTCAAGAACGGTGTGGGCTACGACACGCAAAAGATTTTCGACGCCACCCACGACACAGTCGGCCTGCATTGATCACGCATTGCTGGCGCTCCCTCACGGGAGCGCCAGCAACATCCATCAGAAGTACACCTGGGCGCGCACTTCGAAAATGTGCGGATCGACCTTCAGATTTCCCCGGTCACTGAAAGCCCACACATAGTTGGTCTGCAGCTTCAGGTGCTCGCCCAGGTACCAGTTGGCGCCGGCCGTCCAGTCGTGCTCCTTGCCGCCGGTGATGGACCCGTCGTTGAGGTCCAACTCGCTGTAGCGCACCGCTAACTCCACGGCACCCCACGCATGGGTCGGCCGCACGGCCTGCAGGTCGCGGCCGTTGTAACGGCGATCAGCGACATTGCCATCGCTGTAGGCACGCGACTCGCCGGTCAGCGTCCAGGTCGTAAACACATAGAAGCCGCTGGCGTCATAGTCGGGCTTGCCGTGGTAACGGTCGACCTGTGCCTTCAGGTACTCGCCCTGCAGCGACCATGGCCCCTCGATCCATAATGATTCGAAACCTTGGCGGTTCACGCTCTTGCTGTAAGGCAGGTTGCCCGAGTCGACCAGACGAACCGGCGATAGACCATCCTCCGGACGAGCGCGCAGCCGTGCGGACGGTGGCACCGTTCCATCATCCGCCCAGTCCAGTTTCTCCCGCGACGCGGAAACGCCCAGATGCAGCACCTTGCCGGGAGCATTGAGTGGCATCCATGCCGCACGTCCGGCCCAGGTGCGGCCCGGGTTGTTGCCGTCGAAATCCTTGCGCCAGAAGTAGTCGCCTATGTTGATGATGAAATGCGGCCGCACCAGCGCCCAGTCAAACCCTGCACGACGCCCCTCCCAGACTGCCTGCGTGGGTAGCGCGGTTTCGATGAAGGTGGTGGCGGAGCTGCTGGTTACGCCTTCGAAACCCACGGGCGTCTTGGAATAACCAAAGCGAAAATTGCCCACGTCCTCACCGATCACACCGCTGCTACGGAAACGCACGAAGGCATCCGCCCACTGCTTGGCCTGGAAGTCGTACTGCGCGATCGCGTCGTAAACACCGGGCTTGCGCAGATACAGGCCGAAGTAACGGCGACGATTGGTGCCGGCGTCGTCGAATTTTCCGTTGTCGTGCGAGAACTGGTTGACGTCGTACTGATAAAGCACGGCTAGCCCGAAATCCGTACCGTCGGATGCCGTCACATGGGTAGGCCAGTTACTGTAGAAGTCATAGCCGTCCGCAAGACAACACATCGGCCATGCGCACAGCAGTGCGCCCGCGACTAGCGCACGGCGAAAGACACTGACGGTGTTTGCAGGCACGGATCGGTTCATGGTCTCGCCTCCCAACGAGTAGATGGATGCTGTCCAACCCCTGTCATGGCGGGAAATGACTTTTGCGCATATGCACATGCCCGGTTTCCGCCGCGATGCACTGCGTGAAATCTAACGATCCGCGTACGCGGCGCCCTGATCAAACGGCTTGACGCTGCCTAAACACGCCAGCGCTTACACCTGAGGGCGGGGGTGGTTTGGCATCAAGGCGACACCCATGGCTGTCTATCCGACGCTTATCGTCCACAACGCGAAGATCCATACCGGCGTCGCGCATCGGCCCGAAGTGCAGGCGTTGGCCGTCAGCGGTAACCGGATTGCTGCGGTGGGTACCAATTGCCAGATACGCGCGCTCGCCGGTCCGGCGACCATCGTCATCGACGCGGGAAGACGCCGCGTCATCCCCGGCTTGATCGATGCCTGCCTGCCGCTGATAGCCACAGGCCTGGGCTACAACCAGCAACTGCGTTGGGATGGCATCCCGACACTGGACGAAGCGTTGCGCGTACTGGCTGAACAAGTGCGGCGCACGCCGGCTCCGCAATGGGTGTCCGTGATCGGCGGTTTCTGCGAACACCAGTTCGCCGAACGCCGGCTACCGACACTGGACGAACTCGATCGCATCGCGCCATCCACGCCGGTCTATATCCAGCACCTGCAGGATCGCGCCTTGCTCAACGGTGCCGCTATGGCTGCGTGCGGCTACGATGCAAGCACCCTTGACCCACCCGGCGGACATATCGAGTGGGACGCTGCCGGCGCGCCCACCGGGTTGCTCATCGCAGCACCGTCCACGGAGGTATTTCAACAGACGCTCGCGCACGCGCCCGAGCTTCCTCACGAATACCAGATCAACAGCACGCGCCAGTTCATGCGTGAACTGAATCGCCTCGGCATCACCAGCGTGATCGATCCCGGCTCGCCACAGCTGCGCTATCCGGGCGACTACGCCACGGTGGAAGAACTGGCGCAGCACCATCTACTCAGCGTGCGCGTCGCCTATCACCTGGCCGCCCAAACGCCAGGAGCGGAGATCGCCGACTACCTGCACTGGTCCACCATCCATCGGCCTCGCGACGGCGACGATGCATTCCGTTTCAACGGTGCAGGCAGCGTGCTTGTGCACGCCGCCCAGGATTACACCCATTTCCGCCAGCCGCCATCACCCATTCCCGCCCAGGCGGCCGCTGATCTTGAGGACGTCATAAGCCGGCTGGTCGCACGCAATTGGCCCTGGCGCATGCACGCCAGCTATGACGAAACCATAGGCATGGCGCTGGACGTACTCGAACGCATCGATGCAAAGCTGCCGCTGCAGTCAGTCCCCTGGTTCATCGACGGCGCAGAAACGATCGACGACCACCAGATCGCACGGATGGTCCGTCTCGGCGGAGGCATCTGTGTGCAACCCAACATGGCTTATCAGGGGGAGTACTTCATCGAGCGACACGGCGACCACGCCGCCGCACGGACGCCGCCACTACGCCACATGCTGGACGCTGGCCTGCGTATCGGTGTCGGCTCCGGCGGAACAGAGCGATCAAGCATGGATCCCTGGGTGACGCTGTCCTGGCTGGTCACGGGGTGCACGCTGGGTGGCGTCGCGCTGTATCCCCCCGAACAACGGCTGGATCGAGCTACGGCGCTCGCGCTGCACACTCGGGCCAATACCTGGTTCTCGGGTGAGGATGGCCGCAAGGGGCAGATTGACATCGGCCAACTGGCGGATTTCGCCGTGCTCACACAGGACTATTTCGACGTCGCTGATGAAGACATCCGGCACATCAGGGCAACGCTCACCGTGATGGACGGCCGCATTGTCTTCGCCGACGCTGACTACCACTCGCTCGATCTGCCGCCGCCGGCGCCACTGCCGGTCTGGTCGGCCCTGCATCACGGCCATGGTGTCTGGAGGCCACCAGCGTGTGGACACGCCGAACAACGTACAGCCCCCTCTTCCCGTGGCGCCCTGTCCTGAACGCCGAGGTCGCCAGCCCCAGGTCGGCAGCACCGTCCAAATCCGGTGTTTTCTGGGAAAATGCCCCCATCTGACTGGTTGGTCTGGCGCGGTGGATGGATGAGCAACGTGATTGAATTGGTAGGTTTCGACGGCGACGACACGCTGTGGCACAGCGAGGGCTATTACCAGTCGGCGCACGGCGAATTCGAACGCATTATCGGCGCGTACGTGGATCTGGCCGATGTGCACGTGCATGACCGGCTGCTGGCCACCGAGCGC
Organism: Dyella sp. AD56; assembly: GCF_002878475.1. Taxonomy (NCBI): domain Bacteria; kingdom Pseudomonadati; phylum Pseudomonadota; class Gammaproteobacteria; order Lysobacterales; family Rhodanobacteraceae; genus Dyella; species Dyella sp. AD56. The sequence goes on from NZ_NRDP01000033.1 coordinate 83,699, forward strand.
CGCAACATCAAGCTGTTCGGTTACGGCGCAAAGGGCATGACCCTATCCATGCTGGAATCGGCCATCGACATCACCGAGCAGCGCATCAGCGCGACCGACCTGCATCGCATCATCGAGCTGGGTAAGCAGGTACTGGCGCATCCGGTGGACCTGCTGCCGGGGATTCGTGCAGCGGTGGAAGCCATTGCGCAACATCACCGCGTGGTGCTTATTACCAAGGGCGACTTGTTCCACCAGGAGCAGAAGGTCGCGAGCAGTGGGCTGGCAGACCTGTTCCATCGCATCGAGATTGTTTCGGAGAAGGACGAGCGCGCTTACCGCAACGTGCTGGAAGAGTTCCAGCTCACGCCTGCGCACTTCGCCATGGTCGGCAATTCGTTGCGCTCGGATATCGCGCCGGTGGTTGAGATGGGCGGCTGGGGCGTTTATATGCCCTACCACGTGACCTGGGCGCACGAAACCGATACCGACTTTGTCGACCGTGCCTCGCGCGTCATACAAGTGGAAGGCCCTGGCGGCATCGCTGGGGCCATCGAGGAGTTACAAGGCCGTGCTGCAGCCTGACGCGACCATCGCTGAATCTACGATCGAACCCATGCGCGATATCGCACAGGATCAGGCGCGGCTGCGCGAATTTATCGAAGCGCATCCACGCCTGTTCGTACTGACGGGCGCGGGCTGCAGCACAGATTCGGGCATTCCGGACTACCGCGATGCCAACGGCGGTTGGAAACGACCGCAACCGGTGACCTATCAAGCCTTCATGGGTGAGCGGGCCACGCGCCAACGTTACTGGGCACGCAGCTTGGTGGGTTGGCGCCGCTTCGGGCGCGCCCTACCCAACGCGACGCACCATGCATTGGCACGACTGGAGCAGCAGGGTCGTGTTACCGCACTACTCACCCAGAATGTCGACGGACTCCATCAAGCAGCCGGACACCGCCAGGTGATCGACCTGCACGGACGCCTGAATGAAGTGCGTTGCATGAACTGCGCTCTGCGCTTGCCACGAGACACCTTTCAGCAGGCGCTGGTCGAACTCAATCCCGACTGGGCGATGCTCGACGCGGGTGATGCACCGGACGGCGATGCCGACCTGGATGGCCGTGATTTCTCGTCCTTCAAGGTGCCGCCCTGCCCGCACTGCGGCGGCATCCTCAAGCCCGACGTGGTGTTCTTCGGCGAAAACGTGCCCCGTGATCGCGTTGACGCCGCCATCACATCGCTGAACGACGCGGACGCCATGCTGGTGGTCGGTTCGTCGCTGATGGTCTTCTCCGGCTACCGGTTTGCGGCCGCCGCCGCACGCGACGGCAAGCCGATTGCCGCGGTGAACATGGGCAAGACCCGGGCGGATCCGCTGCTCAGCCTGAAAATCGAACAATCCTGCGCTGAGGTGCTGGCCTTTCTGTCATGAGCGTGCGGCGGGAGGCCGCTCGCGCATTATGACAATTTGATGCAAAGTAGACGTCCCGGTCGTCCGGAATCACTGCATGAATGCCAGGCTCCAGCATCGCGTCACCCCATCGCGCGCATCGCCGGCTCCCGCCAGGAACCGCCCGGGCACAGTTTCGGAATTCGATCGCATCCGGCAAACCCTGGATGGCTATCTGACCAAAGCCGCCGAATCGCGCAAGCGCCTGCTGGAAGAGCCCTACGATCCGAAGTTGCTGCACGCTTGGCGCGTCAACCTGCGCCGCGTTACCGCCACGCTGAAAGACGTGGCTACCCTGTCCGACGATGACCTGCACGACGTATTGAGCTATTTGCGCTGCTGCCGCGAAGCCACCGGGCAATGCCGCGACATGGACATCCTCGCCATGGAAACGCTGCCGACCTTCCTGGACAAGGAGCACGGCGAACTCGACGAGACTCAGGCCGTACGCAAGACGCTCAGCGAGCGGCAGCAGCAAAATCACAAGGGCGCACTCGTCCAGCTTAAAAAGTACGGTCTGACCACGCCGATACGCGCCTGGCGTCATTGGGTGCATGTGCTGGAACCACCCAGCGACAAACGCGTGCGCGAAGTTGCCGCCACGGTTATCGAAAAGCGTTTTTCCGATCTCAGGAAGCGTGCCGACAAGTTGGACGGCGGCCAGAAACGCCTGCATAGGCTGCGCAGCGCCACCAAGAAACTCCGCTACAGCATCGAGTTGTACCAGCACGCCTTCCCCAAGGCTGCCACCACGCAGTGGTTGAAGCGCCTTGCCGACCTGCAGGGGCACCTGGGTCTGGCGCATGACCGCATGATGGCGCGCACGTTGATCGGCGAGGTGGCGACCGGTGACAACACCAAAGCCAAGCTCAAGGCCTTCCGGCGCTGGACCAAACGCACGGCCTATGAGGCTTCGGAAAAAGCGTTGCAGTCACTCGTCAAACTGGAGCAACTGAAAGCCTACTGGCGCGCTGCGGCTCACTAAGTTCGCACCGCACGGGAAATGGCCTGGCAGCAATTAGCGCCGGGCGCGGAAAAACTCGCGCAGCATGGTCGATGCGTCATCGGCCAGCAAACCACCCTCGACCACCACGCGATGGTTGTGGCGGTCCGAAATCAGCGTATCGAACACGCTGCCAGCCGCGCCCGTCTTGGGATCGGTGGCCCCATACACCACGCGCCCGATGCGCGCGTGCACCAACGCCATCGAGCACATCGCGCACGGCTCCAGGGTCACGTACAGCGTCGCGCCTGGCATGCGGTAGTTGGACAGCTTCTCGCCTGCGGCGCGCAGCGCCATGATTTCCGCGTGTGCGCTGGGATCGTTGAGCGTGATGTTGCGGTTCCAACCCAGCCCGATGATCTCGTCGCCCTGCACCAGCACCGCACCCACCGGCACCTCGTTCTCGGCATCACGCGCGTGCGCAGCCAGTTGCAAGGCGCGGCGCATGTAGCCCTCGTCTTCGGCGGAAAACTGCGGCGGCGTGGGCAAGAGGGTGTCGGTCATCGGGACGGCTACAGACAGCGGGCCGGTCATTCTATCGCCCGCGATGCTGGCTGTGCCGAGGCCGTGATATCAATGACGAATTCGAGAAAGGCGCGAACCTTCGCCGACGGATGATGGCGAGAGGGGTAAAGCGCATAGAGCGGGAAGCGCTCGTCCGGCCAATCGGGAAAAAGCTCGACCAACTGCCCGTTTGCGACCAGAGGCCCGGCGGCCACATCCATGACCTGCGCGATGCCATAACCGGCCACGCAGGCGGCATGCATGGTGCCGCCGTCGTTGACGGTCAACCGGCCGGTGGTTTTCACGGCAAGCTGTTCGCGCTTGCGATGGAACTCCCAGGGAAACGTGCGGCCGGTCGCAGGATCGCGAAACTCGATGCAGATGTGCTTGCCGGCTTCCAGTTCCTGCGGCCGGGCCGGGTATCCGTAGCGATGCAGATACGCCGGCGCCGCCACGGTGAGGATGCGTGTATCCAGCAGCTTGCGCGCCACCAGGCTGGAATCCGGTGGCTCGCCAAAACGGACAGCCACATCGAAACCATCGGCCACGATGTCACCCAACTGGTCACGCGTCGCAAGCTCCACCTCTAGTTGTGGATAGGCCGCCATGAACTCACCCAGCCGCGGCGCCAGCACCAGGCGTGAGAACAGCGGGTCCATGTGCACGCGCAACCGACCGCGCACGCTGGTAGCCCCTTGTGCTGCATTGGCAGCAGCTTCTTCCAGCCCTGACAGCAACGGCAGTACCTGCGCGTAAAAGCGCCGCCCTTCATCCGTCAGGCGGACCGAGCGCGTGGTGCGGTCGAAAAGGCGGATGCCCAGTCGAGCCTCTAACCGGGCGATGGCGCGGCTGACGCCAGGCGGAGACATGTCCAGCGCCTCGGCAGCGGCAGCAAAACTACCGCCATCCACCACGGCGGCGAACACGCTCATCCCGTTAAGCATGCGCTCGTCGAAAGACATAATTGATGCCTCTTCATCACTTATCTATTGTCATTGATGTTATCGCGAAACGAGTTGCGCGCATCCAGAATCGTCTTCGAACGCGGCGCATTGCCGCCAGACTGAGGATCCCGAACATGTATGCCGTGATGGGTGTCACCGGCCAGGTTGGCGGCCAGGTAGCCAACGAATTGCTGGCGGAGGGCTATGCCGTTCGCGCGATCCTGCGCGACGAGACGAAGGCGGGCCGCTGGATGGACCGCGGCTGCGAGATCGCGCTGGCCACAGCCGACGATCCGGACGCACTCGCCACAGCCTTCGCAGGCGCTGACGGCGTCTTCCTGATGATTCCGCCCGACTACGACCCAGCCCCTGGCTTCCCCTGCGTCCAGAAGATCATCACGGCCGTGTGCCAGGCGGTGGATGTTGCGCGTCCGAACAGAGTGGTGTTTCTGTCCACGGTGGGCGCCCATGTGGGGGCATTTTCGTTGCTGAGCAATTCGCGCATGGTTGAGTCTGCGCTACGAGAACTGGCGATACCCACGGCTTTCGTACGCGCCGGCTGGTTCATGGAGAACGCCGCGTGGGACGTCGCCGCCGCCCGTAAGGGGCTCATCCCCAGCTTTCTGCAACCGCTCGACCAGCCTATTCCCATGGTGGCAACTGCCGATATCGCGCGCACCGTAGCGGGAGCCCTGAAGGATCGTTGGCAAGGCACGCGGATCATCGAACTGGAAGGGCCACGCCGTTATTCGGCGCTCGACATCGCCAGCGGCTTCGCTGCCGCTCTCGGGCATTCCGTAAGCACCGAGCCAGTACCCCGCGATACGTGGGAAAACCTGTTCCAAACGCAAGGCATGCAAAACCCTGATCCCCGCATGCGTATGCTCGATGGCTTCAACGAGGGCTGGATCGACTTCGAGCAGGGCGAGGCGGGCTCGCTCAAGGCGACGACAACACTGGAAAGCGTATTGCGCGACCTGGTCGAACGGTCTTCCTGAGGCCAACTGACGGACGGTTCCATGACATCGAGCAAGCATCAGACGCAGCAAACCGCGCTCATCGTGGGCGCTTCCCGCGGACTTGGCTTCGCCCTGGCCGACGAATACCTCAAACGCGGCTGGCAAGTCATCGCCACGGTTCGTCACGAAAAACCCGGGCCGCTCCATGAGCTGGCTGCCAGCGCCGGCGGCCGGCTGGAGATCGAGCTGCTCGACATCAATTCACCGGCGCAACTGCAGGCGCTGAGCCAACGCCTTGCCGGGCGAGATCTCGACGTGCTGTTCGTCAACGCAGGCGTCGCGATCGACGCAGAAAAACCCATCGCCGAGATCAGCACAGACGCCTTCGTGGACACCATGGTGACCAACGCGCTGAGCCCGATGCGCGTGATTGAGACGTTGGCCCCGTTGGTCGCCGTCAGCGGCAGCATCGTGGCGATGTCCTCTGACCTGGGCAGCGTCGGCAACAACATCGATGGGGGATGGGAGGCCTATCGCGCCAGCAAGGCAGCCCTGAACACGCTGATGCGCAGCTTCGCCGCACGCCACGCCGGCGATCCCCGCTCGTTGCTGCTGATCGCCCCGGGCTGGGTACGCACCGATATGGGTGGCCCGGAAGCCGTGTTGTCCGTTGAGGAGAGCATCCCATGCGTGGTCGACGTCATTGCCACGCACGCTGGTCATCACGGTCTGAAATTCCTGAACTACCTGGGCATGAGCGTGCCGTGGTGATTCGGTTCGTTCGCCCATAAAAAAGCCCGAACATCAGGTGGTTAGAAAACACACCTCATGTTCGGGCCGTATCATGGAGCGGGAGAACTCACTCCCACTCGATAGTGGCAGGCGGCTTGCCGCTGATGTCATAAACGACACGAGAAACACCGCGCAACTCATTGATAATACGATTAGAAACTTTGCCAAGGAAGTCGTATGGCAAGTGCGCCCAATGCGCCGTCATGAAGTCGATGGTCTCCACCGCGCGCAGCGCGATAACCCATTCATAGGCGCGGGCGTCACCCACCACGCCCACGGACTTCACCGGCAAGAACACGGCGAAGGCCTGGCTGGTCTTGTCGTACAGGTCCCAGGCGCGCAGCTCTTCGATGAAGATGGCATCGGCACGGGCGAGCAGCTCGGCATACTCCGGCTTCACCTCGCCCAGGATGCGCACACCCAGGCCGGCCCGGGAACGGATGACGGTAGACCATGGCGCGCGGCAGGCCGAGTTCCACGCCGATACGGCGCACCTCGTCCTTGAACAGCTCGCGCAACGGTTCGACCAGCTTGAGCTTCATGTGCTCCGGCAGGCCGCCCACGTTGTGGTGGCTCTTGATGACGTGCGCCTTGCCGGTCTTGCTGCCGGCGGACTCGATCACGTCCGGGTAGATGGTGCCCTGCGCCAGCCACTTCACCTGGCCGTGCCCGCCAGCGGTGACCTTGGCCGACTCCTCGTCGAAGATCTCGACGAACAGGCGGCCGATGATCTTGCGCTTGGCTTCCGGGTCAGCCTCGCCTTCCAGCGCCTTGAAATAGCGCTCGGCGGCGTTGACGCGAATCACCTTCACGCCCATGTGCTCAGCCATGGTGGCCATCACCTGGTCGCCTTCATTCCAGCGCAGGAGGCCCGTGTCGACGAACACGCAGGTCAGCTGGTCACTGATAGCCCGATGCAACAGCGCGGCCACCACGGACGAATCCACGCCACCGGAGAGGCCCAGCAGCACGTGATCGCTGCCGACCTGCTCGCGCACGCGGGCGATCTGGTCTTCGATGATGTGCGCGGCCGTCCACAGGGTCTGGCAGCCGCAGATTTCCGTGACGAAACGCTGAAGCAGCGCTGTGCCCTGCTTGGTGTGGGTCACTTCCGGATGGAACTGCACGCCGTACCAGCGCTTATCCTCGTTCTCCATGACCGCGACCGGAATGCGATCCGTGCTGCCCGTGATGACGAAGCCCGGCGGCGCCTTGGAGACGTGATCGCCGTGGCTCATCCAGACATCCAGACGGTGCGCGCTGTCGTGGTCGCTGAGATTGGCGAACAGGCGGCTGCTGGAGGCGATATCCACTTCCGCATGGCCGAACTCACGCGCGTCGGCAGCCTCGGTGGCGCCACCCAGTTGCGCAGCCAGCGTCTGCATGCCGTAGCAGATGCCGAGGATCGGCAGGCCTGAATCGAATACTTCCTGCGGTGCGCTAGGCGCGCCCGGCAGCGTGGTCGATTCCGGGCCACCCGACAGGATGATGCCCTTGGCGCCGAACGCGGCGATCTCGGCAGGGTCGTGGTCCCACGCCCAAATTTCGCAGTAGACGCCGATCTCGCGCACGCGGCGGGCGATCAGCTGCGTGTACTGCGCGCCGAAGTCGAGGATGAGGATTTTGTCGTTATGGATGTCGGTCACGGTCCGGCTCCGGTGCGCGACAGGTTTGCCCTGCACTTCGCGCTTGAATCGTTGAATGCGAAAGCGACGCGTGTGAGCGTCGCCTTCCGTTGAAACGAATGCGCCGGCCATGAGGCCGGCGCGTATCCATCAGGAATTGAGCCGGTAGTTCGGCGCTTCCTTGGTGATCTGGATGTCGTGCGGGTGCGCTTCGGTTACGCCGGCGCTGGTCACTTTCACGAACTGCGCCTTCTGGCGCACATCGTCGACCGTGGCAGCACCGAGGTAACCCATCGAGGCGCGCAGGCCGCCGATCAGCTGGTGAATGATGTTGCGCAGCGAGCCGCGATACGGCACACGACCTTCAATGCCTTCGGGCACCAGCTTGTCGGCGTCGGCTTCGTCCTGGAAGTAGCGATCCTTGGAACCCAGCGCCATCGCGCCCAGCGAACCCATGCCACGGTAGCTCTTGTACTGGCGGCCCTGGAACAGTTCGACGTCGCCCGGCGATTCTTCGGTACCGGCAAACATCGAGCCCAGCATCACGGTGGATGCACCGGCGGCGAGCGCCTTGGGAATGTCGCCCGAGTAACGGATACCGCCATCGGCGATCAACGGGATCTCATCTTTCAGCGCAGTGGCGACGAGGTCGATGGCGGTGATCTGCGGCACACCGACACCAGCGACAACGCGCGTGGTGCAAATCGAGCCAGGGCCCACGCCCACCTTCACCGCATCGACGCCGGCATCGAGCAGCGCGCGCGCCGCTTCACCGGTGACGATATTGCCAGCGATTACTTGCACCTGCGGGTAGCGCTTCTTCACCCAGCCGGCGCGTTCGATCACGCCCTGCGAATGACCATGCGCCGTGTCGACCACCAGAACGTCCACGCCGGCATCAACCAGCGCTTCAACACGCGCTTCGGTGTCGCCGCCCACGCCCACCGCGGCGCCGACCAGCAGACGCTCGAGGCGATCCTTGGCGGCGTTCGGGTTGTCGCGGGCTTTCTGGATGTCCTTCACCGTGATCAGGCCACGCAGTTGGAAGTCGTCGTTGACTACCAGCACTTTCTCGATGCGGTGCTTGTGCAGCAGCTGCAGCACTTCGTCCTGACTGGCGCCTTCACGCACCGTCACCAGCTTCTCCTGGCGGGTCATGACGTTGCGCACGGGGTCTTCATGCTTGCGCTCGAAGCGCAGATCACGGCTGGTGACGATGCCGATCAGCTGTTCGCCATCCACCACCGGCACGCCGGAGATGTTGTGCGCGCGGGTGAGCTGCAACACTTCGCGGATGGAAGTATTCGGGCCGACCGAAATAGGACTGCGAATCACGCCCGCTTCGAACTTCTTCACCAGACGCACTTCGGCGGCCTGCTGCTCGGCGGTCATGTTCTTGTGAATGATGCCGATGCCGCCCTGCTGGGCCATGGTGATGGCGAGGCGGGCTTCGGTGACCGTATCCATGGCGGCGGACACGATGGGGATATTCAGGCGCAGGTTTCGGGTGAGCCGCGTGGAGGTGTCTACGTCACGTGGCAGAACGGCCGAATGGGCCGGAACGAGGTAAACGTCGTCGTAGGTGAGAGCCTCGGCGAGGATGCGCATGCGTTTTGTCCCGCTGCAAAGAGGAGATTATACGCAGAAGCCCCTAGGGCTGCCAGACTCTGCATGAACGAAACCTGCAGAGCCCCTGCAGAAACGCACTTATGCGCAGCTGCAGTGCGCGATATCTCCGCCCGCCGCGTGGTCGCGCACGGGTGCGCTCCTACAAGGATCTGATGCTCAGCCGCGATGCGCTGCGTCGCGGGCATCGGCCGCTTCGAGCGTGTTTTCCAGCAGGGTCGCCACCGTCATGGGGCCCACGCCACCCGGCACCGGCGTGATCCAGCTAGCGCGCTCGGCTGCGGGCGCAAAATCCACATCACCCACCAATCGACCGTCTTCCAGTCGATTGATGCCCACGTCGATCACCACCGCGCCCGGCTTAACCCACTCGCCCTTGACCAGCCCAGGCTTGCCCACGGCGACGATCACAATGTCTGCCTGGCGCACGAAGCCTTCCAGGTCACGGGTGAACTTGTGGCAGCAGGTGGTGGTACAGCCGGCGATCAGCAGTTCCAGCGCCAGCGGGCGTCCCACGTGATTGGAGACACCGACGACCACGGCATGCTGACCGCGCACAGGGCGGTCGGTATGGCCCAGCAGGGTCATCACGCCACGCGGCGTGCATGGGCGCAAGCCGAAGCGGCGCAGCGCGAGGCGGCCCACGTTGACGGCCTGGAAGCCGTCCACATCCTTGCCCGGATCAATGCGGTCGACCAGGGCGTCCTCGTCGATATGGTCGGGCAACGGCGACTGCACCAGGATGCCATGCACGGCCGGATCGGCGTTGAGGCGATCGATCAAGGCAAACAGCTCGTCCTGCCTGGTGCTGGATGGCAGATCGAAATCGAACGAACGGAAGCCAACCTGATGGCAGGCTTTGCGTTTATTACGAACGTAGACGGACGACGCAGCATCGTCACCGACCAGCACGACGGCCAGACCGGGCGCATCCTGCCCCTTGGCCGTGCGCTCGGCGACACGCCGCCCGATGCGGTCCATCAGCTCCTGCGCGATGCGTTTGCCGTCAAGGATACGTGCGCTCATGGTCCGGGGCCGCCTACAAAGAGACCTATTATCCCGGCTCGGCCGCACGCACACAAACGAAACCGCATGGCTGACACAACCGCTTTGACCGCCCGCATCGAACTCGACGCCCAAGGGCTTCGGCTACGCCCATGGCAGCCCGAAGACGCCGACTCGCTGTATGAAGCCGCCCGAGAATCACACGCCACCGTGTCACCGTGGATGCCGTGGCTGCGCGATAACTACAGCCGGGACGACAGCGCAACGTGGATTGCGACGTGCCAGTCCAACCGCGAACGTGGCGATGCCTATACCTTCGGGATCTTCGACGAGAGCGGCCGCGCACTGGGCGATATCGGCCTCAACCGCATCGACCACACAAGGGGTAGCGCCAACCTCGGTTACTGGGTCCGCGAATCAGCCCAGGGTCAAGGTGTCGCCAAGCGCGCGGCGCGAGCCATCGCTGCGTTTGGTTTCGAGGTGCTGGGCCTGGCCCGCATCGAGATTGTGGCTGCGGTAGAAAACGTGGCCAGCCGCCGTACTGCAGAGAGCATTGGGGCGCATCTCGACGGTATCTCGCCCAACCATATCCTTCTGCGCGATGAGGCCGTTCCCGCCGCGGTGTACTCGCTGCTACCGCCTGAGCAAGGCGATGCCTCACCTGGCCCCGTGCTGGAGGAAGGTACGTTGCGCCTGCGCCCGTTTCGCCACACCGATCTGCCAGCGCTGCACGCATCCCTGCACGAGTCGATGGACAGCATCGGTCGCTGGCAAGCGTGGTGCACGCCGAACTACAGCATGGAAGATGGCGCTCGCTGGATCGCGCAGACGCGTCTGGCGTGGCAAGGCGTCGGCGACGAATGCGCGCTGGCTATTACGGACCGGGCGACCGATGAACTCATCGGCTGCATCGCGCTCAATCACTGGCAACCCGAGTACGGGATGGCCAACCTGGGCTACTGGGTCCGCCAGAGCAGACAGGAGCAAGGCATTGCCACGGCAGCCGTGTGCCTATTGGCACGCCATGCGCTGCGTGTAACGGATTTGCGTCGACTGGAAATCGTGATCGCCGAGGACAACGTCGCCAGCCGGCGCGTTGCGGAGAAAGCTGGCGCGCGATTCGAGGCCATCGCGCGTCGCCGTCTGCTACTGCGCAGCGAACCGCAGGACGCCGCGATCTACTCGTTCATCGCAGACGACTTGCGCTGATCAACCCGCCGTGGCGCAGAGCTGCACTAGATCCTCATACCCATTGAATGTGGCGCCGTCGCCGCATCCCGGGCAGCCAGGATCGCGCGGCAAACGCGTCTCCTTGAAACGCATGCCAAGGGCGTCGACGTTGAGTAACCGCCCCACCAGCGGCTCGCCGATGCCGAGGATCAGCTTGAGCGCCTCGGTTGCCTGCAGCAAACCCACAATCCCTGGCAGCACGCCAAGCACGCCGGCCTCGCTGCAATTGGGTGCATCTGCCGCTGCAGGCGGCTCCGGAAACAGGCAGCGGTAACAGGGGGACTCCGTTCGGCGCGGATCGAACACGCTGACCTGCCCCGTAAAGCGCTCGACCGCGCCATAGACCATGGGAAGCCCCAGGCGCCGTGACGCAGCTGCTACCAAGTAGCGCGCAGGAAAATTGTCTGCACCGTCAATCACCAGATCGTGATCAGCCAGGAGCCGCTCGACGTTGTCCGCCTGCAGGCGCTCGTTGCGAATCTCAATGCGTACACGGGGATTAAGCGCGGAAAGCGCGATGCGCGCCGACTCCGTTTTGTACATGCCGACACGGGCATCAGCATGAATGACCTGTCGATGCAGGTTCGAACGCTCGACGCGATCGTCATCGATCAGGGTGATCTGCCCCACGCCGGCCGCCGCAAGATAGAGCGAGGCAGGCGCACCGAGACCACCCGCACCCAGCAGTGCCACGCGCGCTGCGGCGAGCTTCGTCTGCCCTGCCTCGCCCACCTGGGGTAACTGCAGCTGCCTTGCATAGCGCTCGGCGGCATCGCCATCCAAGGCACCCGCCGCGATAGGCAAACCCTCCGCTTTCCAGCGCTGGTATCCGCCCGCCACCGACACCACCCGCTCGTAACCCATGCGCTGCAGAGCTTCCGCAGCCAGCAACGAACGCTGTCCGCTACCACACAGAACCAAGATGGGATGCTGGCGATCGGCTTCGATCTGCTCGATGCGAAGCTCGAGGAATCCGCGGGACAGCCCCACGGCGCCCGCCGGCGTGCCACTCGCCCGCTCACCGTCCTCGCGCACGTCGATCAACAGACTGCCTTGCGCCTGTCTGGCGAGTGCATCGACAGGGGGGATTTCGGGAATGCTGGCCCGCAGAGATTCCAGCCAACGGTCGCGATTGAGGCTCGTCATTGGACTAGCTTACGGCGAAACGAGGGATGAGGCGCGGGCTGCCAGACACTGGCTCGCAGCTGTACACCGCCCGGACTTCAATCTCAGCGATCGCGCTTCTTCATCTCGCGGATCATGCGCTGACGCTTACGCTTCTGGCTGTCCGTGAGCACGTTCTTCTTGCCGGCGAAGGGGTTTTCACCGTCGCGGAAAAGGATACGCACCGGCGTGCCTTCCAGCTTGAATCGCTTGCGGAAGAAATTTTCCAGATAGCGACGATAAGCGGGCGCAATGTGTTTGGTTCGGCTGCCGTGGATGACGATGGTCGGCGGATTGTTGCCGCCAGGATGCGCAAAGCGCAGCTTGGGCGCATGACCCCGCACCAACGGCGGCTGATAGCCTTCGTAGGCCATCTCGAGTGTTTTGGTGAGTTCGGACGAACCCAGTTCTTTCGTGGCGGCGTGATGCGCACGCACGACGCCCTTCATCAGCTCTCGCAGGCCAGAGCCATGCAATGCCGAGATGAATACGGTCTTGGCCCAGTCGACGAATTGCAGGCGGCGCTCCAGCGCTCGCTGGCACTGCTCGCGCTGATAGCTGTCCATGCCGTCCCACTTATTGACGGCGATCACCAATGCCCTGCCCTCGTCGACAGCGTGGCCGATCAGCGTGAGGTCCTGGTCAGCCAGGTTCTCGCGCGCATCGACCATCACCACCACGACCTGGGCGGCGGCCATTGACTGGAGTGTCTTGATGACACTGAACTTCTCCACCGCCTCTTCCACGCGAGCCTTGCGGCGCACACCGGCGGTGTCGATCAGGGTGTACTTGCGACCGTCACGTTCAAGCGATACACGAATGGGATCGCGCGTCGTACCGGCCACATTGGAAACGATCAGGCGATCCTCGCCGAGCAGGCGATTGATCAGCGTCGACTTGCCAGCATTCGGACGGCCGACGATGGCGACACGAATGCTGTCCGCTTCGCCCGGATCGATTTCTTCGTGCTCTTCCTCGGGCAGCAGCTTGATGGCCGAGGCGACGAGATCTTCCGTGCCGCGATTGTGGGATGCGGCAAGCGGCAACGTGTTGGCGATGCCGAACACCGCGAACTCCGCCATGGCGTTCTGCAGGTCGAGGCCATCGGTCTTGTTGACGCCGGCGATGATCGGCTTGCCGCTACGACGAAGCTCATCAAGGATGGTCCGGTCCTGCGGCAACAGGCCGTCGCGAGCGTCGACCACGAAGACCAATACGCTGGCCTCTTCGATCGCCAGGCGAACCTGCGCCGCGGTCAGGCCATCGATGCCTTCCTCTTCGCCCGACAGGCCACCGGTATCCACGACCACAAACGGGCGCGTGCCGGTGCGGCACACGCCATAGTGTCGATCTCGCGTGACGCCCGGCATATCAGCCACCAGGGCGTCACGACTGCGCGTCATTGCATTGAAAAGGGTCGATTTACCGACATTAGGGCGACCGACCAGGGCAACGACGGGCAGCATTATTTAGACAACCTTTAATTCGATCAGCGGCCGCCGAGACGGTAAGCGCCGATGCGGCCCTTCTCATCTTCGACGTACACAATGTCACCCACGACCAGTGGCTGGGCGCGGATGGCCTTCTTGGACAAGCGCTCGCGTGCAGCCAGTGCACCATCACCGGTCTGCAGGAAGTGCACGTAGCCCTCGAGATCGCCGACTACGACGTAATTACCCAGCACGGCCGGGCCCGTAAGCCAGCGGTACTTGAGCGCGTCGTTCTTCCACATGTCAGCACCGCCGCTCTTGTCGAACGCCCAGACCTGCGATTCGTCATTCACGCCATAAATGGCGTTGTCGGTGACATCCAGCGCGGTGAAAGTGGAGAACGGACGACCCCACAGCGGACGGCCACTGGGGCCATCAATGGCAGCCAGATTGCCATGGTAGGCGGCACCATACAGGGTGGTACCGGAAAGCAGGATCGCGCCGTCGGCGTCAGCCAAGCGGTCGATCTCGGTGCGGCCTTCGCCGCTGGCGAGCGTCTGCTCCCAGAGCTTCTCGCCGTTGTCCTCGCGCAACGCCACCAGCTTGCCGCCGTCGTTACCGAAGAACACCACGCCGTTGGCGGCCAGCAGCGGGCCGTTGCCGCGCAGGCTGAGCAGCGGCACGTTATCCTGGTCATACACCCAGTGGCGTTCGCCGGTGGCACTGTCGAAACCGTACAGACGGCCGTCCTGGGTGCGGGCAATCACGAGGTTGCCGGAGATGACCGGCGAGGAAATCACTTCGGAATTGACGACCGACTCCCAGCGCGGGCTGCCGTCCTTCGCGTTGATGCCGTACACGTGACCATCGAGCGTGCCGACCACGAGCAGGTCGCCGGACACCATCGGACCACCGGCGTACAAGGCATCGGCGCGCTTCTTGTCGCCCCAGCCGAACCAGCCCTTGGTACGCGAGCTCTTGGACCACAGCGTCTTGCCGCTGGTCGCGTCGATGGCAGCTAGCTTGCCGTCAGTGCTACAGGCATACAGCACACCATCGGCGAAAGCCGGGCGCAAACGGACGCCGCTGTCGCCAGCGCCATCACCCACGCTAGTCGTCCACAGCTTGCTGACCTGGACGGTCGGCTTGAAGTCCTTGGCCAACGGAGTCGGCGGCTGGACATTTTCCTTCTTGAACGAGTGGCAACCGGCAAGGACCACCAGGGAGGTCAGCGCCACCAGCCAAACGCGCTTCATCGCACCGCGCTTCTTCACTTCAGCTTTCATGCACCCTGCTTCCCGGCCACGGCCAGATCATCGATTTTCATCTGCACGCTTTGAGGCGCGTTCTCACCCATTGCCGCCTTGGCGGCTTCGTACGCCTTGCGAGCATCGTCCGGGCGCCCAAGCTTGACCAGCACATCGCCGCGTAGTTCCTGAGCGACGCCCGTGTAAGCCTTCGGCGGCATGCGATCCAATGCGGCCAGCGCGTCCGCGCCCTTGCCCTGTGCCAGCTGGACGCGCGCGATGCGCATCTGGGCCAGCGCCTTGAGGTTCGCATCAGAGGCATGGGTCTCGGCCCAGCTCAGGGACTCGATAGCCTTATCCAGTTGCTTGGCCTGGACCTGACGTTCCGCGCGATCGCTCACGGCGAAAACGGCATAAGCGGAGTCGGTGTAGTCCTTGAGCAGCTGATCGGTCAGCTGGTCGGCGTTGTCTGCTTTGCCGGAGGCTGCGGCCACCTGAATCTGCGCATAGAGGTTTGCGGCATCAGCCTGATGCGCAGCCTTATGGTCGTTCCACTTGCCCCAGCCGAAGATGCCGACCAGGCCGATCGCAATGCCGACGACGATGGACAGGCCGTTCTGGCGCAACCACTGCTGTACGCGTTCGCTCTGTTCGTAGTCGTCGTACGCTTCAAATGCCATGCAATCACCCTAGGGGAGCCACACATCAAGGGCCTCTGGCGGCACCCGTCATGCGGAAAAGAAATCAGCCCGACTTGCCCGCTCGTCACCGAGCGGGCAATGGGCAAGCATAACCGATTGCGCCAGACCGCACAGGCCCGGCGCGCGACTCAGGCGCCGGCAGGCGCTGCCTTGCCGTCGTGCATTTCTACGCGGAAATGAGCGACGTTCGAACGGCGGTAGCTGTCCAGCGGCATGGGCTGGCCATCCAGTGTGACCTGCGCGCCATTGGCATTACCAATGCGCACTTCCATGGCCTGATCGCTGTGATAGGTCTTGGAGATGCCGGCGGAGAGCAAGCCGTATTCAAGACGCGCGCCATCCTTGGTGGTGATCTCGACCCAGCTGGCACTCTGCAGGTTGAGCACCAGGCTGTGCGAACCATTGCCCACAGCATCCGAGGCCACAGGCGCTGCGGGCTGCGATGCTGCGTGCGTATCGCCACTCAGATTGGGGAATGGCGTCATCGAGGCCATCAGCGGCTGATCTTGCGGGGGTGGCGTTTCCTGAGCCACTTGCTGCTGAGGGGCAGCGGCGGCGACATCAGCCGTACCATCCTGCGATTTCACAGGTGCAACAGCCACGGCAGCCACAGCCGCCACAGCCGCACTGGCGCTGCTCGCCGGCGTATCCACCTGCGCTACAGGGGCGGCGTCCAGCGGCGCCAAGTGGCTGACGTCGCGATCAAGGGTGCCGCGTACGCCCAGCCAGATGGTTGGCACCACGATGGCCGCCGTCAGCACCACATAGGTCGCGGCGCGCGCGTAGTTCTCGAGCAGGTAGCGCGAATGCGAAATGCCGCCGGTGGCAACCAGCGACGGCTGAGCCAGCCTGATCTGCTCAAGCTCCGCCTTCACCTCGGTCTCGTCGACACCCAGATAGCGCGCGTACTTGACAAGATAACCCGCCAGGTAGACTTCGTAGTCGATGCCACCGTATTCGTTGCTCTCGATCTGCTTGAGCACGCGGGTCGCAGTCGCAGCGCATGCGCGCACGCCTCGACACCAAGCCCACGGGCCTCGCGCGCAGCGCGCAAACGCCCGCCAAGATTGCCCTTGATCGCTTCCAGCGGAGAGGGTTCGGTATCCATGGTGACGTCAGGTGCTTGGGTGAAAGGAACTTCTCGGTTGCCGCTGTCGGCCGGATTTGACTGCTGAGAGGTCATTGGCGTGCGGTTGCGTCGAGGGCGCGCGCCTGTTCCGAATCCGGGAACTGGCTTTGCAGTCGCCTACTGTAGTTAAGAGCAGCATCCCTGTTGCCCAACCGTGATTCTATGTCGTGCCCAAGCTTGAGCGATGCCGCGGTCGGCTGACCCAGCGCATCGAATCGCTGGATGAAGGCGCGCGCACGGAACGCATCGCTCTGAAGATAAAGCACATTGGCAAGCTGATACAACGCCCCGCCGTTGTTTGGATCGATTTCGAGCGCCTTGCGGAAATCCGCCTCGGCACCCGGCAGGTTCTGTGCCTTCTGCTCACAGATGCCAGCGTTATTCCAGGCCAGCGATGGGGTCTGGTAGAACGGGTCGGCCACGGCCTTCTGAAAATACGGCAATGCCTCGGCCGTCTTACCCTCACGGCTGCACAGGAACCAGCCGAGGTTGTTATTGGTGTCACCCTTGTCTGGAGCCAGCGACTGCGCCTTGCGATAGTGCAACTCAGCATTGGGCATGTCGTTGATGCGCTCGTAGATCACCGCGGCAACGGTGTGGGCGGGCACGTAATTGGGGTCGAACTGCAAGGCCTTGTTGATCTTGACCAGTGCATCTTCCAGGTCACCGTTGACCAGGTATTGCTGGGCCAGCTCAGTGTGGACGCGTGCACCCTCTTGCTTCTGCTCCGCCTTGGTCGTGCGCGGAATCTTGTCCGGAGGCGGTGTGGACGTATTGGTATTGGACACGGGCACGCAGGCAGCCATGAGCATGGCCGCACCCGCACTCAGCAGAATTCGATCAAGCCGCATGGCTCGCCCCTTCGTCCAGACGCTTTAGAAACTCGGCCTGGCGACGGGTGCGGTCCAAAACCTGCCCTTTGAGCTGACCACATGCCGCATCGATGTCGTCGCCTCGGGTACGGCGCAACATGGTGAGCACGTTGGCATTGAGCAACTGGGTCTGGAAGGCGCGAATGGTTTCGACGTCGGAGCGCTCGAAACGCGTGCCAGGAAAAGGATTGAACGGAATCAGGTTGACCTTGCACGTCGGCATGCGACGCATCAGCTTGATCAGCTGGCGTGCGTGCTCGGGCTGGTCATTGACACCCTTCATCAGGGTGTACTCGAACGTGATGGACGTGCGCGGCTTGCGATCCAGCCAGCGCTGGCAAGACGCCATCAATTCGGCGATGGGATAACGCTTGTTGAGCGGCACGAGTTCTGTGCGCAGCTCATCGTTGGCGGCATGCAGAGACACGGCCAGCGACACATCGATGGTTTCGGACAACTTGTCGATCATCGGCACCAAGCCGGCGGTGGACAGCGTGACGCGCTTGGACGCCAGGCCAAAGCCCAGGTCGTCACGCATCAAGCTCATAGCCTTGGTGACGTTGTCGAAATTTAGCAGCGGCTCGCCCATACCCATCATCACCACATTGGTGATGCGGCGGTTCTGGTGCGTGACATTGCCGAGGTATTTGGCCGCCACCCACATCTGTCCAATGATCTCGGACGTGGCAAGGTTGCGGTTGAAGCCCTGCGTCGCAGTGGAGCAGAACTGGCAGTTCAGGCCGCAACCCACCTGCGAAGACACGCACAGCGTGCCGCGGGTGGGCTCGGGGATGTAGACCGCCTCAACGGCGTTGCCGCCGTCCATGCCGAGCAGCCACTTGTGCGTGCCGTCGGCGGCGCCCTTGTCGAACATCGTCTTGGGCACACCGACGTAGCAAGACGCTTCGAGCTTGGCTCGAAGCGTCTTGCCGACATCGGTCATGTTTTCGAAGTTGTCTTCCAGGCGGTGGTAGATCCACTTCATCACCTGCTCGGCGCGATACGGCTTCTCGCCGAGTTGCGCGAAGAAATCCCGCAGGCCCTGTCGATCGAAATCGAGCAGGTTGACCTTGTCGGGCGGATTGATGATGACTGCCTGGTTCACAACTGCATGCCTCAGCGCGGATGAACTTCCGTCGTCGCGAAGAAGTACGCGATTTCGACGGCAGCCGTTTCGGCGGCGTCGGAACCATGCACAGCATTCGCGTCGATGGAGTCGGCGAAGTCGGCGCGGATCGTGCCCGGCGCGGCGTCCTTCGGATTGGTGGCGCCCATGAGGTCGCGGTTCTTCAGGATGGCGTTATCACCCTGCAGCACCTGGATCATCACCGGGCCAGAGATCATGAACTCGACGAGCGCGTTGAAGAACGGACGCTCCTTGTGCACGGCGTAGAAGCCTTCGGCTTCGGCGCGCGACAGCTGCTTCATCTTCGAAGCGATGACCTTGAGGCCTGCCTTCTCGAAGCGTGCATAGATTTCACCGATCACGTTCTTGACAACGGCGTCGGGCTTAATGATGGAAAGGGTGCGCTCCAGCGCCATGTGGGTCTGCTCCGGAAAAACTGGTATCTGAGTGGGCGGCCGGCCGTATTACCGGCGAACTTACGCCAAATCCTGTCTAGATATACGGATTTAGCTCACGAAAGTTTGACAGATTCTACCTGATACGCAAGCCGAGCGCTGGTTTTGGGGCACTGTCTGAAACGACCGTTTGACGAGCGTAAATCGACCCGCGTATCCTCAAACGATCGTTTGATTCCTGACCAGGGTTGCGAACCATGCCAGTCTCCAGTGCTTCCATGCCCACCAAGGAACGCATTCTCGGCGCGGCGGAGGAATTGTTCGCCCGCCACGGCTTCGAAGGCGCCTCGCTGCGCCAGCTGACCTCTGCCGCCGGGGTCAACCTGGCCGCCGTCAACTACCACTTCGGCTCCAAGGACCGCCTGATCGAAGAGGTGTTCCGCCGCCGCCTGGATCAGCTCAACGGGCGCCGCATGGCGGCCCTGCAGAAGGTCACCGGGGAGCCCGATACCACCATCGAGGACGTGCTGGCTGCCTTCATCGTGCCTGCACTGGAGCTCTCCCACGATGGCAATGGTTCGCTCTTCATGCGTGTGCTGGCCCGGGCGTTCGCCGAGCATGACGACACGCTGCGCAAGTTCTTGTCGGACAACTACGGCCACGTGATGCGCCAATTCACCGCCGAATTCGCGCGCCTGCTGCCGAACCTGAGCAAGGAGGAGCTGTACTGGCGCGTGGACCTGGTGACCGGTGCGTTGACGCATGCCATGTCGGGCTTCGGCATGATCCAGCGCAAGAGCGACGTGCCCGAGCACCGTCACCGCGAACAGACCGCCGAGCACCTCATCCGCTTCGCCGCCGCGGGCCTCAAGTCCCCCTGATCACACACCACCGAATCCTTTCGGGCGACTACGGCCGCCCGTCTCACTACCCAACGTTCCATCACCCCCAGCGTTTCGCACTACGGAGAAGCCAATGACCGCTCCATCCATCCCCAAAGCGCTACGTATCCGCAAGGCCGCGGTACTCGGCGCCGGCGTCATGGGCGCGCAGATCGCCGCGCACCTGAGCAATGCCGGCGTCGAAACCGTGCTGTTCGACCTGCCCGCCAAGGACGGTCCCAAGAGCGGCATCGCGCTGAAGGCCATCGCCAATCTGCAGAAGCTTTCCCCTGCCCCGCTGGCTGACAAGAACGTCGCCGCGACGATCATCCCGGCCAACTACGACGAACATCTTGATCATCTCAAAGACGTGGACCTGGTGATCGAGGCGATTGCCGAACGGATGGACTGGAAGCTGGATCTCTACAAGAAGATCGCTTCGCATCTGTCGCCGACCGCCGTGATCGCATCCAACACGTCGGGCCTGTCGATCAACAACCTAGCCGAAGCACTGCCGGAAGAAATGCGCCATCGCTTCAGCGGCGTGCATTTCTTCAACCCGCCGCGCTACATGCACCTGGTCGAGCTGATCCCGACCAAGCTCACCGACAAGAATGTGCTGGAAGGCCTTGAGGCGTTCCTGACCACGGCGCTCGGCAAGGGTGTGGTGTACGCCAAGGACACGCCGAACTTCATCGGCAACCGCATCGGCGTGTTCTCGATGCTGGCCACCATGCACCACACGCAGCAGTTCGGCCTGGGCTTCGACACCGTCGATGCGCTCACCGGTCCGGCCGTGGGTCGTCCCAAGAGTGCGACCTACCGCACCGCCGACGTCGTCGGCCTGGACACCATGGCGCACGTGATCAAGACCATGGCCGACACGCTGGCCGATGATCCGTGGCACGAGTACTTCAAGGCGCCGGTGTGGCTCTCCGCCCTCATCGAAAAGGGCGCACTGGGCCAGAAGACCGGCGCAGGTTTCTATCGCAAGGCCGGCAAAGATATCGTCGTACTCGACGTGGCCAAGCAGGACTACCGCCCGTCCGAACAGAAGGCGTCTGACGAAGTCGCCGCCATCCTCGCCATCAAGGATCCTGCCGAGAAGTTCGGCAAGCTGCGCGCGTCGAATGACCCGCAGGCACAGTTCCTGTGGGCCACGTTCCGTGACCTGTTCCACTACAGCGCCTATCACTTGGCCGACATCGCGGACACCGCGCGTGACGTCGACTTCGCCATCCGCTGGGGTTACGGCTGGAAGCTCGGCCCGTTCGAGACCTGGCAGGCCGCCGGCTGGCAGCAGGTCGCCGGCTGGATCGCCGAAGACATCGCCGCCGGCAAGGCCATGAGCAAAGCCCCGCTACCGGCGTGGGTCACCGATGGCCGCAGCGGCGTGCATGGCAAGAACGGCTCGTACTCGGCCAGCGCCAACACCGACAAACCGCGTTCGCAGCACCCGGTCTACCAGCGCCAGCTGTTCCCCGATCCGATCCTGGGCGAGAAGTTCGACCAGGGCACCACGGTGTGGGAGAACGACGGCGTGCGCCTGTGGACGCTGGGCGACGACGGCGTGGGCATCATCTCCTTCAAGACCAAGATGAACACGGTCAACGACCACGTGCTCAATGGCGTGCAGCAGGCGATCGACGTCGCCGAGCAGCAGCTCAAGGCCGTGGTGATCTGGCAGACCGGCGAGCCGTTCTCGGCTGGCGCTGATCTCAAGGGCGCGCTGGGCCTGCTACAGGCTGGCAAGTTCGACGACTTCGAGAAGATGGTCGCCAACTTCCAGGCCACCAGCATGCGCATCAAGCATTCACTGGTGCCGGTGGTGTCGGCCGTGCGTGGCCTCGCCCTGGGTGGCGGTTGCGAGTTCCAGATGCACTCGGCACGCACCGTTGCCGCACTGGAGAGCTACATCGGTCTGGTCGAGGCGGGCGTCGGCCTGCTGCCGGCTGGTGGTGGTCTACATGAGCTGGCCATCCGCGCCGCGAAGGCCAACCCGGAAGATCCGTTCGAAGCTCTGAAGAAAGTGTTCGAGACGATCGCCATGGCGAAGGTGTCGGGCAGCGCAATGGAAGCCAAGCAGTTGGGCCTACTGCGCGACAGCGATGTGGTCGTATTCAACGCCTACGAACTGCTGTTTGTGGCCAAGAAGGTTGCGCTGTCGCTGGCCGAAAGCGGCTGGCGTCCGCCGATGATGGCTCGCAACATCCCGGTCGCTGGTGATGTGGGCACCGCTACGTTCCAGGCCTCGCTCGCCAATCTCGCGGAAGGCTATTTCGCCTCGCCGCATGATGTGGCCATCGCCACGCGCATCGCGGACACGCTGTGCGGCGGCAAGATCGAGCGCGGTTCGCTGGTGGATGAAGAGTGGCTGCTCCAGCTGGAGCGCAAGCACTTCGTGGAGCTGGCCAAGACGGAAAAGACCCAGGCCCGCATCGCGCACACCATGACCACTGGCAAGCCGCTGCGTAACTGATAGCGCGTCTTTCCCGCGAACAAAAACGTTGAGTGCGTCGCCGCGAATCACGCGCGACGCCACGGAGCAAAACTCATGACCAAGCAAGTGCAAGACGCCTACATCGTCGCCGCCACCCGCACGCCGGTCGGCAAAGCGCCGCGCGGCGTGTTCCGCAACACCCGTCCGGACGACATGCTCGCCCACGTGATCCGCGCCGTGATGGCGCAGGCGCCGGGTATCGATCCACATCGCATCGAAGACGTGATCGTCGGCTGCGCCATGCCGGAAGCCGAGCAAGGCATGAACGTGGCACGCATCGGCGCGCTACTCGCCGGCCTGCCGTACACGGTGCCGGGCGTCACCATCAACCGCTTCTGCTCGTCGGGCGTCCAGGCGATTGCCATGGCTGCTGATCGCATCCAGCTCGGCGTGGCCGATCTGATGATTGCGGCCGGCACCGAAAGCATGAGCATGGTGCCGATGATGGGCCACAAGGTGGCGATGAATCCCGCCATCTTCGCCAACAAGGAAGATGTCGCCATCGCCTACGGCATGGGCATCACCGCCGAGAAGGTCGCCGAGCAGTGGAAGGTCACCCGCGAGCAACAGGACGCCTTCGCGGTGGAAAGCCATCGCCGCGCGCTGGCTGCCATTGCCGCCGGTGAATTCAAGGACGAGATCACCCCGTTCCAGCTCGACGATCATTACCCCGACCTCGCCACGCGCGGCATCACCACCGACAGCCGCCTGATCGACACGGACGAAGGTCCGCGCGCAGGCACCACGCTGGACGTGCTGTCCAAGCTGCGCACGGTGTTCCGCAACGACAAGTTCGGCGGCTCGGTGACGGCCGGCAACTCCTCGCAGATGTCTGATGGTGCGGGCGCGCTGCTTCTGGCCAGCGAGAAGGCGATCAAGGAGTTCAACCTCACCCCGATCGGCCGCTTCGTCGGCTATTCGGTGGCTGGCGTGAAGCCGGAGATCATGGGCATCGGCCCGAAGGAAGCGATTCCGAAGGTGCTCAAGCAGGTCGGCCTCACCAAGGATCAGCTGGACTGGATCGAGCTCAACGAGGCGTTTGCTGCACAGGCGCTGGCCGTCATCGGCGATCTGGGCCTCGACCCGGCCAAGGTGAATCCGCTGGGCGGCGCCATTGCGCTCGGTCACCCTCTGGGCGCCACGGGCGCTGTCCGCGCCGCCACGCTGCTGCACGGCATGCGCCGTCGCAAGCAGAAGTACGGCATGGTGACCATGTGCATCGGCACCGGCATGGGCGCAGCAGGCGTGTTCGAAGCGCTCTGATCGCGGCCACTAAGTGGGACATGAAAACGGCGCCGTAGTGATACGGCGCCGTTTTTTTGATGCGATTTAGCTCAGGTTCGAGTGATGGAAACGCCGCCATCCACGAGCATCGCCGTTCCCGTCACAAAGCTCGACGCATCTGACGCTAGATAGAGCGCGGACTGCGCGATCTCTGCCGGTTTAGCCAGACGTTTCAACGCATGTAGACCCTGTACAAAGGCAAGCGACTCGGGGGTATTGGCAACTGCGCGCCCCATCGGCGTATCCGTGCCTCCCGGCAGGAGCGCATTCGACCGAATGCCCTGCGCGCCGTACTCGGCCGCGATGACCTTACTCAGGCCGATAAGCCCAGCCTTGCTCGCCGCATATGCCCCCATTCCCGGAAAACCCACCGTATGGCCCACAAAGGTGGATGTAAAAATCAGTGAGCCGCCGCCCCTGGCCAACATGGCGGGAATCTGATGCTTGGCACCCAGAAACGCCGCGGTGAGATTGGTGTTCAGCGTTTCGCTCCACGACGCGATCGAAAGCTCGTGGACGGGGTTTGCGTCACCCGTCATGCCCGCATTGTTGAATGCGATATCCAGGCCACCGAAGGTGCCCACGGCCACTTCAACCAGATGGCGAGCCACAGCCTCGTCCTGAATGTCGCCGGCCACCGCCATGGCCTGCCCGCCGGCACGCTCGATCTCGGCGACCAACGCGTCAAGCTCCGCTTTTCGTCGCGCGCCTACAACAACCTTTGCCCCTTCCTTGGCAAACAGCTTTGCCGCTTCGTATCCAATGCCCGAACTGGCACCGGTGATGATGGCGACCTTGTCCTTGAGTTGATTCATGCTCACTGCCCTTCTCGTTTCATCGGGCAGGGCAAGGTAACTACGTAAACAGCTGCGTTATATCCGGATCTTGCGCTTCAACTCAGTGCCGCAATCTGCCTGGCCACGTATCCCGTGAGGAAGATCGCCATCAGCACGAGCAGTATGGCCATCGCCCGCGCCACCCAGGAATCCCCGTACATCGACGACTCCGCCGACTCGATCGCGCGCCGGTTGCGGTAGAAGCGCAGCGTGGCGCCGACGATCATCAGCGCACCCACCAGCAGCAAGCCCAGCCCCAGCCATTGCGAGGCACGTGTGTGGAGCCCCTCGGCCGCGCGTTCGGCGGCCCGCGTGGTGAAGAGCAGGAAGATATCGAAGCGCTCCAGCAGAAAGCCGAACGCCATCACAGAGATCGCAGTACGCACCCAGGCCAGATAGGTGCGCTCGTTGGCCGAATGATCGGAGAAACGCGGTATCACGGCATGTCCTTTTCATCGGGCGCCGACGCCCCTGCCCAGGTCATGATGCCACGTACGATCTCGCCTCCGCCGAGCAGGTCAGCCAGAGCTGTCGCAGAACGGCGCTACAATCTATGGTCAGGCTTCCCGGAATTTCCCATGCGCAACCCTCTACAGGAACAACTACTCAAGGCCGGTCTCGCCAAGAAGGGCAAGGTCGACCAGATAGCGCGCGAGCAGGTCAAGCAACGCCAGGGCAAAGGCATGGCCTCGCCTCCGGAAGAGAAGATCGACGCGCAGCGGCTGCAGGCCGAAAAGGCCGAGCGTGACCGCGCCCTCGCCGCCGAACGCAATGCCCAGGCGCAGGCACGCGAAATCGGCGCGCAGGTACGCCAGATTATCGAGACCAACAAGGTCAAGCGCGAAGGTGAGATCAGCTACCGCTTCACCGATGGGGACAAGATCCACAGCATGCTGGTGAGCGAAACCCTGCGTACCCAACTCGCCAAGGGCGTGCTGGTGGTTGTACGCGCCGGCGATAGTTATGAGCTGCTGCCGCGCGGTGCCGCCGACAAGATTCGCGAGCGCGACGCTTCGCTTATTGTGCTGGATCACGGCAAATCGGCTGAAAACGCCACAGCCAGCGAAGACGACGAGTTCTACAGCCAGTTCAAGGTGCCCGACGACCTCACCTGGTAATCCGGCCGCACCACTTTTGGCGCAATCGGATTACCCGCCACCCCTGCCCGCCTCCTAAGGTCTGTCTACCCACATGCCCCCAGCAGGAGGTTACTCATGTCCCAGGTTTGGCTTATCACCGGTAGTTCGCGCGGTTTCGGCAAAGCATTGGCGGAAGCCGTGCTTGACGCCGGCCACCAGCTTGTCGCCACGGCCCGGCAACCGGCCCAGCTCGCCTCGTTGGTGGAGCGCTACGGCAGCCAGGTGAAAACGGTTGCGCTTGACGTGACGGACACCAAGGCGGCACAGGCTGCCATCCAGGCAGCCATCGACGCCTTTGGACGTCTCGACGTCGTGGTCAACAACGCCGGCTACGGCAACCTGGCCACCATTGAGGAGGGCAGCGATGCCGACTTCCGCGCCCAGGTGGAAACCAACCTGTTCGGCACGGTAAACGTGACCCGCGCCGCCCTGCCCGTGCTGCGCAAACAGCGTTCCGGCCACATCATCCAGTTCTCGTCGATCGGTGGACGCATCGGCGTGCCGGGGCTTGGTGCCTATCAGGCTGCCAAATGGGCGGTGGAAGGTTTCTCCGAAGTGCTGGCCAAGGAAGTCGCCGGTTTCGGCATCCACGTGACGCTGATCGAGCCAGGTGGTTTCCGCACTGATTGGGGTGGCCCGTCCATGACGGTGTTCGAGCCCGCGGCCAATTCGGAATACACCCCCGTACTTGCCCCCATGCTCAACGCGCGCCGCAGCTACGTGGGCAACGAAACCGGCGATCCGGCCAAGGCCGCCCTGGCCATTCTGGCCATTGCGCGCGAACCGCAGCCTCCGTTGCGTCTGTTGCTGGGGTCGGATGCAGTATTCCTGGCCGAACAACAGTCCGCGAAGATGGCTGCTGAGGACGCCAAATGGCGTACGCTCAGCCTCTCGACCGATTTCGACCTGACACCGGAAGCCGCCGAAGAGCGTGACCGGATGGTGCAGTCGGTAATCTGATCACATCCGCTCAGGTAACCCAACAATGAGAGCCGATCAGATCCCGCTCAGCCGTGGCGCCTTCGTGCGCATGACCGAGATCGGCCTCGATGTGCCCGCGGTGCTGACGCACGCGGGCCTGTCGCTGGATCTCATGGGAATGCCGCGTCCGGTGGTGACCACCGCGCAGTTCTTTGCGTTCTGGCATGCCGTAGGCGCCGTCTGCCGTGACCCGTCGCTGGGCTTGAAGCTCGGCGACGGTACACGGCATGAGGTCTACGACATCGTGACCGCCGCAGCCTTGCACGCCTGCACCCTCGGCGAGGCACTCGACAAGCTCGCGCGCTACAAGCGCCTGACCTGCCCTGAGGACGTCGTAGTGGAGCTCACGCGCGATGAGGCCGCCGTATCTACGCGCTGGATGCTGGGCGAGGGCCATACGCCGCCCTTGCTCGTCGATGCCATATTCGCATCCAACCTTGCCCTGGCCGAACGCGGCACGGGCCGCCCCGTGCACTTACGCCGTATCGAACTGACCCGTCGGCCGGCCGACGGCGACCTGCTGCAGGCGCACTTCCGCTGTGAGCTACGTTTCAACGCGCCGCAAGATCGCATCGTCTACCAGCGCTCAGACCTGGAGCTGCCCTTCGTCACGCACGACGACGGCTACCTCAACGACCTGCTCCCGATGCTGGAAGGCTCGTTGCGCGAGCAGACCGCCGCTACGCCGCTGCGTGACAGGGTGTGGAACGTACTCGCGCGTGGCATGCGTGGCGGTCACCTGCGTATGGCCCAAGTCGCGGATACCCTGCACCTGAGTACGCGCACGCTGCAGCGCCGGCTCGGGGAAGCAGACACGAGCTATCAGCAGGTACTGGATCAAGTTCGCCGCCACCTTGCGCGCCGATTGCTGGATGCCACCGACCTGGACACGGGAGAAATCGCCTTCCTGCTGGGCTTCGAGGAACTCAATTCCTTCAATCGTGCCTTCCGCCAATGGGAGGGTGACACGCCCACACGCTGGCGCTCTGCAGCCCCAGGCTGAATATCACCGCGGGCGATTCTTGCGCAGCGCAAGAACCGGATGTTCATGAGTGCCGCACGCGTACATGCTGTGTCGATGCACGCCAGAGCCATCCTATGATCATGGCATCCATCAGCCCTTCACTTGAGCAGCGGCTGCACGATAGTGATTGGGGTGCGATCGCCGAACAATTGAACGCAACGGGCAGCGCGCGACTGCCAGGCCTGCTGGAAACCGGCGCGTGCGAAGCGATATCAGAGCTGTACGCGCAGCAGAACGGTTTCCGCAGCCGCGTGGTGATGACCAGACATGGCTTCGGGCGCGGTGAGTACAAATACTTCTCCTACCCTCTGCCTGCGCTTGTGCAACAACTGCGCACGCTGTGCTATCCGCATCTCGCCCATGTTGCCAATGCATGGCATGCGCAATTGTGGGCATCGACACGACGTTTCCCGATACGCTCGACAGCTTTCTCGCCCGCTGCCATGCCGCGGAACAGCTGCGCCCCACGCCCCTGCTGTTGCAGTATGGCCCCGGCGACTACAACTGCCTGCATCAGGACCTGTACGGCGAACACGTATTTCCGTTGCAGGTGGCCATTCTGCTGTCCGAGCCCGGACGTGATTTCAGCGGCGGCGAATTCGTACTCACCGAGCAACGGCCGCGCATACAGTCGCGCGTTGAGGTGGTCCCGCTTCGCCAAGGCGACGCCGTGATCTTTGCGGTCAACCATCGCCCAGTCAGCGGTACGCGAGGCACGTACCGGGTGGCCATGCGCCACGGCGTCAGCCGGGTCGGCGACGGGCAACGCCATACGCTCGGTATCATTTTCCACGACGCGCAGTAACGCCCTGGCCAGTTAGCCCGACCAAGAAATCATTTAGGATGCTCCTTTCCGCCAAGCTTCCGAGGGGACCGGGCCGCCGATGCAGAACCACGATACTGCGGTTGCCACCGAAGGCACCGAGCACCACCTGCAGCGCAATTTGCGCAACCGCCACCTACAGCTGATCGCCATTGGTGGCGCCATCGGCACCGGCCTGTTCATGGGGTCGGGCAAGACCATCAGCCTGGCTGGCCCTTCGGTGATCTTCGCCTACGCCATCATCGGCAGCGTGTTGTTCTTCATGATGCGCGCGATGGGCGAGCTGCTGCTGTCCAATCTGCATTACAAGTCGTTCGTCGATTTCAATTACGACCTGCTCGGCCCTTGCGCGGGCTTCTTCACTGGGTGGACCTACTGGTTCTGCTGGGTGGTCACCGGCATAGCAGATGTGGCCGCCATTACGGGCTACATCCAATTCTGGGCACCGGGCGTGCCCCTGTGGCTACCCGGCGCGGTGTGCATCGGGCTATTGCTCAGCCTGAACTTGCTGACAGTGAAGCTATTCGGCGAGATGGAATTCTGGTTTGCGCTGGTGAAGATCATCGCCATTGTGGCGTTGATCGCCGTTGGCATCGTGCTGATCGCCATCGGTTTCACCTCGCCTTCGGGTGCCAAGGCCGCGGTATCGAACTTGTGGGCCAACGGCGGGTGGTTCCCGCATGGCGGCAGCGGATTTATGGCGGCATTCCAGATCGCGGTGTTCGCCTTCGTCGGCATCGAGCTGGTCGGCACGGCGTCGGCCGAGGCGCGCGATCCGGAGAAGACACTGCCGAAGGCGATCAACTCCATTCCCATCCGCGTGATCGTGTTCTACGTGCTCGCCTTGCTGGTGATCATGACGGTGACGCCGTGGAACGAAGTGGTGCCGGACCGCAGCCCCTTCGTCAATCTGTTCATGCTGATCGGCATTCCGATCGCCGCCAGCCTGATCAACTTCGTGGTGCTCACCTCGGCCACATCGTCGGCCAACAGCGGCATTTATTCGACGGGACGCATGCTCTATGGCCTTTCGGCCGGCAAACTCGGGCCGCGTCCGTTCGCCAAGCTAAGCAGCAACAACGTGCCGGCCAACGGTCTGGCCTATTCCTGCGCGTTGCTCTTCATCGGCGTATTCCTGCTCTACCAGGAAGGCGATGTCATGAAGGTTTTCACCATCGTCACCACGATATCCAGCATCTGCTTCATCTTCGTGTGGTCGCTGATCATGATCGCCTACATGCGCTACCGGAAATTGCATCCGGAACGCCACGCCACGTCGATCTTCAAGATGCCCGGCGGTGTAGTGATGTGCTGGCTGGTGCTAGCGTTCTTCGCTTTCGTACTGTGGGTGTTTGCACAGAAGGCGGACACGCTACAGGGGCTGATCTATACGCCGCTGTGGTTTGTGTGCCTTGCCATCTGCTATCCGTTCTATCGGAGGCAGGCGATCGAGCATCGCAAGCACACGCACTGATAGTGCCGACTCGTCGGGCTCATTGCTCGCTCGCAATGAGCCCGCTTGGCGACCAGCGCAGAGGAAGCATCTGGTGGTGAGCCATAAAAAAAGCGACCCGGAGGTCGCTTTTTTATTGATCGCGATGCATCGATCAATGAAATCTGGAGCGGGAAACGAGACTCGAACTCGCGACCCCGACCTTGGCAAGGTCGTGCTCTACCAACTGAGCTATTCCCGCATCGGAGTCGCGCATTGTAATGGGTAATGCGCGGCCGTCAAGCACCTGTCACAAACAATATTCAGTCTTCGCTCCGCGGCAACGGATGGCCCGTAGCGTCTCCCCGGAGGCTGGGCCAGGCCGCGCGCAGGTAGTACAGGCCCGACCAGATGGTGAGAATGCCGGCGACCACCAGTAGTGCCTCGCCAATGTGGTACAGGCGCAGCGCCTCGGCGCTCTTCTCGTGCTGCACGATCAGCACCACCAGCGCCACCATCTGCATGGCGGTCTTCAGCTTGCCGATGAAAGCCACCCTTACCGTCGAGCGCATGCCGATCTCAGCCATCCATTCACGCAGGGCCGAGACGCTGATTTCACGCCCCACGATCACCGCCGCCGTTATCGCCATCAGGATGCCCGGCCAGCCGCCGCGATGCGTCTCCACCAGCAGAAACAGGGTGACCGCCACCATCAGCTTGTCCGCCACCGGGTCGAGAAAAGCCCCGAAGGCCGAGGTGAGATTCATGCGTCGCGCCAGGTAGCCGTCCAGCCAGTCGGTGATGGCCGCCAGCATGAATACGATGGCGGCCATGATGTTGTGGCCCGGAAACTGCCAATAGAACACCACCACCATGACCGGCAATAGCAGCACACGGAACAAGGTCAGCCAGGTGGGCAGGTTGATGTGCATAAATCCTTTCCGGGTTGAAGCAGTCAGCAGGGTGAATCGGCCATCATCGAATCGGCTGAAGCCCTGCCTTCGATCATGCGGGATTTTGGCTTTCGCTGAAATGACGGATCACATCCGGATCCGTCTCGATCAGCCATGGAGTGCAGCATAAATGCGTTCGGCTAGCCCGCGATCAATGCCTTTCACTCGAGTCAGCTCCTCTACGCCGGCAGCCTCGACGCCTGACAGGCCGCCAAAGGCCTTCAACAGTGCCGAGCGTCGACGCGCGCCCACTCCTGGGACATCTTCGAGCACGCTGCGTTCCCGCGCTTTCTCGCGCCGCTTGCGATGCCCGGTGATGGCAAAGCGATGCGCCTCGTCGCGCACGGCCGCCACCAGGTGCAGGGCCGGTGACGCCGACCCCGGATGCAGGTTGCGTCCGGAGTCGGCCAGTACCAGCGTTTCCTCGCCCGCGCGGCGACCCGGCCCCTTGGCCACGCCGACCACGTTGATGCCCGTCACGCCAAGCTCCCGGAGCACATCCAGCGCCTGAGCCACCTGCCCGCCACCACCGTCGATCAGCAGCACGTCGGGCTTGGCCCCATCGCCCTCCGCGACTTTGCGGAAGCGTCGAACCAGGGCTTGATGCATCGCGGCGTAATCGTCGCCGGGCGTGATGCCAGTGATGTTGAAGCGGCGGTAGTGCGACTTTTCTGGACCTTCCGGCCCGAATACAACGCACGATGCGACGGTCAGTTCGCCCTGCGTATGGCTGATGTCGAAGCACTCGATGCGACGCGGTGATTCACCGAGCTCCAGCAGCTTCTGCAGGTCGTCGAAGCGGGCTCCCAGCGTCTGGCGGCTTGCCAGCTTGGCCGTGAGCGAGGCCTGGGCATTGCGCTCCGCCATTTGCAGGAAACGCGCGCGCTCACCACGCACACTCGATTTCAGCTCCACCACGTGACCGGATTGTTGCGCCAACACCTCACCAAGGATCTGCTGGTTCGGCAGCGCTTCGCCCAGGATCAGCTCGCGTGGCATAGGGCGATCAAGGTAGTACTGCGCGATGAACTGCTCCAGTACATCGGCCGGCTCGGCGTCCAGCGGTAGGCGCGGGAAGAAGTCGCGCGTGCCAAGACTGATGCCATCGCGGAAGAACAGCACGCTCACGCAGGCCATGCCCGCTTCGATGCGGCACGCCAACACATCCATGTCCGCACTGGCGCCCTGCACATGATGCTCCGCCTGCAATTTGCGCAGGGCCGCCACCTGATCGCGCAGCGACGCCGCGCGCTCGAATGCCAGCGACTTGCTGGCCTGCTCCATCTGCCCGGCCAATTCGTCAATCACCGCACTGCTGCGACCCTCGAGGAACATCTCCGCGTGGCGCACGTCGTTGCGGTAGTCATCCACGGTGATCAGCTTGACGCACGGCGCCGTGCATCGACCAATCTGGTGCTGCAGGCAAGGCCGTGAGCGATTCTTGAAATAGCTATCCTCACACTGCCGTACCTTGAATAGCTTCTGCATCAGGTTGAGGCTTTCGCGCACGGCGAACGTGCTCGGATACGGCCCGAAATAGCGCCCCGGCATGTTACGTGCGCCGCGATGGAAGGCGAGCCGTGGGTACTCTTCGCCGCCCGACAGATAGATGTACGGGTAGCTTTTGTCATCGCGCAGCAGAATGTTGTAACGCGGTTTGAGCGACTTGATCAGCTGCGATTCGAGCAGCAGCGCCTCACCCTCAGTGCGCGTTACCGTGATATCGACGCGCGCGATCTGCGACACCATCGCCGCAATACGCGGTTCCATGCGCGGCTTGAGGAAATAGCTACCGACGCGCTTCTTCAGGTTGCCGGCTTTACCCACGTACAGCAGGTCGCCTTCCTCGTCGAAATAACGATAGACGCCCGGCGACGTAGAGAGGTTTTTGACGAAAGCCTTGCCGTCGAAGGCTTGCGGCGGCGGAATGGACTGCATCGCGTAATTCTATCCGCTCACCCGCGCCGCAGGCGTGCAATCAGTCCGTCCACGCCCTGCTCCGCCAGCGCCACGGCATGACGGAAACCGTCATCCGCACCAAAGTACGGATCGGGGAATTCCTCCGGCTCGGTCACGCCCGCCCAAGGCAGAAACAGCGTAGGTTCCACCCCGCGCCCACGGCGGGTCTCTGCGAGGTATGCCAGATTGTCCCGGTCCATGGCCAGCACCCAGTCAAACTCCACAAAGTCCGACGTCCGCACCTGGCGCGCCCGATGCGGCGCAAGGTCGTACCCTGCGGCAGCGGCGGCCCGCACCATCCGGGGATCGGCTCCTTTGCCAGCGTGCCAGTTTCCCGTGCCGCAGGAGGCTAGCGTCAATGTCAGGCCCGCATCTGCACTGCGTTGGCGCGCCACGGCTTCCACCAAGGGGGAGCGGCAAATATTGCCCATGCAAACGAAAAGGATGGACGGGCCTTCGCGAGTTTTCATCAGAAACAATGTTCCTCTCAGGCCCTTATGGCGCGAATGTCGACAAGCCAGGCGCAGGACTCTACGGCCCGCCTTGCGCAATTCATTCTTATGGCTGCGCGACAGGCCACTATCAAGCCCGCCCGCTGTGCCAGAGGACATGATTGTTGCCAAGCGCACAGCCCGACTATGCTTGGGCGGTTAACAGGGGGGAAGAACGTGAAGAGCAAGCTGATGACGACAGCGGCCTGCGTTGCCGCGATCATCCTGGGTCAGGCGGCTTTCGCCGGGACCGCTGCACAGGATTCATCCGCGCCAGCGGCCGCATCATCCGTCGCGAGTCATGCCGACAGCGTATCTGCCGACCGCCCAGCCAGCGTCGACGAGGATCGCCCGCAGCCCGCGCCCCGTTATTCCACCGCCATGAAAAACGCCGGTGTCGCGGGCACAGTGGTGGTGATGGTGCAGGTGGGCGCCGACGGCAAGGCAAAGTCTTTCCACGTGATGATGTCATCCGGATCGACGGCACTGGACGACGAAGCCATCCGGACGGTGAAAGCCTGGTCGTACAAACCGGCGATCAAGCAGGGCGCACCCGCCGACGGCTACGTGCAGATCCCGATTACCTTCAACAAATAGCCCGAATCTGCCTGTTACGCACAGCACATCGCCACGCGACGAACAGAAGGAAAGCTAGAGATACGCATGGGCTGCCTACCACTACCCATTCTGTTCGTGCTCGGCTTCTTTATCGGCCGCTTCATCGCTGGCGACAGCGGTGCCCTTTGGGGCGCCGGTATCGGGCTCGTGCTGGGCCTGGTGCTCGGCGGCTTGTTCGTGATGCTCGTACGCCGTCGACGCTGATCGATCAGTTGCCGCTCAACCAGCGCTCCGCGCGCTCCAGATCAGCCTCAGTATCGATACCCGGCGGAAACGGTTCCGGCGTCAGGCGGGCGGCGATGGGGAATCCGTGCTCAAGCACACGCAGTTGCTCCAGTGACTCCGCCTGCTCCAACGGTGTGCGCGCCAGCGTGGTGTAGCGCCTCAGAAAACCCGCCCGATACGCATAGATGCCGATATGGCGCAGGAACGGCACGCCTTCCGGCAGAACATCACGATGAAGCGCGAACGCATCGCGCGCCCACGGCGCTGGCGCACGACTGAAGTACAGCGCGCGCCCACCGACCGAGCGCACCAGCTTGACCACGTTGGGATCGAACAGCTCGTGAGCTTCCGTGATGGGCGTGGCCAGCGTGGCCATGGGGGCATCGTCGTCGGCCAGTGCGCGGGCTACTTCACGGATACCGGCAGCGGGGGCGAATGGCTCGTCGCCCTGAAGATTCACCACGATGGCATCGTCGGCCCAGCGATAGTGTTCGGCACATTCAGCCAAGCGATCACTACCGGACGCATGATCGCTGCGGGTCATGCACACATCCACACCCTGCCCCTGCAAGGCATCGGCGATACGCTGGTCGTCCACGGCGACGATCACCTGCGCAGCACCTGCCTCCAGCGCGCGCTGTGCCACACGCACCACCATCGGCACGCCGGCGATTTCACGCAGCGGCTTGGCTGGCAAACGCGTAGAGCCGTAACGGGCGGGAATGGCGACAATGAAGGAGGGCGTGGCAGCGGACATGGTCACCTCGGGATGGAGCGCCAAGCGTAACGGCTACATCCCCAGGGAGCGAGTGGCGGGTTCTCCCTCGCTGAAGGAAAAGGTCACGCCGAGCGAAGGTCGAAGCCGCAGCCGTTCGCCAGCTCTAGGAAGCCCGGGAACGAGGTCGCAACGTTGCCGCAGTCATGGATCTGCACCGGGCCATTGGCGATGAGGCCGGCCGCCGCGAAGCTCATGGCGATGCGGTGATCCCCGTGACTCTCGATGACGCCACCGCCCAGCGGGCCGCCTTCGATCGTCGCGCCATCCGGCACCTCATCAATGGTGGCGCCGAGTGCACGCAGGCCCGCCGCCATGCTGGCAAGGCGATCCGATTCCTTCACGCGCAGCTCCGCCACACCCCGCACCACGGTCTTACCCGTGGCCGCGGTGGCGGCCACGAACAGTGCGGGGAATTCATCGATCATGTCCGGCACGAGTGCCTCGGGCAGTTCGATGCCATGCAAAGGCGCGTACCGCACTACGAGATCACCGACCGGCTCGCCGCCGCTCTCGCGCTCGTTCTCCACGCGGATATCCGCGCCCATCAGGCGCAAGGCTTGCAGCAGACCAGTGCGACGTGGATTGAGACCCACCGCCGGTAGATGCAGCTCGGACCCTGGCACGATGCTGCCAGCGACCAGGAAAAACGCCGCCGAGGAAAAATCCGCAGGTACATCCACGTTCGTGGCGCGAAGCGCGTGCCCACCCGTCAGCCTCGCGCGACCGGGCGCGAACTCGATAGGCCAGCCAAACGCGGCCAGCATGCGTTCGGTGTAGTCGCGCGTCGGGTGCGGCTCGATCACCTCCGTCGCACCCTGCGCGTACAACCCAGCAAGCAGCAATGCCGATTTCACCTGAGCACTGGCCACCGGCAATGTATACGCGATGCCGGTAAGCGATTGGCCGCCATGAATACGCAGCGGCGGAAGGCCATCCTGCGTGCCGATCTTTGCCCCCATGCTGGCGAGCGGATCGGTTACCCGACGCATCGGGCGCTTAGACAACGATTCGTCGCCCACCAGCGTGCTGTCGAACGCCTGCCCCGCCAACAAGCCCGTGAGCAGACGCATGCCCGTGCCGGCATTGCCGCAATCGAGCAGCGAGGTAGTGCCGCGCAAGCCATGCAGGCCCACGCCATGCACCACACGCTCGCCATCAGCCGGTGCGTCGATGCGCACGCCCAATTGCTGCAGGACGGCGGCCGTCGCGCGCGTGTCCTCGCCTTCCAGGAAACCACGGATATGCGAAGTGCCTTCAGCCAGCGCACCCAGCATGAGTGCGCGGTGCGATACGGATTTGTCGCCCGGCACGCGCACGCTACCTTTCAGCGCACGGGCATGGTGACTGGTCCAGTCGAGTCGGGTCACGGGGATTCTCCAGGGGCCGCCCTGCGGCGGCCCGATACATATCAGGGCAGCGCCACCGGGTAAGAGCCAAGCACGCGCACCTGCGCGGCGGCCTCGCCCATTTCCTTCATGGCGGCCTGCATCGGCTCGTCGTTGATGTGGCCGGACACGTCGATGAAAAACGCGTACTGCCACTTGCCCGAATGGGCGGGACGGGATTCGATGCGGTTAAGGCTGATGTCGTGTTCGGCGAACGGCTTGAGCACGTGATAGAGCGCCCCCGGCTTGTCGTTCACCGTGATGAGCAGCGATGTGCGGTCGTTGCCCGAAGGCGGGAACAGCGAGCGCCCAATGACGAGGAAGCGCGTCGTGTTGTCTGCCCGATCCTCGATGGCCTGCGCCACAGTCTTGAGACCATAGACGCGCCCGGCCGTTTCGCCGGCAATGGCGGCGGCGTCATCCGCGTGGCGAGCCAGACGCGCTGCCTCCGCATTGCTGCTCACCGCGACGCATTCCACGCCGGGCAGATTGATGCGCAACCAGGTCTTGCACTGCTGCAACGACTGCGCATGCGCATAGACACGCTTGATGCCTTCCAGCTTGCCGTTGAGCGAATGCAGGCATTGGTGGACGCGCAGTTCCACCTCACCGCAGATAGTGGCTTCGGAGGTGAGGAACATATCCAGGGTGACCTGGATCATGCCCTGCCCGGAGTTCTCCACGGGCACCACGCCGAAATCGGCATGGCCCGCCGCGACCTCCTGAAACACTTCCTCGATGCTGCCAAGCGGCAACCCATACGCGGCGTGACCGAAGTGCTTGCGCACGGCCTGTTCGCTGAACGTGCCTTCGGGGCCGAGGAAGCCGACCTTGAGGGGATCTTCCTGTGCCAGGCACGAGGACATGATTTCGCGGAAAAGCCGCACCATCTCAACATCGGTAAGCGGCCCATCGTTGCGGTCGACCACCATGCGCAACACGTGGGCCTCGCGCTCCGGTCGGTAATAGTCGATCGCCGAGAGCCCTGCGCCCTTCACGCGCGCCACTTCCTGCGCCCAACCGGCGCGTTCGGAAATCAGCTGCTGGATCTGCTGATCGATACTGTCGATGCGCTCGCGCACGTCGGAAAGCGAGGATTTCTTGTCGGTCATGTCGTGATCATGCGGAGGATAATGCGGAGGGAAAGAAGTCCAAACGGGGAACAGGGAATACTCCTGTATACCCCTTCACCATGCAACGGTTTCATCCGTGACGTTTAGCAAAGTCCTGCATGAAGGCCACCAGCGCCTCCACCGCTTCGGGCGGCACCGCGTTGTAAATCGAGGCGCGCATGCCGCCAATCGCCTTATGCCCCTTGAGTGCGAGCAAGCCGGCGGTCTCCGATTCCTTGAGGAAATTGGCATCCAGCGCGCTGTCGTGCAGGGTGAATGGCACATTCATGCGCGAGCGCGAGGCATGCTCGATCGGATTGCGGTAGTAGCCACCGGAGCCGTCGATCGCGCCGTATAGCAACGCGGCCTTCGCCAGGTTGCGCTCGCGCATTGCCGACAACCCGCCTTGTTCCTTGAGCCATTGGAAGGTCAGGCCCGCCAGATACCAGCCCCACGTATTGGGCGTGTTGAGCATGGAATCGTTCGCTGCGTGATCGGCGTAGCGGAAGATGCGCGCCATCGGGCGCGAGGCACGTTCAAGCAGGTCACGGCGCACGATCAGGATCACTAAGCCCGAGGGGCCGATGTTCTTCTGCGCGCCGGCGTAGATCAGGCCGAACTTCGACACGTCGACGGGGCCGGAGAGTATGTCCGATGACATATCCGCCACCAGCGGCACGTCGCCGACATCCGGAATGTCATGGAATTCCACGCCGTGGATAGTTTCGTTCGGCGTGTAGTGCACGTAGGCCGCACGCGGATCGAGCTGCCACATCTCGCGCGGCGGCACCCGCAGGTAACTCTCGCTTTTGCTGCTGACTGCCACACTCACCCTGACGTACGGAGCCGCTTCACTGGCGGCCTTTTCACCCCAGTGACCGGTGACGATGTAATCTGCGCTGTCGCCCTCGCTCGCCAGATTCATGGGGATCTGGGCGAAATGCTGGGTGGCCCCGCCCTGTAGGAATAGCACGGCGTAGTTCTGTGGAATCGCCAGCAGATCCCGCAGATCGGCCTCAGCCTGCTGCGCCAACCCCATGAACAGTTTGCCGCGATGGGAAAGCTCCATCACCGAGGCACCGCAACCTTGCCAGTCCAACAGCTCGCGCTGGGCGCGTTCGAGTACCGGTTGCGGCAGCGCGGCTGGGCCGGCGCTGAAATTCCAGAGTCTGCTCACTGACGACGCCTTTGACAGGATGGTCGCCGCATTATGCCGCGTCGCAGCAACGCAGCGTCAACCCGGATAGAGAGGCCAGCAAATCGCCCGCAAGCGACCTCAGAAGCGCACCAACAAAACCACTGCAATACCCAGCGCCAGCACGGCCGCCGTGGCAATCAGCCACCAGACCTCGCCGCGTGGACCTGCGTCTTCCTCGGGCAGGTGTTGCTTCTCGGGCTCAGGGGCCGCGATCTCCGGCTCGGGCTCCAAGCCCGGCGCATCGACCACGAAACGATGCATGCCGAGGCCGACCTGGTCGCCGGGCCGCAGAGTCGCCTGCGTTACGGGTACGCCATTCACGCGTAGCGGGTAACGCGCGGACTGCTGCCCCGCCTCCAGCATCAGTTGACCGTCGCGCCAGAACACCGCTAGCGACGCCGTCTCACCTTGCGGCAATTCGAGGGGGATACGTCCGTGCGGGCCCAGTTCCAGCTTCTCCAGCAGCGACAGCACGCGACCGGAAAGCGGCCCCGCCACGGCACGCAAAGCTACCGTGCAGCGCCCTTCGGCCGGCACCGTCACGGGCAGGTTGTGCGCAGGCCCTTCTTCGGCCCGCAACAACATGCGGCAATCGCCAACACTGAGGACGTCGCCCGCGCGCAATAACGCCTTCTCGCGCACCGGGCGCGCGTTGACGTAGATGCGATTGCCCTGCGGAAGCACCTGAAGTATCCAGCCGCGACGATCCAGTTGGATGCGCAGGTGGTAAGCGCCCGTCTGATGTGCGGCGAGAATCAAATCGTTGTCCGGCGCACTGCCGATGCGCAACGCAGGGCCGTCCCAGTGAAAATCCTCGCGGGGCGAATTGGGAAACTCGATGCGCATCAGTGAACCAGTCGATGGACGGCCGGGACTCTAGCAGATGCCTGCGCGATTAAGTGCTGGTTTTAGGCAATAGGACGGCAGTCAGCCTACGATCGGCCATCTGACATACCATGCCCGTTTCGCCTCCAGAGGAACCCGTCCATGCCCAAGATCGATATCCACCGCCCGCACCAGCTCTCCGTGGCCGAGGCTCGTGCGGTGGTCGACAAAGTGGCGGCGCGCATGCAGGAAAAGTTCGGCATGGAGGGACAGTGGCAAGGCGACACGCTGCGCTTCGCTCGCCCGGGCGTGAACGGCAGCATTGCCGTGGGCAGTGATGCCATCCAGGTGACTGCCGAGCTCGGCATGATGCTCGCGCCGTTGAAGGGGATGGTCGAGCAGGAGATCCGTCGCAAGCTCGACGAGCACTTCGGCTGATGACGGTTCAACCCCACGGCATGCCCAGCTTCAGTGAGCACAGGCCGTGGGGCGCACCGGGTACAGATATGAGTCGAAATAAGCGATACCTGGCTTTGATATCAATACGTTGGCTCGCCCGGGCCGGCCTGTATCCCGGCGAGGGACCTCCCCGAAAGGCAGCCATGACCCGGCGCTGAAAAGCGCCACTGATGCCCGGGCTGAATAGAAGAAGAGCATCCCGGGAACTTCCGTGGCATAATCGACGGCTTGCGCGGCCATGACGGCTGCCCCCTGCCCTCACCGGAACGCATGGCCAAAGACGACGTCATCGAAATGGAAGGCACGGTCCAGGAGACCCTGCCCAACACCATGTTCCGCGTGCAGCTGGAAAACGGCCACGTCATCACGGCCCATATTTCCGGCCGCATGCGCAAGCATTACATCCGCATCCTCACCGGCGACAAAGTGAAGGTGGAGATGACTCCGTACGACCTGACCAAGGGCCGTATCACCTACCGCATGAAGTAATCCTGCCCTGTGGAGCCCGCGTTGAACGCGGAGCGGCCCACAAGGCAACGATGAAACCGATGCTCCGAAGGTCGCGCACAGAGTGCGCTTCTGCAGGAGAAAAAAGGCCGCATATTGCGGCCTTTTTTTGTTCCCGTGACGGGCCCTGGATGCCTGCTCAAAACGTCCATTCTCGCCATTCGTCATCCACGTGAAAGCCAGGGGCGCTTCACGACAGCCGGAGGCTGCACATCTGGACATGCGGCACATTAGTGCTGAATGGCAAGCATCCGACAAACTCGCCGTGATGACGGGCGCAGCACAATGGCATCTGCCGTAGCTCCAAAGACCAAGGTAGAGAGACCACGATACGTTCGGGCATACAAGGCATAGACCTGCGCAGCGTTATCAGTCGCCGCGTTGGTACCGTCCCACCATCCGGGCACTGGCGTACAGTTGTTGGCGACGCCATTGGCGCTGTCGAGCGATTTGGCCGTACCACCGTTGGTGCTGCAAAAACCCGATGCCATCGCTGCGCTAGGCCATAGCGAAACGACGCTGATGCCCATACCGATAGCGAATAGACCTGCGCCTATTTTGCTCACACTCGCCGAGCCGGACTTTTTGCGGCCCGTGGCCATTTCGGAGGCGACGACCCAACGGCACGTAGTGACGTTCCAAACAATGCGGTAAATCTTGTTCATGCGAATACCCAGGCAGTGATGACATAGAGCGAGGAAAGGCCCTCGCTTTCATGGCCCGGAAGGTTAGGTATTCGTCGGATGAATCAACATCAGAGGCATCTCAAAAAGCCGCAAACATAGGCTTTTTTTCTTATTCGAAGAACTCTCATTTACTTCACGAGAAAGAAGTGAATGGCTCTCAACGCAAGCCGCAAACATAGTTTTGTTACTTACTCGAAAAATCTCATTTACTTCACCAGAGAGAAGTGAATGGCTTTCAACGCAAGCCGCAGACGAACAATGGACAATAAAAAAGGGCGCCCTTGGGCGCCCTTTTTTTTGTGGCTATTGCGAGAAGTGTCGCGGCGGTCAGTTAACCGTGGCGGGCAACTTTTCCGCCGCTTCTGTGGTTACGGTCAGCTCGCCCTCGTTCACGCCCAGACGCACCTTGCCACCGTCGGCCAACTTGCCGAATAGCAGCTCGTCGGCCAGCGGACGCTTCACCTTTTCCTGGATCACACGTGCCATGGGACGTGCGCCCATCTGCGGGTCAAAGCCATGCTCGGCCAGCCAGCGGCGGGCATCGGCATCGACATCCAGGCTCACGTGTTTCTCGGTGAGCTGGGCTTCCAGTTCGATCAGGAACTTGTCCACCACGCGCAGGATGTGATCGAAATCCAGTGCATTGAACTGGATGATCGCGTCCAGGCGGTTGCGGAATTCCGGCGTGAAGCTGCGGCGGATCACTTCCATGGCATCCATGGAGTGGTTCTGCTTGACGAAGCCGATGCCGCGACGCGAGGCCTGCTGCGCACCCGCGTTGGTGGTCATCACCACCACCACGTTCTTGAAGTTGGCTTCGCGGCCG
Source organism: Dyella sp. AD56 (assembly GCF_002878475.1). Lineage (NCBI taxonomy): Bacteria > Pseudomonadati > Pseudomonadota > Gammaproteobacteria > Lysobacterales > Rhodanobacteraceae > Dyella > Dyella sp. AD56. Next base: position 125,808 of record NZ_NRDP01000033.1, read on the forward strand.
TTGGTATCGGTAAGCACGCCGCGATCCATCACCTGCAGCAGGATGTTGAACACATCCGGATGTGCCTTCTCGATTTCGTCCAGCAGCAGCACCGCGTGCGGATGCTTGGTGACCGCTTCCGTAAGCAGGCCGCCCTGATCAAAGCCGACGTAACCCGGAGGTGCGCCGACCAGACGCGAGACCGAATGCGCTTCCATGTACTCGGACATGTCAAAGCGGATCATCTCGATGCCCAATTGCATGGCCAACTGCTTGGTGACTTCCGTTTTGCCCACACCGGTGGGGCCGGCGAGCAGGAAGCAACCGATCGGCTTGGATGGGTCGGCCAAGCCCGAACGCGCCATCTTGATGGAGGCGGCAAGCGCTTCGATGGCTGCATCCTGGCCGAACACCACCATCTTGAGATTGCGCTCCAGGTTCTTCAGCACGTCGCGATCCGACGCCGACACCTGCTTGGCGGGGATACGCGCCATCTTGGCGACGATGTACTCGACCTCGGGTACGTCCACCTTGCCCGTGCGCTGGTCGGCCGGCAGCAGGCGCTGGCGGGCGCCAGCCTCGTCGATCACGTCGATGGCCTTGTCGGGCAGCAGGCGGTCGGGGATGTGCTTCACCGACAGATCCACAGCCGCCTTCAGGGCCTCGCTGGTATAGGTAACGTTGTGGTGTTCCTCGAAGCGCGAGCGCAGCCCCTTGAGGATCTCAAGGCTATCGGCCACGGTCGGTTCGACCACGTCGATTTTCTGGAAGCGACGGGCCAGCGCGCGGTCCTTCTCGAAGATGCCGCGGAATTCCTGGAACGTGGTGGAACCGATGCAACGCAACTCGCCCGAGGCCAGCATGGGCTTGATCAGGTTGCTTGCGTCCATGGTGCCGCCCGACGCAGAACCCGCACCGATGATCGTATGGATCTCGTCGATGAACAGGACGGCGCCCGGCTGCTTCTTGAGCTGGCCGATGACCGCCTTCAGGCGCTTCTCGAAATCGCCGCGATATTTGGTGCCAGCCACCAGCGCACCCAGGTCGAGCGACCAAATGGTGGCGTTTTCCAGCACTTCCGGCACGTCGCCGTCCACGATGCGCTTGGCGAGGCCTTCGGCCAGTGCCGTCTTGCCCACGCCCGCCTCACCCACGTAGAGCGGGTTGTTCTTGCGGCGACGGCAAAGCACCTGGATGGTGCGTTCAATTTCGTCCTGGCGGCCGATCAGCGGATCGATCTTGCCTTCCAGCGCCAGTTCGTTGAGGTTGCTGGCGTATTCGCTGAGCGGATTGCCCTTGGGCTCGCCGTCTTCCGATTCGCGCTCGGAGCCGGGCATGCTCTGCGACGGCTCGTCGCCGATCTTGGCGATGCCATGCGAAATGTAGTTGACCACGTCGAGACGGGTGATTTCCTGCTGGTGCAGGAAGTACACCGCGTGGGAATCCTTCTCGCCGAAGATCGCCACCAGCACGTTGGCGCCGGTGACTTCCTTACGACCCGAGGACTGCACGTGGTACACCGCGCGCTGCAGCACGCGCTGGAAGCCCAGCGTGGGCTGGGTATCACGTTCGTCCCCGTGCGGCAGTACCGGTACGGTTTCGGCAATGATCTTTTCCAGCTCGCGCGTGAGGCGCGGCAGGTCGACGCCGCAGGCACGCAGAGCGCCCAAGGCCGACTGGTTTTCGGTAAGTGCGAGCAGCAGGTGTTCCACCGTCATGAATTCATGACGCTGCTCGCGGGCCTGCTTGTAGCACTGGCCGATGGTGACTTCGAGATCCTTGCTGAACATCCGGACCTACTCCGCTATGTGGCACGGCGGCAATGCCGCGATGGCACCAAAATGGGGTCGTTTAGAGCTTTTCCATAGTGCACAACAAAGGGTGTTGATGGGCACGTGAATATTCGTTCACTTGGGTCACCTTGGTTTCAGCAACCTCCCGGGTAAACACCCCGCAGACTCCCTTTCCGCGTGTATGGACGTGCAGCATGACCTGCACCGCCCGTTCCTGATCCAGGCTGAAGAAGCTCCGCAGCACGTCGACCACGAAATCCATCGGCGTGAAATCGTCGTTCAACAGCACCACTTGAAAGAGTGGCGGCCGAGCCACCTCCGGGCGGGAGGTTTCAAGCGCCAGACCGTGACCATTACCTTGTTCGTGTTCGGGTTCGTGAGCCATGGTTCTACGTTAAATTTCCTTGGGGGAAGTATACCGCCCAGGCCCTGCGGGCATCGTCAAAGGCAGATCGCCTTCAGGTAATGGCACAATGACGGCTTTTCCAGTGCCGCATTCGCCGCCATATGTCCTCAATGGCCGATCCCGCCCCTATTCCCCTGCAAGTCTGGTGCCCACACGTGACCGTGGCCTGCGTGGTTGCCGATGGTGACCGCTTCCTCATGGTCGAAGAGGAGGTGAACGGCCGCGTTGCCTATAACCAGCCGGCTGGCCACCTGGATGACAACGAGAGTCTGGCCACTGCGGCCGTGCGCGAAACGCTGGAGGAAACCGGCTGGACCGTGGCGCTGGATCACCTGCTCGGCGTGCACCAGTGGCGCAGCACCGAGCACGGCGACGGCGTCATTCGCTTCAGTTTCGCTGCCCGTGCGATCGGCCACGATCCGGCGCGGCGTCTGGATGACGGCATTCGCCGTGCCCTGTGGCTCACTCGCGACGAAATAGTGGCACTAGGTGACCAATTGCGCAGTCCGCTGGTGCTGATGAGCATCGATGCCTGGCTGGCTGGTCAGCGCTATCCATTGGCGCTGCTGCAGAGCCTGCTCGCTGAGGACCGTTACCCGTGAAAGTGATGCTGGGTATTTCCGGTGGCGTGGACTCTTCGGTCGCGGCGTTGCTCCTGCAACAGGCGGGGTACGCGGTGGAAGGCCTGTTCATGCAGAACTGGGAAGAAGACGACCGTGACGGCCCCTGCACCACCGACGTCGACCGCAAGGATGCCGTGGCCGTGTGCGGGCGACTGGGTATTCCCTTCCATGCGCGCAATTTCGCCGCCGAGTACTGGGACGGCGTGTTCGAGCACTTCCTTGCCGAATACCGCGCAGGCCGCACGCCGAATCCAGACGTGCTGTGCAATCGCGAGATCAAGTTCAAGACCTTCCTGGACGAGGCGCGCTTGCTGGGGGCCGACAAGATCGCTACCGGCCATTACGCCCGCGTCGACTTCCACGAGGGCCAATATCGCTTGCTGCGGGCGGTCGACGCATCCAAGGATCAGACCTATTTCCTGCACGCCCTTGGTCAGCGGCAGCTAGCGGCCACGCTGTTCCCGGTCGGCGAGATCGAAAAGCCACAGGTGCGCCAGATGGCCCTGGATGCCGCGCTGCCGACGCATGCCAAGAAGGACTCCACCGGTATCTGCTTTATTGGCGAGCGCGATTTTCGCGGCTTCCTGTCCCAGTACATCCCGGCTCAACCAGGCCCCATGCGCACGCCTGGCGGCGAAACCGTGGGCGAGCACCAGGGCGTGATGTATTACACGCTGGGCCAGCGCAATGGCTTGGGCATCGGCGGCCGCCACGGCGCCAGTGGGGAGGCCTGGTATGTGGTTGGCAAGGACGTCCCCCGCAACGTGCTATACGTGGCACAGGGCGGCGAAAACGATTGGCTATACTCGCGCCGCCTGCATGCCGAGCCGCCCAGCTGGGTGGCTGGCCAGCCACCCGCGCAGCGCTTCCGCTGCACGGCCAAGACCCGCTATCGCCAGCCCGACCAAGCCTGCGAAGTGTTCCTGCTGGACGACGGCCTGGAGGTGGTGTTCGACGAACCACAGCGTGCCGTCACCCCTGGCCAATCGGTGGTTTTCTACGACGGCGAGGCCTGTCTGGGTGGCGCCGTGATCGACCGCACCGACGCTCCCTTCGGCGGCTGGAATGATGCCGCCTCCCTTCCCACCACGTGTGAGTTCCTATCCGGTGTTTGACGCTTTTGCCATGAACGAAGAACGCGTGCTGGCCTTGGCAGGTCTGTTCCAGGCCACCACGCTCGCCCAGCAACTGGCCAATGACGGCCGCTGCGATGACATCGCCATGGCGGCGAGCATGGCTAGCGTGTTCCGTATCGATGCACCATCCGTGGTGGGCGTTTATGGCGACGTAGCCGCCGTGCGACTGGGTCTGCGCCAACTGATCACCTTGCTGGACGAGAGCAACCGCGATGTCGCGGTGACGCGCATGGCCTTCACCGTCATGCGCCTGGAGCGCAGCCTGTCCCGTCACAGCGACCTGCTGGACCGCCTGCAACAGGGTGTCGTTGCCGCACAACGACAGGTCGAGCACTTTGGCCCGGACTCCCCGCAGGTGGTCAAACGCCTGGCCGAGCTCTACGCCAATACGCTGTCCACACTGAAGCCCCGTGTGATGGTCACCGGAAATCCGCAGCAGCTCCAGCAACCGGCTGTTGTGGAAAAGGTGCGAACCAATCTGCTGGCCGCTGTGCGCTCCGCCGTGTTGTGGCGTCAGGTGGGCGGGCGTCAGTGGCAAATGCTGCTCTACCGCAAGCAGTGCAGCATGCTGGCCCGTGGCCTGCTGACCGGCTCGACCATCAACAACGCCTGACGGTCCCCGGTCATACGGGGCGCTGCTGACTCAATCTGTCAGCTCGCCCCTGCCCCGGCCGTTCCCGAGCAACCAGAGCGCCGCCAGCACGCTGACCACGGCGGTGATGGCGACGTAGTGGGCCGGCGCCATGCGCCCGGCCCGTTCGGCCAGGTAGCCAATCAAGGTGGCCGTGCTCGCCCCAAACACGGCGTAGGCGACGTTGTAGGCAAAGGAAAGGCCGGAATAGCGGATCGGCGCGGGAAACGCGGCCACCATGATCGTCGGCACCACCGCCACCGTACCTACCAGGAAGCCTGTGAGCGCATAGAGCGGCAGGAAATGCGCGCCGCCGGCGGCCAGATCGCCGAACAGCCCGTAGGTCACGGCCACCAGGGCAACCGAACCGAGCAATAAGGCCCAGGCGGCGCCGATGCGATCGACCAGCCAGCCGAAGGCGATACAGCCCACGCCCAGACTGAAGGCCGCGATGCTGTTGCCGAGAAAAGCCACATCGGGCGCCATGCCGAACGATTTCTGCACCAGGTTCGGCAGCATCAGGATCAGCACCAGAATCGCGGCGGTAAGCATCCAGGTTACGGCCATCGAAAGCACCACGCTGCCGCCATGACTGGCCAACACGTTGCGTAGAGGCAACTCGCGGCTAAGCGCCTTGCGCTCGCGCAATTGGGCAAACACCGGGGTTTCGCTCAACCAGCGACGCAACCACACAGCGATAAAGCCAAATACACCGCCCAACAGGAACGGTGCACGCCAGCCCCAGGCCAGTATTTCCGCTGGCGTCAGGTGGTGATTGATCCATGCTGCGGTGAGCGAGCCGATCAGGATGCCGACCGTGAGGCCAGAGGTCAGGCAGGCGCAGGCAAAACCCACGCGACCACGCGGCGCGTGCTCGGCCACAAATACCCAGGCGCCTGGCACCTCGCCGCCGATAGCCACGCCCTGCACCACGCGCATGATCAGCAGTAGCAATGGAGCGAGCAATCCAACGCTGGCGTAGACCGGCAGCAAGCCGATCGCGAGCGTGGGCAGCGCCATCAGGAACACGCTGAGCGTGAACATCCGCTTGCGTCCTTGCCTGTCGCCGAAATGCGCCATCACGATGCCGCCGAGCGGGCGGGCGAGATAGCCCGCCGCGAAAATGCCGTAGACCTGCAATTGCGCCAGCCAGGGCGCCGTGTTCGGCGGAAAGAACAAGTGGCTCAGTGGCAGCGCGAAGAACACGAAGACCACGAAGTCGTAGAACTCCAACGCGCCGCCCAGGGACGCCAGAAACAACGTCTGGATGTCACGCGCACCCAGGCGGCGGTCGGGAGATACCAGTGCAGCGGTGGTCGGCAAGGCTTGCGTCATCGGTGGTCCCGCAAAGGCAGATAAGTGCGACGGGGCAGCATATAGCCAGACAATTCCGATTCAAATGCATCGGCCTAGCCACTAGCATGCGCCGCGATCGCAACCCGGCCGGACAGTTTTGCTAGCCTAGGGACACCTGGGCCCAGCACTAGCAGCCTGTTTCAACTCGGGATGGTCGTGAAAGTCACGCAGGGACGCCGCCCAGGCCACCCCCTGAAAATCTGGCAAGGAGATCCTCATGAGTATGGGCAAGCGTTTGGGAGCGGAGTTCTTCGGTACGTTCTGGTTGGTGTTCGGTGGCTGCGGTAGCGCGATCTTCGCTGCGGCCTATCCTGATCTGGGCATTGGTTTTGCGGGCGTCGCCCTCGCCTTCGGCCTGACCGTCGTGACCATGGCCTACGCCGTGGGCCACATTTCTGGTGGTCACTTCAACCCCGCAGTAACCCTTGGCCTGTGTGCCGGCGGACGCTTTCCCGCCAAGGACGTGGTGCCCTACTGGATAGCCCAGGTCATCGGCGGCCTTGTGGCCGGCGCCGTGCTTTACCTTATCGCCAGTGGCAAGCCGGGTTTTGAAGCCGTGGCGGGCTTTGCCTCTAACGGCTATGGCGATCATTCGCCCAGCGCCATCTGGGAAAACGGTTCGCTGGTGAAAACGGGCTATTCGCTGCAAGCGTGCATCGTTGCGGAGTTCGTACTGACCGCGTTCTTCCTCATCGTGATCAACGGCACCACCCACAAGCTGGCACCCACGGGCTTCGCCCCGCTGGCCATCGGCCTCACCCTGACGCTTATCCATCTGATCAGCATCCCGATTACCAATACCTCGGTGAATCCCGCGCGCAGCACGGCGGTGGCGATGTTCCAGGGAACCTGGGCGATCCAGCAGCTTTGGATGTTCTGGGTGATTCCGCTGATCGGCGGTGCAGTGGGCGGACTGATCTATCGACACCTGCTCGACTCACGCGAAAGCTGAGCGCATCCCGCTTCACCTAAGAAGAACCCGGCCGCTCGTGAGAGCCGCCGGGTTCTTCTTTTTCAGGCCCGGTCGCGAAGCGTCACGCTTCGTATAGTTCGATGGGCAAACCGTCCGGATCAGCAAAGAAGGTAAAGCGCCGATCGGTGAATTCGTCCACGCGCACCGGTTCACACGTAACGCCACGTGCTTGCAACGTGGCGATCACCGCATCGACATCGGGCACGGCGAACGCCAGATGGCGTAGGCCCTGAGCCTCCGGCCGGGACGGGCGACTCGGCGGCGAAGGAAACGAGAAAAGCTCCAGGCTGACCCCGGGCGAGACTTCCAGGTCGAGCTTCCACGAATCGCGCTCCGCCCGGTAAACCTCGCGGATGATGCGAAAACCTAGCGTCTCGCTATAGAAGGCCTTCGACCGAGCGTAGTCCGAGCAGATCAGCGCCACGTGATGGATCGCGGGCAACAAGGTAGATGCCATCCGCTCAGGCCTCCGAAAACGGGTACGTCAGCACATCAGCGATGGCATCCGTGCCGATCAGGCACATCAGCAGGCGCTCGATGCCCAGTGCCACGCCCGCGCAATCGGGCATGGCATCGAGCGTCTCGATCAGACGCTCGTCCATCGGCACGACGGGTTGCCCGCGCGAACGACGCACCTCGTTGTCACGTTCGAAACGACGACGCTGCTCGGCGGCATCGTTGAGCTCGTGGTAGCCATTCGCCAGCTCGTAGCGCCCCAAGAACAACTCGAAGCGCTCGGCCAGCGGTGGATCACCCGGCCGTACCTTCGCCAGCGCGCATTGCGACGCCGGATAGTCGTGGATCACGGTAATGCGGTTGGCCGGGAACAAGGGCTGCAGCCGATGCGTGATGAGCAGGTCGAGCCAATCATCGCGCGTGAGGCCATCCGGGTTGATGTTGAACTCGTCGAGCGGGAGCCGCAGCTGGTCGATGGGTGCATGCGCCGGATCGATGCCAAGTTCGTCAATGAACAGCTGCCGATAGCCTTCGATCCATACTTCCGCGCGCGTGCCCATCATGGCGAGCGCCGCTTCGACCAGCGCGATGGTCTCCTCCATCAGCTGGCGATGATCCCAGCCGACGCGGTACCACTCCAGCATGGTGAACTCGGGATTGTGGCGACCACCCGCCTCGCCATTGCGAAACACCCGGCCGAGTTCGTAGCAGTCGCCCACACCAGCGGCCAGCAGGCGCTTCAACGGATACTCCGGTGACGTGCGCATCCAGCGCACGCGTGCGCCGGCATCCACGTGCCCGCTGAAGCTCGTGCTGAAACTTTCGATGTTCGGATCGGTGTTGCCGGCCGCGGAAAGGATCGGCGTTTCCACCTCGAGCACGCTGCGTTCCGCAAAAAACGTGCGGATCAGCGCGTACACGCGTGCGCGCAGATGCAGGCGACCGGCCATATGCAGGTTCATGCACCGCCCTCGTGCGTGGCGAGCAATTCGATCAGGCGTGCCTCGTCCCACACCTCCACACCCAGTTCCTGCGCCTTGTCGAGCTTGGAGCCTGCGGCCTCACCGGCCACCACGAAACTGGTCTTCTTAGATACCGAACCGGCGACCTTGGCACCCAAGGCCTCCAGGCGCTCCTTGGCCTCGTCGCGGCTAAGCGAGGTGAGCGTTCCGGTCAGCACGATGGTCTGGCCATCCAACGGCGCGGCGACGGCTTTGGTCGATTTCGGAATCGCATCGAGCAATTCCCACATCGCCACATCCGCCTCGCGCAATTGCTGGAGGCTCGCCTTGTCGTGGAGGAATGCCTCCAGATTGGTCGACGCCGCCGAGGGCAGGCCCGCGGTGACCCAGTGCGCAGGGCCGGCGGCGATGAGCTTGTCCAACGAGGGGAAATGGTTGGCCAGCAACTTGGTGCTCTTCGGCCCGAGCTTGCTGATGCCCACCATATCCAGCAGCACCGCCAGGTCGAGGCGCTGGTGCAACTTGGCCGAAGGATGGGTTTCGTCGGAGAACACGATGCCGGACGCCAGCAACGCATCGACGACCTTCTGGTTACCCTCCTGCGCAAAGAAGCCGGCAGTCGAGCGCGCCACTTCGTCGCCGATGTCTGGTAACACACGCAACACCGCTGCCGGCATGCGACGGATCATGGCCAGGCTACCCAGCCACGCAGCCAGCGTTTTGGCCGTGCTTTCGCCGATATGCATGATGCCGAGTCCAAACAGGAAGCGTGGCAGCGTGGTGCGCTTACTCGCCTCGATAGCCTCGATCAGATTCTCGGCCCACTTGGTGGCCACCTTGCCCTGCTTTACCGTCTCGGGCGTGGTGCCATCGCGCTCGTCTGCGCGCCGCTTCATCTCCAGGAAGTCGTCAAGCGTCAACGTGTAGAGATCGGCGGGCGTATGCACGTAACCGAAATCCACCAAGGCATCGACAAAACGCTCGCCAATACCTTCGATGTCCATCGCGCGCCTCGCGGCAAAGTGGATCAGGGCTTCCTTGCGCTGCGCCGGACAAACCAGACCACCGGAGCAACGCCAGGCCGCCTCGCCTTCTTCGCGCAGCAGTGCCGAGCCGCACACCGGGCAGTGTGTGGGCATATGCCATGGGTGGGTATGGGCGGGACGCAGGTCCGGCATGATGCGCACGACCTCGGGGATCACGTCGCCCGCGCGCCGCACCACCACCGTATCGCCCACCCGCACATCCAGGCGGGCCACTTGATCGGCGTTGTGCAACGTCGCGTTGGTCACCGTGACGCCAGCGACCTGCACGGGTTTCAGGCGCGCCACGGGCGTGGCCGCACCGGTGCGCCCGATCTGGATCTCGATCGCCTCGACCGTCGTGGTCTGTTCCTGTGCAGGGAACTTGTGCGCGATGGCCCAGCGGGGTGCACGCGAGACGAACCCCATCGCGCGCTGGCCTTCGTAGTCGTCCAGCTTGTAGACCACGCCGTCGATGTCGTACGGAAGCTTGTCGCGCTTGGCACCGATGCGGCGGTAGTAGGCAAGGAGCCCCTCAAAGCCCTTCGCCGTATCCACTTCCGGCGACACCGGAAAACCCCAGTCACGGAGCTTCGCCAGCGTCGTCGAATGCGTGGCGGGCAACTCACCGCCCTGCACTTCGCCCACTGCGTAGGCGAAGAAACTCAGCTTGCGCCGGGCCGTAATAGCGGGATCGAGCTGGCGCAGCGAACCGGCCGCGCCATTGCGCGGATTGGCCAGCGTCTTCTCGTCATGCGCCCGGGCATGCGCGTTGAACGCCTCGAAATCCTTGTGCAGCATGATCACTTCGCCACGCACTTCGAGCACACGCGGCCAGCCTTCGCCACGTAGCCGCAGCGGGATCGCACGTACCGTGCGCAGGTTCGCGGTGACGTCCTCACCGGTCTCACCGTCGCCGCGCGTGGCGCCCTGCACGAATACGCCGTTCTCATAGCGGAGGCTGATGGCCAGCCCATCGAGTTTGGGCTCCACCGAAAACACGGGGGCGCGGCGGTCCAGCGTTTGCTCGATGCGCCGTTCGAACTCGGCTACTTCACGGAAACGCTCGCGATCGCCCTCGCCCTCCTGCTCGAACGCGTTGTTGAGCGAAAGCATGGGGATGGCGTGCCGCACCTCGGCGAAACCGCCTTGCGCGCGCGCGCCGACGCGCCGCGTGGGCGAGTCAGGTGTGGCTAACTCAGGATGGGTCTGCTCAAGCGCTTCCAGTTCCCGCATGGCGCGGTCGTACTCGGCGTCCGTCATTTCGGGATCGTCGAGTACGTGATAGCGGTAATTGGCGCGCTCGATCTTCTCGCGCAGTTCGGCGGCCTTGGTGCGCCAGTCGTGGGCCGGGCTCTGACTCATGCGGGTATCCTCATGAGCGGAAGTTTACCGAGTCCCAGCGGATTTCGGCCTATAAACCAGCCCATCGCGTCCACGATGTGAAGAACACGTGGACGCGAGTGCGCGTCAATCAGCGATGCAGATCGCCGGATGCTTCGGGCTGGTACTCGATCTCCAGCACGCGCAACTGGCGGCGGCGACCATCCGGCGTGGGCCACTCGATAGGCTGGCCGACCTTCAGGCCCAGCAAGGCGCTGCCGACAGGCGCCAGGATCGACACCGTACCCGGCACACCCGCCCCCGAGGGGTAGACAAGGCTGATCGTCAGTTCGTCCCCGGAATCGTCGTCTTTGAAGGTGACGACCGAGTTCATGGTGACGACATCTGCCGGGATGTCCGCCGGCTCCAGCACGTCCGCCCGGTCCAGTTCGCCGCGCAGCGCCTCGTACTGCGCGGCTTGTGTCGGCGGCATACGCTCCAGCAACGCTTCGATGCGCTGCAGATCCAGCGAAGAAATGATGATGGCGGGCTTGCTGCTCATGGGGACTCCTGTCGTCCGAACGGGGTGATGCATTGACCATAGGGGTTCGCAAAAGACGACGCGCCGGGACGATGCCGCCCCGGCGCGCTCATTCCTTCGCTGTTTGTCGTTCATCCGTGCAAGTCGGGCCGCCGCGCGATTGACATCATCCGCACAGCCAAACGTCAAAGATGAAACTGAGCCGACTTTGGACGCGGCGACCCACAAAAGCAAGTTGCCATAGCAGTTATCATAGACAGAGATGCCCGAGAATTTAGCCGCCACCGAGACCAACCTTCCTGTTACGCCTCCCGGCGAGGAAGCAGCGGTTCCGGCACCGCCCACGGAATCTTCACAAGACCGTTATCGTGGGCTCATTTGGCTGGTGGCCGCCGCCTTCTTCATGCAGGCTCTGGACTCGACCATCGTCAACACGGCCGTGCCGGCGATGGCCGAAGCGCTCAACGTCACCCCACTAGGTATGCGCACCGCGCTCACCAGCTACGTGCTGACTCTGGCCATTTTCATTCCCGCCAGTCCATGGCTGTGCGACCGTTTCGGCACGCGGCGCATCTTCGCCGCTGCCATCGCCACGTTCACCATCGGCTCGCTGTTGTGCGGCCTCGCGCAAACGTTGCCGCAACTTGTCGCGGCACGCGTGCTGCAGGGCCTGGGTGGTGCAGCGCTTATGCCGGTCGGTCGTTATGTGCTCGTGCGCAGCATCGACAAGCGCGAGTTCGTAAGAGCCATGAGCACGGTGGCCACGGTGGGGTGCTCTCGCGTAGGCTCGGTGCTGGGTCCACTGCTCGGCGGCGCGTTGGCTCAATACACCTCCTGGCGCCTGATCTTCCTTATCAATGTGCCCGTGGGTGTGGTGGGCATGTGGATGAATCGCCGCGACATGCCCGATTACCGGCTGGACGACGTCCATCCGTTTGACCTGATGGGCTTCCTGCTGTTCGCCGCCGCCTCCGCCATGTTGCTCACGGCCGCGGAAGTCGCCAGCGGTGGCGGTGGCCAATGGATGCGCATCGCCATCTATGGCGTGCTCGCCATCGTGTTCGGCGCGACGTATGTGTGGCACAGCCGCCGCACCGACCACCCTGTGGCGGATCTCAACCTGTTGCGTGTGCGTAGCGTGTGGGTATCGCTGGCCGGCAACCTGTTCACACGCCTGGGCGTATCGGGCATGTTCCTGCTGCTGGTGCTGTTCCTGCAGGTCGGCTGCGGCTGGTCGCCGCTGATGGCCGGCCTGATGATGGTGCCGCAGGCATTAGGTTCGATCACGGCCAAGTGGGGCATCAACCGCTTACTGCAACGCTTCGGTTATCGGCGACTGCTGTTTACCAACACCTTGATCGTCGGCGCGCTACTGGGGTCGTTCGCACTACTCGGAAAGGGTTCGCCGATGTGGGTGATCGCCTTGATGGTGTATGTCTACGGTGGCTTCATGGGCATGCAGTACACGGCCATGAACACGCTGATCTACAACGACCTGGATGTGAAGTTCGCCTCGCAGGCCTCGTCGATGGCATCGACGGCGCAATACCTGTCTATGAGCTTCGGCATTGCGCTGGCCTCGCTATTGATGGAAGCACTGCTGCAAGGCCATGCTCACGACGACTACATCCCCGCCTTCCGCTGGACCGTGCTGCTGCTTGCCATCGTGACGGCCACCGCAAGCTGGGTATTCAGTTGCTTGAAGAATGAAAGCCCCATGCGTTCGGGACGAGCCGCCGAATAGGGCCTGTTAACGCTATGGGGCGTGCCGCGCGTCAAGCATGTAGCATGCAACGGACCTGACACGGAGGCCGCCTCTTTCCATGCACCACGCCAGCGACATCCTGCTCACACTCTTCATCGTCTTCCTCGCCGCGCAGATCGGCAGCGAGATCGCGCAACGACTGAAGTTGCCCGGCGTCGTGGGCGAGATTGCAGCGGGCTGCGTGGTCGGTCCCTCCCTGCTGGGCTGGATCACTCCGGATCAGGTCGCCGCGGGCACGCCGCTGGACGTGCTCTCGGAGATCGGCGTTGTGCTGTTGCTGTTCTCCGTAGGCCTGGAAACCCGCCTCGAAGACCTGAAGAAAGTCGGCAAGGTGGCCTTTCTCGTCGGCGTGCTGGGCGTGCTGGTGCCATTCGGCATGGGTGGCGTGTGGGCACATGCGAGCGGATTCGACTGGAGCCGATCGCTGTTCATCGCCGCTGCTTTCGTCGCGACCTCGGCCGGCATCACGGCACGCGTGCTGCAGGAATTGGGTGCGCTACAGCGCACCGAAAGCAAGGTGATCCTGGGCGCGGCCGTCATCGACGACATCCTCGCCATGCTGCTGCTTGGTGTCGTGGTATCGGTCCAGGGCGGCGAAGGGATCGACGTGACGCACCTGATCGCCGTGCTCGCGGGCGCCATCGGCTTTATCGCCATCATCGGCATTGGCGGTGCACGCATGATGCGCTGGAACTCCAGCTGGCTCGATAAGCCGCAGAGCCCGCATTCGGCGCTCGCCATCGTGCTGGCGCTGTGCCTGGGTCTGGCCTACGTGTCCACGCTATTTGGGCTGGCCGCCATCATTGGCGCCTTCCTTGCCGGCATGATCGCGTCGGAAACGCGCCAGCAGCATACGCTGGAGAAACAGACGCAGCCTTTGCTCGCGCTGCTCACGCCGTTCTTCTTCGTCATCACCGGCAGCAAGATCGACCTGCATCAACTTATGAATGCGGACGCGGCCATCATGCTACTGGTCGTCACCGTGATCGCCATCGCATCAAAACTGATTGGTGGCTTCCTCGGCTCGCTATCGCTCGGCGCGCGCAGCGCAACCATGGTGGGGTTCGGCATGGTGCCGCGTGGCGAGGTCGGCGTGGTGATCGCGAGCCTGGGTTTGACCGCAGGCGTTTTCAGCGACCGCATCTACGCCATCATCGTGGCCATGTCCTTGCTCACCGCGATGGTGACGCCGCCCGTGCTCGCCTGGATGTTACGGCGCGACAAAGGCACCGCGGCTACCGACGAGACAGTGTGAGGCTACGCGTTCCGCATACGCTGATAGGCGTCCAGCGCCGACTGGCGCGTCCCGCCAAGGTCGACCATGGGCGCGGGGTAACCGCTGCGTTTTAGCAGTCCGGCGTCCTTCCATGGTTCGTGCAATAGCGGCAGTGGTGCCGAGGACAGTTCGGGCAACCAACGACGGAGGTAATGCCCTTCCGGGTCGAACTTCTGCGCCTGCGTCACCGGATTGAACACGCGGAAATAAGGTGCGGCGTCAGCACCACTACCCGCCACCCACTGCCAACCCATGGTGTTGTTGGCGAGATCGGCATCGACCAGTGTGTCCCAGAACCAACGGGCACCGTGGCGCCAATGCTGTCGGAGGTTCTTAGTCAGAAAGCTGGCGACGATCATACGCACGCGGTTGTGCATCCATCCCGTATGCCAAAGCTCGCGCATGCCGGCATCCACTAGTGGAATGCCCGTGCGACCCCGCTGCCAGCGCTCGAGCGCGACGTCGTCATCAGCCCACGAAAACCGATTGAACCGGTCGTTGAAGTTCTCGGTGGGCGTTCCGGGAAAGTGATACAGCAGGTGATGCGCAAATTCGCGCCAGCCCAGCTCGCGCAGATACGGCTCGATGTCCGGTCGTCGACGTGTGTCGGTGGCGGCCACCTGTTCCGTCAGCCGATAGTGAATCTGCCGAGGCGATATCTCGCCGAAATGAAGGTGCGGAGACAGCCTCGATGTGCCGTGCCGCGCGGGCAAATCACGCGCTTTCGCATAGTCGCTGATGGCATCGTCCAGGAAGATGTCCACGAGCTCCTGCGCTCCTGCTTCTCCCGGCTGCCATGCGTCCTGCAGACCGGTATCCCAGGGAATCCCGGGAGGCAGCCCGAGTGCATCGAGCGGCAACCCTCCATCGATATCCACACCACGCAATGACGAAGCGACCGGCAACGGTCTCGGCGTATCGAGACGCTGACGCAGATTCTTCCAGAACGGCGTAAAGACGCGATAAGGCTCGCCCTGCTTCGTTTCGATCTGCCAGGGCTCGTACCAGAGCGAACCACCGAAGCTGTGTGCCTCGATGCCTTGCTCACGCAGCGCAGCCTTGACGGCGCTGTCACGTGCGATGGCTGCCGGCTCGTAGCATCGGTTCCAAAAAACCGCGGTGGCGCCCGTGCGCTCGATCAGGTCGCGAAGCACCGGCAGGCTGTCGCCCTGCGCCAGATGCAAGGCATTGCCATGACCGCGCAGTTGCGCGTCAAGGCGGGAGAGCGAGTGATGCAGCCACCACCGACTCGCGGCGCCTGCTGGCCACGGATCGTCCTCGTGTGGCGCATGAATGTAGACAGGGACGATCCGCTCGAACGCCTCGCAGGCGGCGCTCAATGCGGGGTGATCCGCAAGGCGAAGGTCGCGGCGGAACCAGACGATGGCAGTGCTCATCGCGGCAGCTTAGCGGGAGCGGGCGGCCTTGTATGCCTTGCCCGCGGATCGGGCCGGATGCCACTTAAGCGGCATCCGGCAACCAGCGATCAGAGCTCGACGACGTCGAAGCGACGATCCGAATTGACGTCTTCTTCGTAGTTCACATCGTTACGGCCGAAGCCGAACAGGCGCAGAAAGTCGCTCTTGTAGCCCGCGTAGTCGGTCAGTTCGTTGAGTGTTTCAGTGGTCACTGTCGGCCACAACGCCTTGCATTCCTTCTGCACGTCTTCGCGCAGCTCCCAGTCGTCCAAACGCAGACGGCCTTCGTTGTCGGTTTCCGGTGCCGTGTGATCCTTGCGGTACATGCGGTCGCGGAAGAGGCGATTGATCTGTTCGATGGTGCCTTCGTGGATGCCCATTTCCTTCATGACGCGGAAGGAAATGGCGATATACAGCGGCAGCACTGGAATCGCTGCGCTCGCCTGCGTCACCACCGACTTCATCACGCCCACGTAGGCGTCCAGATGCTCCGCCTTGTGCTCGGCAACCAGCTGCCTGGCGGTGTTGTCCAGGTGCTGCTTGGCCTGGCCTAGCGTGCCGTGCCAGTACATCGGCCAGGTGATCTCGGTACCGATATAGCTGTAGGCCACCGTTTTTGCGTGGTCGGCCAGCAGGCCGGCCTTGCTCAGCGCGTCGATCCAGAGCTTCCAGTCCTCGCCACCCATCACGGTGACGGTGTCCTTAATCTCCTGCTCGGTCGCCGGTTCCACCGACGCCTGCACCACCGTGTCGCGATTGGTGTCGATCGAGTTGGCCGTAAAGGTCTCGCCGATGGCCTTGAGCGCCGAACGCACCACTTCGCCCGTATCCGGCAGCTTGCGCACCGGCGAGGCGAGCGAATAGACGACAAGATCGATCTTGCCGCCCATCTCGTTCTTGATCATCTCGATGGCGCGCTCGCGGGTTTCGTTCGAGAACGCATCGCCATTGATGGAGCGGCTATACAGGCCCGCGTCCTTGGCGAACTTGTCGAACGCAGCCGAGTTGTACCAGCCCGCCGTGCCGGTCTTGGTGTCGCTGCTGGGCTTCTCGAAGAACACACCCAGGGTGGCCGCACCGTAACCGAAGGCCGCCGTAATGCGCGAGGCGAGGCCATACCCGGTGGAGGCGCCGATCACCAGCACGCGCTTGGGGCCTTCGCCCAGATCACCCTGCGCCTTGGTGATGTTGATCTGTTCGAGCACGTTGCGCTCGCATCCGACCGGATGGGCCGTCACGCAGATAAAACCACGCACCTTGGGATTGATGATCACTCGAAGACTCCTGAGAGGGCATTGCAAACCGTCATATTAACCTGCGCGCCTTGCCATGCGCTTCCGTAGGGAGCTTCGTTCCCGGGGTCAGCTCGCCCGTTTACCGACAGCCGAAAGAGACGGCAAAGCAGTAATTTTGCGGTTCGCTCTTACAGACCAAAGCCTTACGATCCCGGCATTATGGACATGGGACGGCCGGGCGTGGAGCACTGGCGCGCAGGATCAATGGCGGCATGTGGCAAGAGGACGTCGGGCACCATGGTTGATAGCAGGCGCAAGACGCTGACAGGTCACGGCCTGGCGTCCATCGTTGCCGGCCTGGCCTGCGCCACTGCGGCAGGTTGTGTCCACCAGGCCCCGAAGACATCGACGCCCGTGGAGACGACGTTGCAAGCTCCGACTCCGGCGCAGGTGCCCTCGGCATCGACGGTGGGCGATGGCAGTGCCACGGTGGATGCCCTGCGCCAGTTGTCGCTGATGCGCCCCTTCGAAGGCGGCATCGACACCCCGTTGACTCATATGCAGATCCACGGCTACGTGATGATCGATGCGGCCAACCACAACGGAGGGGGCGGACTTGGCCATACCGACTTCAGCCTTCGGCGCGCCGACATCATTCTCGAGCGTGAACTGAAGTTCGGCTGGCTGTTTTATTTCGATGGCCAATTGAACGACGGTCACGTGGAGCTGAAGAACGTCTACGTGCGCAAGAAAACGCAGTACCTCGGCGCTATCACCATCGGCAACCAGCAAGAACCCTTCGGGCTCGAGCAGTACGGCAGCTTCCGCAACACCACCTTCCTCGAACGGGCGACGACCAACGCACTGGCCCCCAGCCGCAGCGTCGGCATCGCTTCCAGTGATTTTCATGGCCCATGGGTGTGGAGCTACGGTTTTTTTACCGCCGGCCCCCGTGACGAGGGTCGCGAGCAGCGCGGCGCGGCATTGACGGGTCGTCTGGCGCACATCTTCCAGACCGATGGCGGCATCTATCACTTGGCGACCTCCTACTCGACCCGCCGATTCGGCCCTGGCAACGATCAACGATTCGACTCACCGCCTGAAGTCGCCTTGCAATCCGGCCCCGATTTTCTCGACACCCATAGCATTCCCGGCTCCAACCGGGTGCAGCGCTACGGCCTGGAAGCGGCTCATGTCAGCGGCCCATTCTCTTGGCAGGCCGAGTACATGGAGACCCATCTAGAACGTAGTGACGGCCTGCCCTCGCTACGGTTTCGCGGCTGGTACG
The DNA here is from genome assembly GCF_002878475.1 of Dyella sp. AD56. Lineage (NCBI taxonomy): Bacteria > Pseudomonadati > Pseudomonadota > Gammaproteobacteria > Lysobacterales > Rhodanobacteraceae > Dyella > Dyella sp. AD56. Next base: position 143,991 of record NZ_NRDP01000033.1, read on the forward strand.
GCTATGCCAGTTGGATGCTCACCGGCGAAAGCCGTAACTACAACGAGAGCAATGCGACATTCGGGCCGGTCGTGCCCCATGCGTCATGGAACGGGCACGCCGGTGGTGCGCTGGAAGTAGGCGCACGTTTGAGCATGACTGACCTCAACGATCGCGACATCAGCGGCGGCAAGGAAACCAATGTCACGGTCGGCATTAACTGGTACCTGGACAAATCCGTGCGTCTCTCCGCCAACCTGGTACACGCCATTGATCTGAACAAGCCAGGCAATCCGGACAGTGGCACGCACCCAACGGCCATCGTGGGTCGCTTCCAGTACCAGTTCTGAGGCGTTCTTCAACGCTGCTCGGTTATGCATCCATCGCAAGCTACCTGCGGTTCGCGGTTGACAGTTCCGCCATCAAATGAGAATAATTCTCAATATTGAGATGCAAAACCCCCGCGTCTAGGCCCCGATGTGATCACCCTGCTTGCCCTGTTATTGACCCTGTCGGGCGCTGCGCTGATCTACCTCGCCAGCGCCCAGCAGCGACTGCGTGCGTCTAGCCTGCCAGCCGTGGCAAGGCTGACTGGCTGGTTGTTCGTGGCTGGCGGCACGGCCTGCTGGTGGTACGAGGCCGGCATGGGTGCGGGCATTACAGCCGCCCTGACGATGCTGATGCTCTGCTGGGTCGCCCTGCCCTACGCGGCGTGGTGGCGTACCGCGGTGAGGGACACCGTGGAATGATCGCCCGTTGCCTTGCCGGCACCCTGCTCGGCTTTCCGCTCGCAGCGTTGTTACTCGCCCTGTTGCTGCACATGTTGCCCAACCACGGCGACGCTTTTCTGATTCCCGCGCTGATCCTGTTCTTCCCCTTGTGGACGGTGTTTATGGCCGCTGCCTACATGTTCCGCAGCGGCCTTCGCGCATGGCTGATGATGGGGAGCGCCAACGTGACGGTGTTTGCCGTGCTGTGGCTACTGCGCCTGCCCGGCTGATACACGGACGTTCCTGATGAAAGCCTCCACCATCCGCACATTCCAAACGGTGCACACCTGGACGGGACTGCTCGCCGGGTTTGCCTTGTTCGTCGCGTTCTACGCTGGCGCGCTGACGGTATTCCACGACGACATCGCTGCGTGGCAGAACCCGCCCTGGCACGCAGTGGCCGACGCCAACGTGCCGATCGACACGCTCGTCGATCGCCTGCTCACGCGTCATCCCGATGCCCGCGATGACTTCGGCATCATCTTGGCGCACGACAGCTCGCACGCCGCCTACGCCTATTGGCAGGCAAAGGACGGCAGCCGCTTCGCCACCGCCAGCCAGGTGGAAGCGCCGCGCACAGAGGGCGCCGAGAACGAGCTCGCCGATTTTGTCTACGCGTTGCATGACTCGCTGGGTCTGCCAGTGGTCGGGCTGTACCTCATGGGCATCGTCAGCGTGCTGTATGGGCTAGCGTTGCTGTCGGGCATTCTGATTCACCTGCCGCAACTGGTGAAAGATCTTTTCGCCATGCGTGTGGGACGCAACATCAAGCGACTCTGGCAGGATGCGCACAACGCCATCGGCGTCATCAGCCTTCCGTTCCATGTGATCTTTGCGGTCACGGGCGCATTGTTCTGCCTGTTCACCATCACGCTCGCTGCGCTCAACACTGTCGCGTTCGACGGCAAGCTGTTCGAGGCGTTTGCCAAGGCGACGGAAACCACGCCAACCGTCACCGTCAGCGGCACGCCGGCCACCATGCTGTCCACCGATGCGCTGATCCAACGCGCCCGCGCCGAAGCCCTGAAGAACGGCGTGACTACGTTCGAGCCGGACTACATGCACTTCGTACACTACGGCGACCGCAATGCTGTCGCGGAAGTACGCGGGCTCTCGCAGCACACGCTGGGCTCCTACGGCACCGTGGCCATGTCCGCGCATGACGGCACCGTACTCGCCACGCATGTCGGTGACCGCTACAGCCTCAACGGCATCAGCTACGCCTCGCTGTTCGGCCTGCACTTTGGCAGCTTCGGCGGCCGCACGGTGCAGTGGCTGTACTTCATTCTCGGCCTTGCCGGCGCCTTCCTGTTCTATTCCGGCAATCTGTTGTGGATCGAGTCGCGCCGCAAGCGCCGACACCTCGACCAACCACGCAAGACGCTGGTCATGGCGCGAGCCACCATCGGCGTATGCATCGGCACCTGCCTGGCGATCAGTGGGGCATTCGTCGCGACCTGGATTGCCATGCGTCTTGGGGTCGAAGCGGCCATACCGCAACGCGTGGCGTGCTACGGGCTGTTCCTGGGGGCCTGCGCCTATGCCTGCTTGCGCCCCATCGCCAAGGCAACGATCGAATTGCTATGGACCACATCCGTGCTGACTATCGTGATGGCGGTGGTCGATCTGGCAGGCAATGCATCGGCCATGGCGCAGACGGGGTCTCCACTTGCATGGCGTATCCTTGGGGTGGACCTGACGGGCATCGCACTGGGCATCGTATTCGCGCTGTTCGCGCGCGCTGCGTCTCGGCGGGCACGCACCGGCGACGCCAACAGCGTGTGGGCCCTGCGAGACACGGCTCACGCCAAGCCCTGATTCCTCAGCCACAAACCGGCTCAGTACGCCATGCGCGCTGAGCTCATGCGTGCCGATGCGGGCGCATCGCTCAGCAGCGCAATCTCGTCCCAGACGGTGTCCTCCTCGCCATCGGCGAGCAGTTCGTACGCGGTGCGCCCACTAAAGGCGTTCTGGTGACGGCACATCCAGCGCACTGCGCGCTGACGCTCGCCGAGGCTCTGCACCAGCATGGCCGCCAGCGTGCCATGACGCTGCTCGAGCACGACAAACGCCCGCTCCATCACATCGTCCCGCAACGCGTTGATCTGGGCTAGCTCCGTGGCGACATCCTGAAACCTGATCGTAACCTTGCGCATGCGTTCACTCCCTTTTTCCTCCACGCCGTCAGATCACGTCGTCCGGGTCGCCGCCGCCTCGGCGTGAGAGCAGCGCCTAGACTCCTATCGCTCTTCCCTGAGCCTCGCAGTGCTCGATGCATGGTGCCTACCCACTCGAGCGGGCGCTCACCATGCGGCCCGATCATGCTCAAGCAAATGCTGAAATTGCGTGAATTCGAAGGCTTATCCATCTACGACTTTTGGGGTGTGTCCGAACGATGCGGACCCCACCTATGACAGAGCCGGCAGCCGCCTGCCGACTGCCGCGCATCAAGGCTGACGCAGAATCTCCACGATCTTCTCCAGCACTTCGTCGTTGAGGTAAAGCTGGTGGCCGTCCTTCACGATAGTCGTCGAGGTGGCGCCCGGAATCAGCGCACTGGCCAGCGGCACAAAGCCGTCGCTGGGCGGATGCGTGCCGGGTAAGTGGCCTGCGAAGGTGTAATAACGCACGCCCGGCACGGGCATCAGCGACTGGGCCGCGCGGCTGACCGGCTGCGTGGAGCGCAGCGTGCTGATGCTACTGAGACCGTTGCGCTCGTAGTCCTCCGCCAGCAGCGGGTTTTCGTGGCTGCGGTTTTCAGCCGCCACGCGGAGCAAGGCATCCAGTTCCGGCGTATGCGCGTGTATCACGCGCTGCGCCAGCCAACCAACGACGCTGTCGACGTACGGGCTGCCCAGGTGCGGCGACGCCAGGAAAAAACGCCCGCGTCACCCCGGGGTAGGCCTGGAAGCGGGTGACCGACTCCAGCGTGGCGATGTCCGTGGGCGCACCGTGCAACTGATCGGGTGGGATATCGAACACCGCATTCCACACGACATCACCGCTGTTGGACACCAGCAGCCGCGAGATCACGCCACCCATGCTGTGGCCGATCAGCACCATGTTCTGGTGCGCTGGCGCTGTGCCCTCGGGATCGAGGATGTGCCACGCGTTATCCATCATGCGCTGCACGTATAAGCGGTCGAGCAACAGGGGCGTGTTGGTCGGATAGACGACGTGCCACACCTGATAACGGTTGCGCAGTTCGGGCGAGCCGTCGATAAGGTTGGTCAGCTTCGCCCAAATCATGGGGCTGCGCCCCAGCCCGTGCACCATGATCAGCGGTGTCTTGGCCGGGTCGTAGTCTTCCAGCAGATAGAGCCCCTGGCGCTGCGCGAATTCATGGCCGCCGATAAGGCTCCACACCGCTGCACGGTTGATGTGCGAACGATCGAACAGGGCAGCGTAAGGGGCCGAGAAATCCGCCGCCAGCGGCACATCGCGGTGACCGATGGTGATCGCCGGATGCTTGCGCGTGCCAGCCACCACCAACTGCGCAACACCGTCGTCACCAGGCTCCACCCAGGCAGTGAGCGCCCGCGTCACGCCATCGGGCGGGTCGAGCACGCAGATGGGCCGGTCATGGCACTGCGCCTGCCATCCCACCAGGGCCACGCCGTAACCCGGTGACGTGTAACGTTCGCCCATCACGACGGGAACGGTCACCTCGTCAGCACGCGCCAAGGCCAGCGGACCATCGTCCAGACTGCTCGGCAGATCGCGGAACACCACCCGTACCGACTCATCCAAGACCTGGATGGTGTGGGGGCGCCAGGCTCCAGGCTCCTGGTCCAGCAAGTAACCCATCAGCTGGTGCGTGCAACCATCGGCAATGGATTGGGCTTCCGCCTGGCGTGCGGCCTCGTCCGAATCCGACGCTCGATAGGCTGCCACGGCGCAGCGCAGCCAGTTGCGCGCGGCAATGTCCCGTCGTTGGGTTTCCGCAGTGTCGTGCCACAGTCGGCGAGCGACGAGCAGCTGATCCTCTTTCGGGGGACCCGCGGGTCGCAGCGTTCCGCTGCACGCCGCCAACAAGGCCACGCCGACAACCCAGCCGGTGCGCCACCAGCGGTGCGAGTGCGGTTTGCCAGGAACACGTGAACCGCGCATGCAGGCACTCGTTACCGGACAGGTGGCAGCCAATGCAGACCTGTCTGGACAGGCCCGCAGCCAAAGGAACGCCGCGTCACGCTACGCCATTCGCCCGCTTGATGCATCTCCCACCCTGCTGCGCTGTCAAAGCAGACTTTCGATCGGCAACAGACCGCCCATGTTCACCTTGAAACGACGCCACCAGCTGGTATCCGGCGCATGGTCGTAGCGGATCATGGGTTGGTCCGGCTCCTTGCCCTGCCAGTACACGCGCCCCTTGTCGTCCAGTTGCACCTGATAGCTGTGGATGGGCTTGGTGGCGTCGGCGAAGATCGCCAATAGTGCGTGGGCAAGCACGGGCGAATCGACGATCACGCCGTCTTCGGTGTTCAGGTGCATGGAACGCGGATCCAGATTCATGGAACCGACGAAGGCATGTTGCTCATCCACCACCATCGCCTTGGCATGCAGGCTATTGCTGCCCGTGGACGAGCCGAAGAAATGACTGCTGTGCCGGCCGCGCCGCGCATCCGGCTTCAACTCGTAAAGCTCTACCCCGGCCTTGAGCAGCGGCACCCGATACGACGCATAGGCTTGGTAGACATCGCCGGCATCCGTGGACGCCAGCGAATTGGTCAGCACCTCGATCGTCACGCCGCGCTCGCGCATGCCTTGCAGATAGGCCACGCCCTTGGTGCCGGGGATGAAATACGGGGAGATCAGGGTAAGACGATGCTGTGCACTATCCAGCCAGGCACGGATCTCGGGCGCCATGTGCAAGTCCTTGCTGTCCGCCGCTGGATTGCCCTTGTCCGGGTCGTCGGCCAGATAGGTCGTTGGCCCCCAGGCCCAGTCGGTCGCGGGCACCTCATGCGCCAGGTCGCCCACGCGGGCTACCAGGCTCTGCGCATAACTGCTCTGACTGAACTGGCGTGCATTGGCCGCCATGGTCTTGCGTAGTTGGGCCAGCTCCCCGGGGCCGGGCGTGCGGCGATGGAAGGCGCCGATCGGATACGACTGATCGCTGTTCCAGTAGCGGTCGAACATCTGCCCCACCTCCGCCACCACCGGACCGACGGTCAGGACGTCCAGATCGCGGAAATTGAGGGTGTCGTTGGCGTCGAAATACTCATCGCCGATGTTCCTGCCACCGACGATGGCCATCGCCCCGTCGGTAATGAACGCCTTGTTGTGCATGCGGCGGTTGAGTCGCGAGAAATCACCAGCAAACTGTTTGCCCATGCCCCACAGCGACGGATTCCGTTCCAGGAACGGGTTGAACAGGCGGATCTGGATATTCGGATGGCCATCCAGGATACGCAGCACGTTGTCGTTACCCGCTACGTGCAGATCATCCAACAGCAAGCGCACGCGCACGCCACGGTCGGCCGCCGCCAGCAGGCGTTGCGCCAGCAGCCCGCCGGTGGCGTCGCTATGGAACATGTAGTACTGCAGGTCCAGCGAGTGCATGGCGCGATCCGCCAGCGCGATGCGGGCCAGCAGTGCATCGTTGGAGTCGCTGATGAGGCGCACGCCGCTGTCGCTGCCGTGTCCCGCGGTGATGCGGGCGGCATACCCCACCAGCGGTGCATCCGGCTTGGCCGGCAGGACGGTACTTGGGACGCGCGGATAATCGGGACGCAGGTCCGAATGGGTGCAGCCGGCCAGCGCCAGCAACCCAAGACAGGCAAGGCGACGCAACAAAGTGCAGGCCATGTTCCCTCCGTGGATTGGACTCTGTCCGAGGCGGGGAGCCAATGCAACAGCGGCGTTCGACCCGGCGCCTGATGCCACATGCCACTTAGCCTCACCTACTCGTCATTCCGGCGCAGGCCGGAATCCAGTAGCCGAATCGATAGGTCTTCGCTTCAGTGTTACAGGCCCGAACGGTATCTCGATAGTCCAGCATGGCCGCCACTGGATTCTGGCCTGCGCCGGAATGACGGGCTAGGGAGAGCTCACCGGCCGAAGGTGATTTCCTTGCCTTCGTGGTCGCGGTCCCAGCCGCGCAATTCGTCGCGGATGTGCGCCACGCGCTGGCGCCCCAGGGCATTGCGTTCCTCGTCCAACACTTGGCCATCGAGCAACTCAGCCAAGCGCTGGGCCGTGGGCAGCATGGCGTCCCACGCGTCCAGCGCAGAGATCGGCGCCGGCAACGTCATGAAGAAGCTCAGGCCCGGCGTGCGCATGGCGTCGACACGGGTCACGTCGAAGTTACCGGGCTTGACCATATTGGCCACGCTGAAGATCGGCCCCAGTTCGCGCTTGCCATCCACCAAGCGGTGGTAGATGCCCATGTCACCGAATTCCAGGCCGGCCTTCTCGGCGGCGACGATCAGGTCGGCGCCATTGAAAATGCTGCCCTCGCGCGCCACCACAAACAACGTGACGATGCGTTCGACCGGCATACGCTCCGGTCGACGGCCAACGTCAGAACGCGGCGCGACGCGAGGCGCTTCCGGCTCAGGAGCCGGTGCCGGTGCCGGTGCCGGTGCGGGCGCCGACGCTGCCAGCGGCTCGGGTTCCGATGCACGCGGCAGGTGGACGTGGTCCGCACCCGTCGCCTGCGCCAGGCTCTGCTCGAACTGCTCGGGCGGCGCGCGTAAAGCGTCGACGATGGACGCGGCCATACCCTGCGGCTTGCCGATCGTTGCAGGCTCCACGCGGCCCTTGTCACCGGCGAGCGTGGCACCGAGGCGTTCCAGCTCTTCGCGCAAGCCGACATCCAGCTCGCCCTGCTTCGGGTTGCGAACATCCAGCGGATCCATGTGGAAGTCGTCTCGTGCGTTGAATGCGGGCTCATCGAGCGCCTCGCCTTCTCCGCCGAAGGTCGGGTCGCGACGCTCACCTGCCGCACTCGCCACCACGCGCCGCTTGCCTTGCTCTTTCCTCGGTTGGCCGAACAACCACATCGCCGCGAGGACGATCAAGCCAAGAATAAACATCGGAATGCCAACGGCGGCATTCCAGGCAAAGGCAAGTACGGGTTGCGCGGTCATATCAAATCCTCAAGCTGCGCCCGCAAGTTTAGCTGCTTCGGCAAGATCCACCTGCACCAATCGCGACACGCCCGGCTCGCGCATGGTCACGCCGCATAGCTGGGAGGCCGCTTCCATAGTGGCCTTGTTATGACTGACGAAGATGAACTGCACCTTCTCGCTCATCTCCTTCACCATGCTGGAGAAGCGGCCCACGTTGGCCTCATCGAGCGGCGCATCCACCTCGTCCAGCAGGCAGAACGGCGCAGGATTGAGGCCGAAGATAGCGAACACCAGCGACACTGCGGTCAATGCCTTTTCGCCACCAGAGAGTAGCGTGATGTTAGACACGCGCTTGCCGGGCGGGCGCGCCATGATGGCCACGCCGGTATCGAGCAGGTCGTCGCCGGTCAGCTCCAGATAGGCATGACCGCCGCCAAACAGGCGCGGGAACAGTTCCTGCACGCCAGCGTTGACGCGATCGAAGGTCTCCTTGAAGCGCTGGCGCGTTTCGCGATCGATCTTCTTGATCGCCGCCTCCAGCGTTTCCATGGCGCTGACCAGATCGGCGAGCTGGTTGTCGAGATAGGTCTTGCGCTCGCTCTGTTCTGCATGCTCCTGGATCGCGGCAAGGTTCACCGGCTCCAGCCGAACGATCTTCTGGCCGATGTCGACCAACTGCGTTCGCCATTGGCTGGCATCGGCGTCTTCCGCCAACTCCGCCAGCAGAGGCTCCAGCTCGAGACCGGAAGCGACGATGGCCTCGGCCAACTGCTCGGCGCGCAATTGCAGTGCCTGTGCGGCGAGACGCTTCTGCGAAAGGCCTTCGCGCAGCCCGTTGAGCAGATGCTCGACGCGCTGACGCTCCTGCTCCAGGCGGCGGAATTCGCCATCGCAGTCTTCCAGCGCGCGGCGCGCTTCCACCAACTGCTTGTCGACCAAAAGGCGTTGATCGAGATAGGTCTGGCGCTCGGCTTCCAGCTCGGCGATGGGGTCGGAGCCTGCCGCCAGCTGTTCGGCGATTTCGGTGCGACGTGCCTCGATCTGGCGCAACTGAGCGTCCATACGCGCCAGCGACTGCTCCAGCGAGGTCAGCGAGGAGCGCTTGGACTCCATCGACAGCGCCAATGCATGCGCCTGATCGGCCGCCTCGCGCACGTTCATGCGTGCTTCTTCACGGGCCTCAAGCAGTGCGCGACGTTCGTTCTCCAGCTCGCGGCGCTCATCTTCCAGATCGCCCATGTAGCCGACGGATTCGTCCAGGCGCGCACGCGCTTCGCGTGTCTGCGTTTGCAGCTCGTCAAGCTGGGTGACCAGGTCAACGATTTCGCCGGTCACTTTTTCCGCGCGGGCGCGGGCTGTTTCCATCTTGCCGCGATGGCTTTGCAGTTGCCCGGCCAGTTCTGACTGTCGGCGATGTGCGTTGTACAACTCGCGCTGCGCATCGTCGCGCGCGCGTTCGGCCTCGAACTTGTTCGTGCGCAGGTCGTCCAGCGTGTTGGTGGCCTCTTCGATGCGGTCTTCCAGCACGAGGATCTGTTCGGCCAGCGTGCGCATCTCGCGTTCGCGTGCCAGCACGCCCACCTGATTGCCCTGCGCGCGACGCACGCGTGCCCAGCCGGGCCCCATCCATTCGCCATTGCGCGTCATCACCGACTGGTACGGCGCCAGCGCGGAAAGGCCCGCAACGACTTGATGCGCGTGCTCGATGGAATCGGCGGTCAGCACATGATTGAGAATCGACAGCGCAGCTGCCGGACCACGCACATGCGCCGCCAGCGTGCCTGCCGTGTTGGCACCGCCTTCCGCGATGTTGATCAGGGCGACGTCTGCATTTTCCAGCGCGCCGAATTCCGCCGCGAGCGCGTGCGATTCGTCCACCAGCACGGCATCGAGGAAGCCGGCCAGTGCCGTTTCAACCGCGGTTTCCCAGCCGGCCTCAACCTGCAGCGACTCGCCGAGACGACGCGACTTGTCCAGCCCCAGCCGCGTCAGCCAGCCGCTGGCCGCACTTTCTTCCTGGCCCAGCGCCGCATGCTGCAGTGCCTCCAGCGAGGCCTGACGGCCACGCGCGGTCTGCAACTGCTGGCGTGCCTCGTTGAGCGCGGACTGCACCTGGCGCTCTTCGTCCTGCACCTTCTCGTGCGCCAGCTTGTGCTGATCCAGCAGGCTGCCCAGCGATTCCACGCGCTCGCGCTGCGTGTCGTGTTCGGTATCCAGCTGTTCGGCGGCGGCATCGAGCGCGGCGATGTCGGTGGCTTTCTGTTCGGCTTCCAGCGTCTCGCGGCGACGCGACAGGTCGACGGCCTGACGGTCGAGGTAATTAAGCTTGGTGCGCTCCACTTCTGCGGCACGGCTGGACTCGCCTGCGGTGCGTGTATGCACATCCCAGCGCTGCTGCCAGTCCGCCAGCTTGGTTTCGGTTTCGCGCAGCGACTCAGAGGTGTCGTCCTGCATCTGCTGCAACGCTTCGAGCTTGGGCTCACCTTCGGCCAGCGCCATGCGCAGCGTTTCCACCTGCGCGCGGTCATTACCAATATGTTCGGCCAGTTCGGCGTGTTCGCGTTCGGTCTCGCCCTGCGTACGCTGCAGGCGGTCGGCGGTTTCGCGATTGAAGCGAACCTGCTGCTCCACGCGGGCGATCTCGGCGCCGACCTTATAGACCTCCGCCTGCACCTTGTTCAGATGCTCGGTCGCTTCGGTGTGGCGCTCACGCACCGTCTCCATCTGCGCCTCGTGATGGCGCTGCTGGGCGACGTGCTTTTCGATCTCCACCTCAGCCGCGTTGAGGCCCGAGCCTTCCTTGTCGTGCTGACCCTTCAGGCCGCGGTACTCGAGTGCGCGTAGTTCGGCTTCCTTACGGGTCTGCTCTTCCTTCAGGGCCTTCCAGCGCTCGGCGGCGCGAGCCTGCCGGTTGAGGTGTTCGAGCTGCTTGTCCACCTCATCTCGCACATCGCGCACGCGGTCGAGGTTTTCGCGGGTGGCCTTGATGCGGCTCTCGGTTTCCTTGCGGCGCTCTTTGTACTTGGAGATGCCAGCGGCTTCCTCCAGATGCATGCGCAGTTCGTCGGGTGCCGCCTCGACGATCTGGCTGATCATGCCCTGCTCGATAATCGAGTAACTGCGCGGGCCCAGGCCGGTGCCGAGGAACAGGTCGGTGATGTCGCGGCGGCGGCAGCGCGCGCCATTGAGGAAATACGCCGATTGACCGTCGCGCGTCACCTGGCGCTTCACGGAAATCTCGGCGTACTGGCCGTACTCGCCCTGGATGGTGCCGTCGCTGTTGTCGAAGATCAGTTCGACCGTCGCCTGACCCACCGGCTTGCGCGCGTTGGAGCCGGAAAAGATCACGTCCGTGAGCGAATCACCGCGCAGACGGCTGGCCGCGCTCTCGCCCATCACCCAGCGGATGGCGTCGATGATGTTGGACTTGCCACAGCCGTTGGGACCTACCACGCCGGTCATATTGGTCGGCAAATGCAGAGTGGTCGGGTCCACGAAGGACTTGAAGCCGGCGAGTTTGATCGTGGTCAGGCGCATGCGGGCGTCAGCAGCCAAATAGGTGAGGCCCGAGGGAAATCGGGCGATGGGTCACTGTGCCAAACGCAGGTCCCTGCCGCAATGCGTTCGGTGACTATGTTTCACTTTAACACTGACGTGTAAGCCAATGTTATGAAAGCGTTTCTATAGAAGAGATTATCGACCGCTCCGGCAGAGGCGGTCGATGGTCGAGCCCCGGGTCACCGACTGGTCAAAAAATGACCAGCTCTGGACCTATCAAGGGCACCCGGGCCGCTTATTCGCCCGGGGCCTTCGCATCGATGGAAAGCGCATGGATGCCGTTGTCCATCAGGCCCTGCAGGGCGGCGTACACCAGGCGGTGCCGTTTGATCGACAACTGGCCCGCAAAGGCCGCGCTGACGACGCGCACGTGGAAATGCCCCTTCCCTTCGTTGGCGTGTCCTGCGTGCTTGTGACCCTCGTCCAACACCTCAAGGGCAATGGGATCGAGCGCCTGCTGCAGGCGCTCGCGGATCTGCTCCACCATGGCCGCGCTCATGCCGGCGGCAACGCCTTGCGGAACGGTTTGATGCTGACGCCGGCGTAGACGCCGGCCGCCACGTACGGATCGTCCTTGGCCCAGGCTTCCGCCTCTGCCTGCGACGGGAACTGAGCAAGGATCAGGCTACCGGTGAAACCCGCCGGGCCCGGGTCTTCCGATTCGATGGCGGGAAAGGCGCCCGCCACCAACAGGCGGCCTTCGTCCAACAGCTTCTGCAGGCGCTCGATATGGGCCGGCCGGGCCGCCTTGCGCTTCTCCAGCGAATCAGGGACGTCGGTACCGACGATGGCGAACCACATGGCGAGCTCCTGCTGAGGTCAATCGCTGAGTTTAGCCGACTATGCTGCGGGGCACCTGCGTATCGGCCCCCGAAAGTCCGCGGTTACGGCTGCAGCGGCCAAGACAGCAGCAGAGGTGATGAATCCAGCGACATCGCTGCCTCGCTCCCGCCCGGCCGAGGCGACGCCACGGCCCCCGCGCCCGCTGCCCAGGCACGCTCGCGACCCAACGACAGTCCCCACAACTCAACGCCTTGCAACTTGCCCTGAGAGGCCTTCACCACATCCATCCACAACGCCCAATGCCGTCCGGCATCGCTGCTGTGGAAGATCAGGCCATCGCGGGTCAACAGCCAACCCTGCTGGGCATCGCGCATCAGTAGTTGGGTGACGGCGATCCTTTCCGACGTATCGACGTTCGCGGGCACGGCAAGTTCGGCTGCCTCCCAGTGCACGCCACCATCCGTTGTGCACCAAACCTTATAGCCACCGCCGATACAGCCGTGCGCAGCGTCGCTGAAACTCAGGCCCATCAGGTGGACTTCGCTGTCACCCAATGATACGGCGGTCCAATGCGCGCCTACATCATCGGTACGCAACACCGTTCCGCTGCTGCCCACGGCCCAACCGTGTTGCTTGTCGGTGAACTGCACGCGCTGTAGGGCAACGCCATCCAGCGGCTGCGCAACCCGCTCCCAAGTCTGCCCTGCGTCAGCGCTGCGCAGGATGCGCTGCTCGCCCACCACCACGCCATGCGTCGGGTCGGCAAAGGCGATCGCGTAAGCCGCGCCTTCGAAGGTCAGCGCCGCACGCTGCGGATCCTTATACGACGCGAAGGTGCGGTTGAAGCTTTCCCAGTGCTCGCCACCATCCCTGGTACGCAGGATCACCCCGGCACCGCCGACGGCAAAGCCGAGCTTGTCGTCCAGGAAGGTGATCGCATTCAGAATGTCGGCAAACTCGGAATAGCTGGCGACATGCCATGTGGTGGCCGTATCGCTCGGCGCCGCGGCGATGGCCAGGCCCGGTCCACCGATGGCATAAAGACGCCCCGAAGGCTGCACCAGAATCCCATTGAAAGCCACGTGGCTTCCGGTAAGCGAGGTGACCACTGCCGAATGCCCGCCAGCCTGCAAGGGCAGGTCGACGCGCGTCGCGTCGACGGCCGAAAACTCATAAGGATTCAGCGGATCGTGCAGGTTCGCGCACTCCGCAGCGCGGGCGTCTTCTTTGCAATAGGTATAAGCCGATGGCGCCGGCGTGGGTGCATTGGCACTGGCCGATGCGCCCTGCCCGGATTGATCGTGTGCCTGACAGGCACACAGTCCGCATGCAACGGCGAAAGCAAAGCACAAGCGCAATGCCACCATGGCGTCATCCTTAAAGCCGCTAGAGAGGCCTGGATGGTAGCGCAGCCAACCACCGCATTCCCGTGCGGCGAAACCCTGTTAGAGCCGCTAACAAAACGTAGCGAGCGGCCGTCAGACGGGTGCGGACGGCGCGGAGGAGCCGGAGTGTACTCGTCGTACATGAGGATTCCGAGCACCGACCGCGCCCGTCTGGCGGCCGCGCAGTAGTTTTGTTAGTGGCTCTTAATTGATGGGCTGGAAATCGCCATCCGCCAGATCCAGTGCATCGGTGGTCAACTGGCCACTGGCGCGATCCAGCTTAAACGAGAACAGGCGTGGCGACGTATTGGGGTCGCCGCCGCACTTGGCATCATGCTTCTCGTGCACGTCGATATCGACCGTAGCGCCATCGGAATCATCGACCATGTAGTCGAGGCATTCGTCCTTCAGCGAGGTGAGCTTGTGCTTCCTGATCACCACGCTCACCCGCTCGATCACGGCATCGTCGGCGTCCGCATCGGCGTCGGTCCCCGCCGCACTGGCGGCAGTTGCCGGCATCGCCACCGTGGCGGCGGGCGCGGGCGAAGCCGCGCCTTCCGTATGATCGTCCTGCGATTGCGAGGGCGACGAGCACGCCCCCAGCACCAGAATGACCAGACCCGCCCCGAACAGGCCGGGCAATGTGTTCCGCGGCAAGGAGCGAGTCGTCATCGGCTTATGCCTCCGGGCGCATGTACGGGAACAACAATACGTCGCGGATCGACGCGGAGCCAGTCAGCAGCATCACCAGACGGTCGATACCGATACCGAGGCCGCCCGTCGGCGGCAGGCCCACTTCCAGTGCGCGAATGTAATCGGCGTCGAAGTGCATGGCTTCGTCGTCACCGGAGACCTTGGCTTCCACCTGCTTTTGGAAGCGGGCGGCCTGGTCTTCCGGGTCGTTCAACTCGGAGAAACCGTTGGCCAACTCCTTGGCATTGACGAACAGCTCGAAGCGGTCGGTGATACCTGGATTCGTGTCGCTCTCGCGCGCCAGCGGCGAGACTTCCACCGGGTGATCGGTGATGAAGGTCGGCTGGATCAGGGTGTGCTCCACCGTCTTCTCGAAGATCTCCAGCAGCAGGCGACCCCAGCCAAACCCACTCTTCACCTGGCAACCCAGGCGCTTCGCGTGTGCGGCCATGGTGTCGCGGTCGCGCAGTTCTTCGCGGCGGATTTCTGGGTTCAACTCGAGCACGGCGTCTGCCATGCTCCAGCGGCGGAATGCCGGGCCAACATCGATCTCGTTGCCTTCCCACACCAGCTTGGTGGTGCCGATGACATTCTTCGCCGACTCGCGGATCACCTCTTCGGTGATGTCCATGATCTCGGTGTACGTGGCATACGCCTGATACAGCTCAAGCATGGTGAACTCGGGATTGTGCCGCGTGGACACGCCCTCGTTGCGGAAGTTGCGATTGATCTCGTACACGCGATCGAAGCCGCCGACCACCAGGCGCTTCAGGTACAACTCCGGCGCCACGCGCAGGTAAAGATCCATATCCAGCGCGTTGTGGTGCGTGACGAACGGACGCGCGGTGGCGCCACCCGGGATCACGTGCATCATCGGCGTTTCCACTTCCATGAAGCGGCGCGGCTCGGCTTCGAGCCACTTGCGGATAAAGCCGATGATCTTGGAGCGCTGCGCGAAGGTGCGGCGCGCTTCCTCGGTGACAATCAGGTCAACGTAACGTTGGCGATAACGCTGCTCCACGTCGGCCATGCCGTGGTGCTTGTCCGGCAGCGGGCGCAAGCTCTTGGTGAGCAGGCGCAGCTTTTCCACCTTCACCGACAGCTCGCCGGTGCGCGTGCGCATAAGCACACCTTCAGCGCCCACGATGTCGCCCATATCCCAGGTCTTGAACGCCTTGTAGGTGTCCTCGCCCACCGTGCCCTGGTGGATGAACAGCTGGATGCGGCCGTTGACGTCCTGCATCTGCACGAAGGCAACCTTGCCCTGGTCACGCTTGAGCATCACGCGGCCGGCGACTTTTACGTGACGACCCAGCGCTTCGATGGCTTCCGCTGTCCACTTCTCGGCATCGGCGAACTCGGCCTGCAAGTCACCGGTGAACGCATCGATCTTGTAGTCGTTCGGAAAGGCCACGCCCTGCGAACGCAGTACTTTCAGTTTCTCGCGACGCTCGGCGATCAGCTTGTTCTCGTCGATGGGCAGGGTTTCGTTCGATTCGCTCATGATAATTCCGTGGGTGGAGATGCCGGCGAAGGCACCGCGTGTCTGGACGACTCAGTTGCCAAACAGCGCTGGGTTGTTCTTTTTCAGGATGCCATAGGGGATGAACGACCACTCGGGATTGTCGCAGGCTTTCTGGACCCGTGCGAAATAGGCCCCGACATACATACCCTTGGCAGTCAGGTACCACGACCCGAACTTCCAGACGTCCGGATCGGCATAGTTGCAACCGTCCTCGTCGCCAACCGGCTTCATCTCTTGCGGGTAGAGCCGCCCGAGCAGCTTCACCATGGCAGGGCCGAACACCTTGTCGTGATACTTCATCCAAGCATCTGAATTCGGGGCGGGCTTCGCACCCGTGCCAAGCCAGTACAGATCTTCTTGCGTCAGCTGCTTGCCGGTCTGCGCGTCGATGGTGGTGCCGCCCGTCGCGAAATCCGGATGCGCCGCACCCGCACAAAACCAGCTGCTTGAAACGGCGTAGCTCACGAAGCGGTCGTTCAGGAAATAGTCCGAGACCTGCATCGTGTCCGTACCTGGCTTGCCGGTCTCATCGGAGCAACCGAAATAGCCGCTGAGATTCCCGTAGAAGTCGCTTTCGATCACGGTATTGATGGAAGCCATGACCGCTTCCGGGTAACCACTCACCACGCGGAACATCGAAACCTTGGAGTGCGGCTCCGTGTACCACTGGATGACGTACTTGCCGCCGACGGTTTCCTTCTTGCCAGGCACGAAGGTCAGGTCTGCCAGCTGCAGCTTCTCGTAGTCGCCCAACTCCCGGGGAAAATGCAGCCCGGACTGGGGTTCCGGCACCGATCCGGGTTGAACGATGTGCAGCTCCACCGGCAACGACTTGCCGTTGCCGCCCGTGAACGTGCCTTTCACGATGTCCTTGGTGCGGGTCAGCGCGAAGTGGTCGGCGTTCTTGTCGTCGGCGTCGAAAATCGCTGAGCTCAGCGCGTAATTCTGCCCGTCAACCTTCCCGCGCAATGAAATGTCCTGCTTGTACTTCTCATAGAAATACGAGCCGGACGCCGTGCCGTCATCCGCGTCCAGTTTCATCACGACCGGGTACTTGCCCACGCTGCCACGCAGCAGCAGCGATTCCGCATGCAGGCCGCCAGCAAGCAAGCCAATCGCCAGCAGGAAAAACGAACGCGACGCTGCTCTCATGGCCTGTCCTTTAAAGCAGCCGAGCGGAGAACGCGTCGGCTGCCTGCGTGTTACATCCCATACCGGCGATCAGGCATCGATGCGCTTGGCGCCAGCGTCCAGGCCCGATTTCAGGCTGGCCTCGACGAATTCGTCCAGGTCACCGTCGAGCACCTTCTGCGTATCCGAACGTTCGATACCTGTGCGCAGATCCTTGATGCGGCTCTGGTCCAGCACGTAGTTGCGGATCTGGCTACCCCAGCCGATGTCGGACTTGGTAGCTTCCAGCGCATCCTTCTCGGCATTGCGCTTCTGCACCTCCAACTCATACAGCTTCGCCGCCAGCATTTTCATGGCGCGATCGCGGTTGGCGTGCTGGCTGCGCTCGGTCTGGCAGGCCACCACCGTATTGGTCGGAATATGCGTGATACGCACCGCCGATTCGGTTTTATTCACGTGCTGACCACCGGCGCCGGACGAGCGGTACACGTCCGTACGCAGATCGGCCGGGTTGATGTCGATATCGATGTCGTCATCCACTTCCGGCGACACGAACACCGAGGTGAAACTGGTGTGGCGACGGTTGTCGGAGTCGAACGGGCTCTTGCGCACCAAACGGTGCACGCCGATTTCGGTCTTCAGCCAACCATAGGCATAGTCGCCCTCGACGCGGAACGTGGCGGACTTGATACCGGCCACTTCGCCACCGCTGACTTCCATCAGCTCAGCCTTCCAGCCGCGCGATTCGGCCCAGCGCAGGTACATGCGAAGCAGAATTTCCGCCCAGTCCTGCGCCTCGGTACCACCGGCACCGGCCTGGATGTCCACGAAGGCGTTGTTGGCGTCCATCTTGCCGGAGAACATGCGCTGGAATTCCAGCTTAGCCACCTTGGCCTCAAGGCCGGCCAGATCGGTCACCACGGACTGGATGGTGTCCTCGTCGCTGTCGGCGGCGGCCATGTCCAGCAATTCGCCGGCATCGATGAGGCCGGCCGTCAGCGAATCGATGCCGTTGACGATGGTGTCCAGGCGGGCGCGTTCGCGGCCCAGTTCCTGTGCGCGCGGCGGATCGTCCCACACGGTGGGGCTTTCCAGCTCGCGGCTTACTTCTTCGAGACGCTCACGCTTGGTAGCGTAGTCAAAGATACCCCCTAAGCGACTCGACGCGGCCCTTGAGGTCCGCGATCTGCGCAAGGATCGGATTAGTTTCGATCATGGATGGGAAATCATGGGAAAACGGTCGCCAATGATAGCAGAGCGCCGGCCTGTCAGGACCTAGGCTCCACCCCTGGCGCTGCATGAAACCGACATAGGGGAATCCCTATACTCCGGCCTTCTCACCCCGCATGGATGCATCGGATGAAGTCTTGGGCACTGCTTGGCCTGGCTGCTCTGGCCACGGCCACGATGGGGACATCGCAGGCCGCGACGAACGCTACGCCGGCACCGGCCACCTCGACCGCCACCCCTGATCCGGCCACCCTGACGGCCGAGCAAGCCGTGCGAGCCGTCAACGCCGCCATCGCGAAGGCTGATGTACCGGCCATGGCCGCCATGTACCAGCAGAATCCCGACCCGGCTGCCCACGTGCTGGCGGCCATGGCGCTGGAGCGCATCCACTACAACCTGGACAAGGCCACCGAAGATGCACGCCTGTGCGAGAAGGAGCTGATCGCCACACAGCCCATGGTGGCGCTGTACTGCGCCCGCTT
The DNA here is from genome assembly GCF_002878475.1 of Dyella sp. AD56. Taxonomy (NCBI): domain Bacteria; kingdom Pseudomonadati; phylum Pseudomonadota; class Gammaproteobacteria; order Lysobacterales; family Rhodanobacteraceae; genus Dyella; species Dyella sp. AD56. The sequence continues at coordinate 162,600 of NZ_NRDP01000033.1, forward strand.
CGCCAGCGGCAACATGCGACTCGCGCAGGGCCGCAAGGCAGCGGACGCGGAGGAACTGGATATCGTCAAGCGCTTCGCCGGCCGCGTTCCCCAGAATGAGCTCGACCGCATGACCAGCTACGCGGCCACGCAACGCGACATTCCACCCTTCCACCTCGGCAAACCTGAAGGCGATTTCACCCTTCCCCTCCTGAAGGCCGCTTATGACCAGCGCGGCGCGGTGATGCTGGAAGCCGCTAACGGCGCCTCCGTGCGCATGACGCTGGATACGGGCGCCGGCCCGATCATTATGGATATGGACACTGCCGTGAAACTCGGCGTCCGCTCGCTAGGCACCGATGGCAAGACGCGGGGCCTGCTGTCCAAGAACGTGCCCGTGACGCACGGCATTCTGGAGCAGGCTCACTTCGGCCCGATCACGCTGGAAAACGCGCCCGTGGAGATCGTGCCGAACAATCGTCGCCTGATCGGCCTGGACATCCTGCGTCAGCTCGGCGCGTTCCGCTTTACCCAGCGCGAACTCCAGGTTTATGGCAAAGGTGGCGACCGTCCGACATGCAACGAGCCGATGCTCGTCTCCTCGGATATGTGGGGCAACACCGTGCGCCCGGTGGTAGCGCTCTCCATCAACGGCAGCTTGCGGACGACGCTGCTCGATACCGGCAGTGCGTTCTACCTCAGCGGCAACCAGGCGGCGATGGATGAAGTACAAGCCAGCGCGCACAAGAGCATGCGCATCCGCGATATCGGCGCGGAGCACGTCGCTCGCGTCAAACAGGCCAGCGCCGATGTGATCGTTTCCGGTCAACCCATCCAGATGACCTTTGGCGTATTCCCGGATGCGGATCTCGCGTGGAGCTATATCCTGGGCAGTGGCGCCCTCGGCGATATGGACTTCTATATCGATTTCGACCAGCAGCACACCTGCGTACTCGTGCACCATAACCTTCACTGACAAAGCCAGCGCCTGATTCCGGCCAGTACCGGCGTACTGGTCACCTAGCGATTCCGTCCCAGCAATTTCTTTACAACCGCCCCCGGGCTTCTGGGCATGATGCCGGCGTCGCCGCTTCGTGGATCCGAATGACCAAGTCAAGGAAGACCGTCCCCATGGCGACCGGAGCGTCGCTGCCCTTGCGTTATCGTCTGGTCGCCTGGCTGCTGCGTAGCCTCTATTTCGGGCGCATCGATGTGGTTGGTGCGGCTCAACCAGCCAACAAAGCCCGCCTGGTGGTCAGCAGCCACCGCAACGGCGCCATCGACGGCTACACCGTGCTCCGGGCGTTTCCACGCGCCCAGTTCCTGATATCCGTCCAGTTGTTGCGCAGTCGCTTGCTGCGTTGGATGTTCACGGGCATTCCCGTGGTGCGCGACAAGGATCGCGAACGCTATGGCATCCAACGTTCTGCCTTCGACGACCCCGTAGATGCCGGCTGCGTGCACCTGCGCGCCGGCGGCGACCTGGTGGTTTTTCCCGAAGGCAGCAGCGAATGGGGCTATCGGCCCCTGCCCTATCAACGCGGCGCCGCCCGCATGGCGTGTCGTTTGCTGCTGGAGGGCACGCCCGTCACGGTACTGCCCGTCGGTCTGCACTACGTGCGACCGGATGGCTTTCGCTCGCACGTGGAAATCATGCGGGGTCCAGCGATCACTCTGCCTGCACGCGAAGACGGTGAAGCGCTGCGCTCGTGGGAGAACCGCGTGCATGAGGCCATCGGCCATGCACTGGATGCCATCTCGGTGAACTGTCGCGATGAAGCCCAGTTCGCCAGTGCCGAAGCCTGGGCGCGCCACAGCCTTGCCGCTGGCGATTCCTATGCGAAAGCCTTGCTTACCGCACAGGCAAAACCAGAGCTCACACCTGCTTCGCCAGCAGCACGGTCCAATCACGTGCATTGGCTCTGGGATGCATTGCCGCTCGCCAGCCTGATCCTGACCTGCCTTCCGATCGCGTTAGCGGCAACCGTGGCGGGGAGCAAGGCCGATGCCCGCAACACGGTGACGTTCTTCCGCATGGCCGGGGGTTTCTTCGCCGGGCTCATCTGGTTACCAGTGATCGTGGCGCTGACGATTTGGCATCCACTACCCGCGCTGACACTGATCGCGCTGGCCGCGATCGGCTGGTGGCGCTATCCGCACATGTTTCCTCAGGAGTAATACAAAGTGACGATGGAACGTTGGGGCCGATGGATCGGCATAGTGTTTCAAATCGAGTTACTGCTGCTTCTGCTCGCGGGCGGATTCGCCGCGTGGCAGCTCGACGACCGCATGTTGCACGCCACGGTCGTGGTGGGTGCCGCCGCATGGCTGGTGGCGGCGACGACTCTGCTAGGACACGACACTTCGCTCATGCGCCAGTGGCGCGGCACGCTCCAGTTCGCCGCATGCTGGTTGATCTTCCCGTTGTTCAAAGCCATCCGCACGGTCTACATCACACATCCGGCGGACGCCGCACTACTCGCACTGGATCGTCGGCTGTGGGGCGGCGCCAGCTTGCCCGAACACATCCTGGGCTGGGAACACGCATGGCTCTCGGAAATCCTCAGTGCGGGTTATTTCCTGTTCTATTTCGTAGTGCTGTTGCCAGTTATCGGTTTCAGCATGCGTCGCCGCAGCCGTGAAGCGAAGGCGTTCTTCATCGGGCTAACGCTGATGTACCTGTTTGGTTTCGTGGGCTATGTGCTCGTGCCGGCAGGCGGACCGTACCTGGCTTTCCCGCAGACGTTTCCGTATCCACCGCAGGGCGGTCCTATCACAGCGTTCCTGGTGTCCGTCGTAAAGAACGGCATCACCGGCATGGATGTATTTCCCAGCCTGCATGCCGGCATCGGCACCTATGTCCTTGGCTTCTTCGCATTGGGCGGCTACCGACGCATCGCGGTGGTGCTGGCCCCGGTGGTGACCGCGTTGGTCATTGCCACGGTTTATCTGCGCTATCACTACGGCATCGACGTGTTCTGCGGCCTGACGCTCGCCGCCGCGGTGCTCACCTTCGTCCAGCGTTATCGCAAGGAGTGCTCTGTATGACGTACCTGTTCGCCCTCACCGATCCCCGGGCTACTGATGTCGCAAGTAGCGGGGGCAAGGGCGCGAGCCTGGCGCAGGCGGCCCAACACCTGCCGGTGCCACCCGGCATCGTGGTCTCCAGCGATGTCTATCGAGCGTTCGTTGCACCGTTGCGCGACGACCTGGCCGGGATACTGGGTGACGAAAACCTGGATCACGACGCGCGCAGCCAGCGCATTCGCGCCCTGCTGCTCGCCCATCCGCTGCCAGCAGGTTTGGAGCAGGCATTGGCCGCCGCTATCGACGAAGCCGGGCTCCATGGCCCGGTAGCCGTTCGCTCCTCCGGCACCATGGAGGATCTCCCCGGCGCCGCCTTCGCTGGGCAACACGACACCTTCCTCGGTGTACGCGGCACTGCCGCCATCGCCCAGGCCATTCGCGCGTGCTACGCCTCGCTGTGGAACGCGCACGTGCTGCCCTACCGCGAACGGATGGGACTGAACCATCTGGATGCAGCGATGGCCGTGGTGGTGCAATCGCTAGTGCAGGTCGGCGTGGATGAGGCGGCCGGCGTTGCGTTCTCCATCGACCCGGTGCGCGGCGAACTCGATCAGGTACTGATCAACGCGTCCTTCGGCCTCGGTGAAACCGTAGTCGCCGGCGAGTCGCCCGTCGACGAATTCCGCCAGCGCCGCAGCGACTTCGGCGATACGGAAGCTTCTGTCGCCGAGAAGACCCATGCATTGATAGCCGATGAGGCTAACGGAACACGACACGTCGAGCTGCCCGCGGAACAACGCCAGCGCGCATCGCTGGACGAATCGCAACGCCAGGCCGTGGCGCGTCTCGCGGTCGCGGCAGAGGCACATTTCGGCTTTCCGCAGGACGTTGAATGGGCATGGCAAAACGGTTCGCTGTACCTGCTGCAATCGCGCGCCATCACCCGTGTTCCCGCGCACTGGACGCGTGACGAATCGGCGGAGCGGTTTCCCAACCCGATGACGCCGCTCACCTGGGACTTGTGCGAAGAAGGCTTCCACGCCTCGCTCAATCACAGCTTTCGCCTGATGGGCTTGCCGCCGTTCGGCGACAAATGGTTTGTCATGCGCGACTACTACATCTACGGCAACCAGAACGCCGTACGCCTCTACAGTGGACGCACGCCCACGCGCATGCTCAAGGACGTGGAAAGCGTGCGTGCCGCGCTGCCCCAGATCGCCAGCCAGTTCGCCTGGGTGCAGGAGCTGCCGGTGACATGGATGCGTGACCTTGACACCTATCTCATCGAGATCGGCTCGCTGATGCGCGAGTCGCTCGAAGGGCTGCCGCTGCCGGCGCTATGGGATTACGTCATGCGCATCAATGCGCTCGGCACCCGCTACTTCCTGCCCAACATCGCCATCTCACTCACCCAACGCACCTTGTATACCGGCCTGCTGCAAATGCTCAAGCTGGCCCTGCCGCCCGAGCAGGCACAGGAAGTATTCGACCGCTTGCTCGCTGTCACCGACACCAAGACCGGACAAGTCAACGCAGAGCTGTGGGCGCTATCGCGACTGGCGCGGGCCGACGCCACGCTCGCGCAGGCGATGGAAACCCTTTCCGGGCATGAGCTGGTCCAGCTTCTGCCTTCGCACCCCGCCTTTGCGCGCGAGTTCGCGACATTCCTGCAGCGGCATGGCCACCGCGAGCTGGATTTCGATGCGTACCACCCGACCTGGATCGAAGCACCGCACATCGTGCTGGATCAGCTGAAGATCCTGTGCCAGCGATCAGACGAAGATCGCGCCGCCACCGAACGACGACAGAAGATCGCCCAGGCGGCCATGGAACATCGCGTGCTCAGCGAAGCCCCGGAAGAGCTGCGTTATCTGGTGCACGAGGTCATTCGCCTCGCACGCGTCTATACCGCACTGGATGACATGGAGCATTACCAGACCACGCGACTCACCTTGCCGCTCCGCCGCGGCCTGCGCGCCATCGGCGAGCGACTGGTGCAGGCGGGTGTGCTCACTGATGCTTCCGACATCTATTTCATCCCGCTGCGCATCCTTGACGCAGCCATGCGCGAGCAGCACCTGGAAGCCATCCCGGCCGCCGTGGCCGAACACAAGCAAGGTTACGAAGCCGCAGGGCAACGCATACCCGACTGGGTCCACGGCGAGCACGAGGAACCCGACACCGATAACAATGCCCTGAAAGGCCTGGGCGGCAGCCCCGGCGTGATCGAAGGTGCCGTTTTCGTGGTCAACGGCCCCGAGGATTTCGCCCGCTTTCCCAAGGACACCATCCTCGTCGCGCGCACCACCAACCCGGCCTGGACACCTTTGTTCTATCAGGCCATCGGCATCATCACCGAGAGCGGTGGGCCGCTGTCGCACGGTGCCGTGACGGCGCGCGAGCTAGGGCTGCCGGCAGTCATGAGCGTGCGCAACGTCACGCGCTTGCTGCGTAACGGCGAACGCGTGCGTGTGGATGGGCGCAACGGCCAGGTAGTGCGTCTGGACGTCTGAATGTGTTGGCGCCACGCCGCCCTCCGGGGCAGCGTGGCGCCGCATCCTTACGCTAATGCCTGCTGGTGCACCCCACGCACGGCCCGCCCCGACGGATCGGCGGCCGCGGCGAACGCCGGATCCCACGCCAGCGCTGCAGGTGACGAACAGGCGATGGATTTGCCTCCCGGTACCGTCTCTGCACAAGCCGGCCCAGGATAGAAGCGCTCAAAAATGCGCCGATACAGATACGCCTCCTTGGTAGCCGGCGGGTTATGCGGGAAGCGTGTCGTCGCTGCGGCGAACTCGCGATCGCTCACGGCCTGCTCCGCATGGGCCTTCAGGCCGTCGATCCAGCCGTAGCCCACGCCATCGCTGAACTGCTCCTTCTGCCGCCAGAGAATGTCATCCGGCAATGCGCCCTGGAACGCCTCGCGCAACACGGCTTTCTCGATGCGTCGCTGCCCCGCCATCTTGTGGCGTGCATCCATGCCCATCGCCACGTCGAGAAATTCCAGGTCAAGAAACGGCACACGTGCCTCCACACCCCATGCCATCATCGATTTGTTGGCGCGTAGGCAGTCGTAGCTGTGCAGTGCGTCGAGCTTGCGCACGGTCTCCTCATGGAAAGCTTCTGCAGAAGGCGCCTTGTGGAAATACAGGTAGCCACCAAAGATCTCGTCCGAACCTTCACCCGACAGCACCATCTTCACGCCCATGGCCTTGATGCGGCGTGCCAGCAAGTACATCGGTGTGGAGGCGCGGATGGTCGTCACGTCGTAGGTTTCGACATGGCGGATTACCTCGGGCAACGCATCCAGCCCTTCCCAAAAGGTATAAACAAAACCGTGGTGCACCGTACCCAGCGCATCGGCCGCGATCTGTGCGGCGGCAAGATCCGGTGAGCCTTCCAGCCCGATCGCAAACGAATGCAGGCGTGGCCACCAGGCTTCCGCACGGTCATTGTCTTCCACGCGATGACGAGCGAAGCGCGCGGCGCAAGCGGCCACCAGCGAGGAATCCAAGCCACCGGAAAGCAGCACGCCATAGGGCACGTCGGTCATCAGCTGACGGTGCACCGCCTGCTCGAACGCCTCGCGCAGCGCCGGCAACGACACATCATGTCCCTGGGTAGCCGCGTAGTCGCGCCATGGCTTCACGTAGTAGCGGCGTAGTTGGCCATCCGCGCTGTCGTAGATATGTCCCGGTGGAAACGGCGCAACGTCATGGCACAGACCCACCAGCGACTTCATCTCCGAGGCGACGCACAGGCGACCATCGCCATCGTGTCCCCAATAGAGCGGACACACGCCGATGGGATCGCGCGCAATGACGTAACGCGACGCCGCGCTATCCCACAGCGCGAAGGCAAAGATCCCGTTGAGGCTGGACACCCATTCGGCAGGCGTCGCGCCTTCCTGATGTAGCGCGTTGATCACCTCGCAATCGGAGCCCGTGGTGAAGTCGTAGCCGCTTGCCGCGCGAAGCTCGCGGTGGTTGTAGATCTCGCCGTTCACCGCCAACGCCAGTACACCATCGCGCGAACGCAAGGGCTGCGCGCCACTGGCGGGATCGACAATGGCGAGGCGTTCGTGCACAAGGATCACCCCCGCATCGACAAAGACGCCACTCCAATCCGGACCGCGATGGCGCTGCCGCTGGGATAGCTCCAGCGCCTGCTGGCGCAAGGCCGCCAGATCATCGCCGGGTTGCAGATCGAACATGCCGAAGATCGAGCACATGACTTGGATTTCCTGATGATTTTTCGCGTGGCTGAAAAACAAAAAGGCCCGCTGGGAGCGGGCCTTTTTGCGTGTGTATGTGTGTTGCTTCTGCTTACACGCCGGCCCACCCGTTGATGCGGGTATTGTTATTGGCGTTATTGTTGTTCAGTGCGCGCAGGCACTCGCCGGCCGACGCGGAAGCGGCGGTCATGGCGACGAGTTTGGCGCAGAGGCTGGACATGAGCTTGACTTCACCACATGTCACGCCGGCTGACAAGCACTGAAAAAAGTTTCATTTGTTCCCATCGTCCTCGGCGGCCCTGGGCTCACCGATCCAGGCAAAGGCCTCGTCGAACTGAGCGTTGTGGAACAGCCTGAACTCAGCGGGCACGGCAAAACCCATGGCGGAAGCCGCAAGACGCAACCACTGCACATCGCTCACCAGCGCCACGCGATCCCACCCACTAAAGTGGCGGAAACCCAGCTGCGCGTCTTCCCACATGGCACCCGCGTCGAACCCCGTGAACTCGGGGCCGACGTGGTAGAGCAGGCGCAACTTGCGATTCAACGCAAAGGCCGCTTCGATGTCCGGCACCAATATGCGCGAATAATCCGTCGCGGTGACCTGCCCGCTCGCACGGAATCCCAACGCACCCACCGGCAATCCGGGAATCTGTTCAATCATGATCAACGCCCCGATGACGTGAGATATCTGTATCGCAAACTACGCGTTACGGAGGCGTCACGGCTGCAACACAGGCCTGGCACCTGATTGCGCGTGCCGTAGCAAGGCATCGAAATGGCGATTGCCACGCAGAGGTGCGTACAGTTCATCCTGCAGCTCGCTGCGCGCCCAAATCGGGTCCGTCGCCACGAACGTAGCCAGGCAATCGAGCGCGCGTTCGGTATCCCCCATCGACATCGCCAGACGCGCACCACGCCGCCACACGCGATCCCAGCCGTGGCTACCTTGCAACGCAAGCGCCATCGATGCACGCGCATCGGCCGCGTGGCCCTCGCGCCATTGCCGTTCGGCCGTCACGATCGCCTGCCATGCATAGTGCTGATCCAGCAGTCGGCGCAGATCCGTCAAGGGTTCCGGCGAGCCGTCCACGCGTAGGTCGATGTCTTGCCACCCTCCGTCTACCGTGCGCACCAGCAGTGCGGCAGACATTCTGCCGATGGTTTGCCCACCGGCGGCCTGCGCTGCCTCCAGGCCGGCCATCAAGCGCGCGCCGAGGGCTCCATGTGCAGCGAGAAAGCGCTTTTCCATCGCCTCCAGCACCGACGCCCCCGCCAATCCATTGCCCTGCACGGCGTATCCCTCGCCATGACGCGCCCCCGACCAACTCGCGGCCAAAGCCGCGTCTCCCGAATAGCTCGCCGAGCGGCCGGACGCATCCACGATGCCCACCTGACGCTCCGCAATGGTGGTGCCATCGAAATCGCCATCGCCGTCCAGCAACCGCTGGATCACCGCGTCGGGCGCTATGCCCGTTGCCAACAAAGCCAAGCCCTTGGGCCCGTAGCTCGGGTTCGTCTCGAACTGCGACACCAATGCCCCAGTACGTGCTTGCGCGTACGGTACAGTGGCCCCCACCGCCAGGTTGTCGGTCGCGACGGCTACGCCGCAATTGCCCGCCGGATCGCAAGCAACGATGGAGAAGGTGGCGGATGCCGGCAACGGCATGATCCACAGGGCGAGGCAAAGCACGCCCATCCATGACCCCAGGTATACGCGCACGGAGCACCCCCAACGCGGGTTGAAACGTCTCCGCTTGGATGCCCCCGCTAACGAAAACGTTGCGTCCGGGATGCCCGCCTCAGTGGAGCGCCTTCGCGTGCGCCTCCAACCAGGAGCTCAACGGGATTTCCCAGATGTTGTACTTGCCGTTGTCCCAGTCCGCTCGCACGGTGCCAGGTGCAATATCCACCAGACGATCGCTGGCGAAATACAGCGTCTGGTGGTCCGGACTCAGGCGTGCCTCCGCATCGGAGCCGGCACTGTTTACATCATTGCCCAGATGAATGGGTGTACCCCATTCACCCTGGTCACGAAACACGATGAACAGATCGATCTGCCGAGCCGGCGAGCGGCTGGAGCCGAACACCACGAAGGACTCATCCGGCGCCACCGCGGGGTCGACGTCGGTGACATGTCCATCGCTGAAGGGCAGCGCCTGCGGCTCGTCATAGGCATTGCGATGCCAACCTGCGCGGAACAGCTGGAAATGCTTCGGGTCAGCGGCTGGGTGCATGAAATACAGGCTACCATCAGCCGCCACGGCGGGCGCGAACGTCGAGTCGCTGCGGTTGACGATGTCCGGCAGCCGTACGGGCTCGCTCCACTTGCCGTTCTCCCACGTCACCTTCCACAGATTGCCGCCGTGGCCCGGAAAGCTGCGCCCCATAAAGAACCCGTCTAACGGTTTGCCGCCCACCGCCTTGGGCCGATTGGATACGAAAACCAGAAAGCGCCCGTCCGGCGACATGGTGGCCTCCATATCGCTCCATTGCCCCGAAAACGGCGCGGTTACCGGCGCGGACCAATGCCCGTTGTCGAGGTGGCTGACCAGAATGCTGGAATTCGCGCCATCGCTGCGCGTGAAGTACACCGTGCGGCCATCCGGCGTGAACGCCGGCGCGCTGTCGTGTAACGGCCCTGAAATGATGCCGGGAGCGAAAACCGTGGGGGTGGCGTCCTGCGCAGATATATCGGCGGACAGGAGGGCGAGCAAGGCAATGAACGCACAGCGCAACATCGGGACACCTCGCGTAAGGATCGGCGGATGCTAGCCTTCCCGCTTCCGCCGGCACAGTGCGATTAGTCCTCCTGCTCCGCCTTCCGGCTGACGCGACGCTTGCGAACCGGTTTCTCGGCCGAGGCGGCAATCAGGCTCTGGAGGTAGGCAATGCCGTCTTCCTCGGGGAAGAAAGCCACTACGTCCGCAACGCTCAGGTGGTAGCGCTCACGCAGGGCCAGGAACTCTCGCCGGGCGCGCTCCATCGGGGCTTCGCCGGTTTCCTTGCGACGCGTGTCCTGCGCCTTATCGAGTGCAGCCAGTTCTTCCTGAAACTGGCGGTAAGCGTCTTTGTTCATAGCCATCGCAACAGCCGTCGCGGCGCGGAAGGGCAGCCATTCTCGCACGCCTCACCAACCAGCGAGAAACACAGCGCCAGTGAACGTTCGTCACGCAGCGACGGCTTTGCCATCGTGTCGTCATCAATGCGTCAAATACCCCGCAATTCCTAGGAATTTCATAAGAAATGCGTTCGCTGAAACGGCCCTACTCTTTAACCACCCGCCAACGAACGCCTCGCTAGGCTGAACTTCCCACGCGACAACCATTAGGAGTGCATATGGATCCCATGACCCTTGATGCGCCGATTGCCAGCGCGGAACACCCCCACGCCCGGGGAGTTTCACCCGAGCCCACCGAGGGCTACGTATTGGACCCGTGGTCCGGTCTGTACCGGGAAACGGATGCGACCTACCACAGCCGCCTCCAGTCACTGGCCACGCTCAGCGCTTGAAACGAAAACCCCGCACAACGCGGGGTTTTTCTTATCCATCCGGCCATTCCGGGTCTGGCGGAAGATCACCCGCCACATCGAACCATGATGCTTTCGACCGGACAAAGCGGAAGCCATCACGAGGCGGTCGAAATGCTGGGTCAGTTATTGCCCTTCTGGGTCAGCATGTGCGCGGATGCCGCGCAACATGATCTCCGCCTGGATCTGTCCCGCAATGACGGCATCGTCGGACGCATGGCCGTCCAGTTCCTCCAACAGGGTGGCAAACCCATACAGCCAGGCACGCCAGTACACCGACTCACCGCGCTCGAAGACTTCACAGAAGACTTCGATCGGCTGGCCAAGCTCATCAACAAGAGTGAAGTTCATTTCCATCGTGGCAACCACAGATCCAGGCAAAGCCGCCCCGTCACCGCGTTAAACGGCAGTGCCCGGTACGTCGATGCTCCATGCGGGGATGTTGTTGTTCTCTACTGGGAGAGAATCAAGGATCGTGCCAGCGAAGCGTGAACAAGCCAGTCACCCTGCCCGGACGATCATCGGATAAGGCACACCCGCATGGCCGAAGGCATCGAGCGCCGCTATGGCTTCACGAACTTCAACGTCATGCGGTCGGACTCGCCGATCGCCTTCATCTTCGCGTGCTCACTTTCCGGGCCCGACAGATCGGGCGGCAGGCGATGGACATTGATGTCTTCGGGATCGTTCGGATTGGCATTGACCTGCGACACATCGGCAAGCCGGAAACCCGCCTTGGTGGCCTGCGAAATCATGTAATCCTCGGAGATGCGATGCAGCGCGCCAGCCGTGGCCTGCCCATCGGCGAATGGCTTGGCGCGGTGCTCCTCAATACCGAGAACGCCACCAGGCTTAAGCACGCCATACGCGGCGTTGAACACCGCCGCGAGCGTGTCCTGGCTGTTGATCAACCAGTCGTGCGTGTTGCGAAACGTGAGCACCATATCCGCCGACTGGCTAGCGCCCAGACTCACCTGGTCGGGCGGCGCGAACGGAATCACCTTGGCGATATGGCCGAACACGGCAGGATTGCTCTTGAGCTTGGCGTTGAACTTCTCGGCCTTCGGCGGTGCCGCTTCAATCAGCTGACCATGCGCAGCAAGGTACGGCGCCAGTATCTCGGTGTACCAACCGCCGCCCGGTGACAGCTCAATCACCGTCATGCCCGGCTGGATGCCAAAGAACTGCAGTGTTTCCACCGGATGTCGATAGACGTCGCGCGCTTTGTTGGCATCGGAACGCCAACTGCCGTTGACGGCTTGTTGTAGTGACATCTCCGCTGCCGGCGGACGGGTATCGGCCGCTTGTGCCGCGGCTGTGAGTGAAAGCAGGACGGGAAGCAGAAGCAAGCGCTTGCAGGTTCGGTGGAACATGGTTCGACCCTCCTGGCGATGAGGCCATCAAGCCTACGCCGAAAACAAGTCGCGGGAAGAACTTCGCTTACCACGGCGGCCGACAAGCAACACAAGCACCAGCGCCCAGGGGCACCAGGGATCGACGGCGACAAACCTTGCCTCCTTCGCGACGGTATACGATGACCGGCACCCACACCGCACGGAACACGCTATGCGCCCATCCGCCACATGGACTTGGCTGGCCATCGCCGTATGCCTTTGGTGGAGCGCAACCTCTCGCGCTACGGACTTGCCTGGCTTTGATACGGGCCCGCAACAAGCGGTGATCCATCGCCTGCTGCCGCATCAGGCTTCGCAGTTCGAGCTAGGCACGCTCCCTGGCGGGAGCGACCGCGAACATTTCCGCATCAGTAGCGCGAACGGGCATATCCGGGTGGAAGGAAGCACGCCCAGCGCGTTGCTCTTCGGCGTGAACTGGTATCTGAAGTACGTGGCGAACGTGCAGATATCGCCCAACGGTGACCGGGTGGGCACCGAAGCGTTTCCGCTACCGGCGAAGACCATCGAACGCGAAGCTGAGTATGCGCATCGCTATGCGCTGAACGAGAACGTCGATGGCTATACCGCCCCCTATTGGGATTGGACGCGCTGGGAGCGGGAAATCGACGTCCTCGCACTTTCCGGCATCAATGCCATGCTGGTCGAGCGCGGCATGGATAGCGTGCTCTACCAAACCTTCCGCGATGTCGGCTATTCGGATGCCGAGATCCGCCAGTGGATTACTCAACCCGCCCATCAGAACTGGCAATTGATGGGGAATCTCTGCTGCTTCAATGGCCCGATCAGCACGGACCTGATGCAGAAGCGCGCTGTGTCCGCGCAGAAGATCATCGCCCGCCTGCGTGAGCTCGGCATCACGCCCGTGCTACCTGGCTTCTATGGCATCGTGCCCGCCGACTTCCAGACGAAATTCCCCAAGTCACATGTCGTGCCTCAAGGCGAATGGGCCGGCTTCACGCGTCCGGGTTGGCTCGATCCGCGCGATACGCTGTTCAAGCGGCTGGCTGCAGCCTTCTACAAGCACCAACGCGCACTGTTCGGCGAGAGCGCCATCTACGACATGGAGGTATTCCAGGAAGGTGGCGAGTCTGGCGATGTACCGGTGCCGGAAGCAGCCCGAGCCGTGCAACACGCGCTGCACGATGCGCATCCCGATGCCCTCTGGATGATGCTGGCCTGGCAAGGCAATCCACGCCAGGACCTGCTGAGCGGCGTCGATCGCCGGCACCTGCTGATCATCGATATCGACCATGACCGTGTGCCGCGCGACGATCGCCAGAAGGATTTTCAGGACGCACCATTCCTGTTCGGCGGCATCTGGGAGTTCGGCGGCCGCACCACGCTCGGCGCCAACACGCGCAATATCACCGAACGGTTGCAACGTCTTGGTCGTACCAACCGCAATATGGTCGGCACCGCAGTTTTCACCGAAGGCATGGATACCAACCCCTTCGCTTTCGACCTGTTCACCGAAATGGCCTGGCGCGGCGAAGCTGTCGACGCTGGCCCCTGGACGACCGACTATGTACGGCGCCGCTACGGTGCCGCCGATCCGCATGCACTCGCTGCCTGGAAAGTGTTGCTCGCCACCGCCTACGACATTCGCATCGACAGCGTGGCGTTCAACAGCGAGCGCGACGCCGCGCAGGAGTCACTGTTCAACGCCCAGCCCAGCCTGACCGCGAACCGTGCCTCGAACTGGTCTCCCGAGGGCATGCGCTACGACGCTACCCTGTTCAAGCAGGCCCTGCCCGAGATGCTCAAGATCGATCCGGCGTTACGCAGCAGCGATACCTACCAGTACGACCTTGTGGATATCGCCCGGCAGACGCTCGCCAACGAAAGTCGCCTGCTATTGCCGCGCATCAAGTCCGCGTATGACGCCAAGGACCGTGGACAGTTCGAACGCCTCACACAGCGATGGCTACAACTGATGGACTTACAGGATCAGTTGCTTTCGACCAACCGCTATTTCCTCGTGGGAACTTGGCTGGCGCACGTCGATGGCTGGGCCTCCTCGCCTGAGGAACGCACGCGGCTCGACTATGACGCCCGCTCCATCCTCACCACCTGGGGTGATCGCAAGGCCAGCGAGGGTGCCAGCTTGCACGACTACGGCAACAAGGATTGGGCGGGACTGACGCACGACTATTACCGCGTGCGGTGGGCAACGTTCTTCAATGGATTGGATCAGGAGCTTCGTGCGGGTGTGCCTGCGAAGCCGGTGGACTGGTTCGCCCTGGGCGATGCCTGGAACCACGCAAGGGACCCTTATGCGGACCAACCCACGGGCGACGCGTACACCGTGGCAGCACGGATAGCCGAAGTGCTCCGCACCCCCTATTGAGTTGCGCACATGCGCGGACCAGAGCAGTGGCTCGCGTGCCGAACCATGCCATCCATCGGCTTGCGCATGTAGCGATGGCCTGCCACATCCACTCTGCCGATGGTGTCGCCCTGCATGGGTTTGATGGACGTTCAAAACGGCGGCACACCATTCAATGCGCGTGCACTCACCCGATGATGTGTGACGGCCGTCGTGATAAACCTGTCAACGCGACACACGGTTTATTGATGGCTTGTCTAACTTATTCGATGGGAAGTTTATTGACGATTCATTCGCTTCGTCGCGGCCATGTGAAACGAAAGATCTCGTTGCCTGAGACTTGTGACATGCGGCACCAAAACCCTACGAATATCGCAAGCTCATCACGCCAGTATCACTTAGGTGATCGCAAGTAATTGCCATTCGAAAGTTCGCGCATGCGGTTGTCATGGGCCACGCCACGCCCTTACAAATAACCCGCTACGCCAGGGCACGCCTTACCGCCCATCGCACTGCCTCCCAAGTTTTTGACTGCATTCCGGCCGGCCTTACGGGGAGGTAACCGTGTCTTTTTTCGAAAGCGACGGCGTTAGCAATGAGCCGTTCCTACGGCGCCGCAGGTCATGCAAGTAGACAGCGAGTGCAGCCCAGCAGGGTGCTGCACCTTCACTTCCCAAGGGAGAAATGGACTGTGAAATTACTACCGCTCAGCAAGGAAATTCGTCGCTCTTTCAGCCTCAAACTGGCCATGCCAGCCATGGCGTTCGTCTGCGCTTTCGCCGTAGGCACCAGCGCACACGCCGCCGATGTCGCAAGTACGGGCCAGGTGCATATCCTGCGAACTCAAGTGCCCGAGATCGTGTCTTCCGGTGGAGCCGCCGTTACTGGCGCGCTGGCCGCATCGCAACACTTGAAGTTGGCGCTCAACTTGCCGCTGCGCAACGAAGACGAGTTGGATAGCGTGCTGCAGCAGCTGTATGACCCGCAGAGCCCGGGCTATCACAAATATCTAAGTGTCCAGGAGTTTACCGACCGCTTTGGGCCGACCCAGCAGGATTACGACACCGTCGTCGCCTGGGCCAAAGCCAACGGCTTCACCGTAGTTAAGACCACCGCCAACCGCCGCCTGGTGGATGTCGAAGGCTCGGTGGACACCATCAACCGCGCGCTACACATGCAGTTGGCCACGTATCACCATCTGTCCGAGAACCGCAATTTCTATGCGCCGAACCGTGAGCCCACGGTGGATCTGGGCGTACCGCTGTTGAAGATCACGGGCCTGACCGACGTCAACCCGCGAGTCAACCATCTGATCCACGGCAATGCCCAGCAGCATGCGAATGCGCTGAAGCATGCCAATGGCTCGGGCCCCTCGGGCGAGTATCTGCCCAGTGATATGCGTGCAGCGTATTACGGCTCAGGCTCGCTGACTGGCGCGGGTCAGACAGTGGCGATCTTTTCCTATGATGGCTACTACTCCAGTGACGTCGCCCTTTACTACAGCCAGACCGGCATGAGTTCGTCGGTGCCGGTCAATAACGTGCTGGTCAATGGCTATAGCGGCGTTTGCGATGCGGGTGATGGCAGTGGCACCTCGCCCTGCGACGACGGCGAGCAGGTGCTGGATATCGTCAACGTCATCGGCATGGCGCCGGGCCTGACCCAGGTGCTGTTCTACGAGGGCTCCAGCGCCACCGACATCCTCAACCAGATGGCCACCGACAACACCGCCAAGGTGATCAGCTCCTCGTGGGGTGGCGGTGACTTCGGCAGCGCTGACGATCCGATCTACAAGCAGTTCGCTGCGCAAGGCCAGACCTTCCTCAACGCCACGGGTGACTCCGGCGCCTATAACAGCCAGACGTGGGCAGCTCCGTCACTCGACCCGAATATTCTTGATGTCGGTGGCACCGATCTGAACACCACGGGCCCTGGCGGCGCCTGGAGTTCGGAAACCGGCTGGAGTGGCAGCAGCGGCGGCTACTACAAGGCGGCCGGCTATTCGATTCCGGCTTACCAGAAGACGGCCGGTGTGATCACCACCACCAACAAGGGTTCGACCACGCTGCGCAACGATCCTGACGTGTCGGCGGAGGCCAACTTCGACAACCCGACGGTGAGCAACGGCAGCTTCGAAACCGGTTATGGCGGCACCAGCTTCGCTGCACCGCGTTGGGCCGGTCTGCTGGCCCTAGCCAACCAGCAGTCAGTGGCCGCCGGTAATGGAACGGTTGGCTTCGTCAACACCAAGCTGTACACCCTCGGCCTGGGCTCCACTTATCACAGCCTGTTGCACGACGTGACAAGCGGCAGCAACCCGCCTCAGGCAGGTAGCGGCTCGGGGTTCAAGGCCGTGGCTGGCTTCGACCTGGTCACCGGCTGGGGCAGCCCGATCGGCGCAGCTTTCATCAACGCGCTGACGACTCCGTAAGCGGAAGGCACAGATATGGGGCGGGCGCTTCGCAAGCGTCCGCCCCATGTCATTTAATTCAGTCCCCTTACCTGCCCATGACCTTGGCAAGTTCGGAGACCTTTTTGTTGAACGCCGCATCGCCGCCGGTGGCACTCAACACGCCGGATGCATTGTTCCAATGCAGTTGGGTCGTGGTGCTCTTGCCCGCTTCATAGCCGTACGACGTACCGTCGTCGTCATAGAGCGCAAAGCCAGCATCGCTGCCCGGATAAACACGGATCTCGGTGATCGACTGCTTCGATGCAGTCGACTGAATGTCCGAACCCAGCGGCACGATGGAGCCGGCGCGAACGAACACAGGAATCTGATCGATGGGGGCGGCTACCTTGATCCACCGCCCGCCTGTCAGCTTTTCGTTGGTCCAGAAGTTGTACCAATCGCTGCCAGCGGGAAGATAGACGTCTTTCTCCGTCTGGCCTTGCTCGGTGATGGGCGCCACCAGGAAAGCCGGTCCGAACATATATTCGGTACCCAAGTTGGCAACGTTGGCATCGCCCGGGAAATCCATCCACAACGGCCGCATGAAAGGCGCGCCCGTGTCATAGGTTTTCTTGGCCTGGCTGTAGATATACGGAATCAAGCGGTAACGAAGTTTGTCGTACTTCGCCATGATCGCTTCGGCTTGATGACCGAACGCCCAGATTTCCGTGTGCTTACGATCGCCGTGCAAACGCAGGGTCGGCAGAAAAGTGCCGTACTCGAACCAGCGCGTGAGCAGTTCCGGATAGTCGTTGTTCTGCCCCACCGTGTCGCGTGCATCGGAAGGATCAAGCAGCGGTGTCTTGGTGGCGTTGGTGGTCTGCGGCAAGTATTGCCAACCGCCGATGTCGTTGCCCCAATACGCAATGCCGGAGGCGGTCATGTTGAGGCCCGTGGGAATCTGGCGCTGCAGCGCCTCCCAGGTGGGGTCGATATCCGACGACCAGAACAGCGCGCCGGTGCGCTGTGAGCCCAGGTAGGCTGCACGGGAGAGTATCAATACACGTTCGTCCGGCTTCCATGCGCGCATGCCCTGCGCAACGCCTTCCACGTGCACCAGCGGAAAAACATTGTGGTACCGATCGCCGGAGCCGATCGAGAAGAAGTAACCGTCCGGCACGAGATCCGGCTCGGTTTCGTCAAGCCACGGACAGTCGAAGCCATGCGAAAGAATGTTGTCGCGGGCGTGTTCCCAGTACCACTGACGTGCTGCGGAGTTGGTGGAGTCAATCAGCGCGCCGGTGCGATCCGAACGGAACGGCAGGCCATCAACCGTCTTACCGTTCTTGTCCTTCAGAAAATAACCCTTGGCATCAAGCTCGCTGAAGTAACGCCCGGATCGCTCGAAGCGCGGCCAGATCGATATGATCGACTTCATGCCCGCATCGTGAAGCTGCTTGTTCATGCCATCGGGGTCGGGAAATTCCGCCGGATTGATGTCCAGCTGACCCATGTGCGTCCAATAGAACCAGTCCACCACCATCACGTCGAGCGGATAGTTCTTTTCGCGATACGTATGCGCAACGCGCAACACTTCGGCCTGGCTGTCGTAGCGTGCCTTGGACTGGATCAGGCCGAAGGCGGCCTTGGGCGGGATCGGCGTTTTGCCGGTCACTCGTGCATAGGCCGAGTAGATCGCCTCGGGCGTGTCGCCCGTCACCACAAAGAAACTGACGCGCTCGCCCACTTTCGACTGGAAGCTTGTGCGGCCGCGAATGCCGGCGACAAAGCGTGTATCCGATGGGTTATCCCAGATGATGCCGTAACCTTTGGACGACACCATGAAGGGCACGCAGACGGTTTCCCCACTCGGTGCGTCGTACCAGTGCTGGCAATCGATGACGCGACCGCGCAGATCGAGCGGGCCGAGGCTGTCCTGATTCTGGCCCATGCCGTAATAGTGTTCGTCCACGGGAGCGGAGAACGTGGCACCCACCTGATAGGTGGCTTCGCCGGCCACGTCATGCGGATACATCTCCCAGCCGGTCATGTTGACGACCGTCGCGCCCTTGGCGTTCTTCACTTGCAACCGGACTGGCGCTAGGTCCGGCGCAAAGTAACGCTCCGTGATGCCTGGCGTATGCGGCGGTGGCGCAGCGTCGACATGCAAGGTCAACTCGGGCGATGCAAAGGTATCGCCGCTCGCGTCGCGGGTTTCATGGAATGCGGAATGGTCGGCGTGATCAGCAAGAATCCCGTAACCGGGTGCCTTCAATGCCTGGGCTTTGTCGGCGGCAATCGTTATATGGACCACGTTGGGGCCATACGCTTCGACGCTTACCCATGCGCCATGACGATCAAGCGTAACCGCTGGTGCAGCGTTGGCGGTTGCAACCGCCGTGGCGAGGGACAAGGCCAGACTAAGCAGTGAGATTTTCTTTGAGGTCCGCATGTCAGCCCTCCATCTCTTCCAGTTCCTTGCCGCGCGTCTCGTGCACATAGCGCAGCACGAAGACCACCGATAGTGCAGCCGCCAGGGCATAGAGACCGTATGCACCCGCCAGACCAATGCTGGTAAGCAGCATCGGGAAGGTCACGGTGATGGTGAAGTTGGACACCCATTGCGCGGCGCCGGCCACGGCAAGTCCCGAGCCACGGATCTGGTTGGGAAACATTTCGCCGAGCATCACCCACATCACGGGGCCCCACGACATGTTGAAGAAGATCACGTAGAGGTTTGCCGCCACCAGTGCGAGCGTGCCCTGTCCGGCGGGCAGGATGAGCTTGCCGCTGGCGTCGACGCCGCCGTGCGCGAAGGCCCAGGCCACCAGTGCGAGTGTGATGGTCATACCGACCGAGCCCACCCACAGCAGCGGCTTGCGACCCACCTTGTCGACCAGCATCACAGCGACCAGGCATGCGCCGATGCTTAGCGCACCGGAGAGCACGTTGATCAGCAGTGCGTCGTTCTCCGAAAAGCCCACCGCCTGCCACAGCACGGCACCGTAGTAGAACACCACGTTGATGCCGACCAGTTGCTGAAAAGTGGCAAGACCAACGGCCACCCATACGATGGGGCGCACGCGTCTGGTTGTCTTGTCCAACAGGTCGGAGAACTTCGGGTTGTGCCGGTCTTGCGAGAGCGAGGCACCGATATCCGCCAACTTGGCCCGTGCTTCCTGCTCACCGTATAGGCGCGTGAGCACCTTGGTCGCTTCCTGGTCACGCTTGCGCACCACCAAGAAGCGCGGGCTCTCCGGAATGAACAGCAGCGAGACAAGGAACAGTGAGGACGGCAGCACCTGCATCCAGAACATCCAACGCCATGCGTCCTGGCCCAGCCACAGCATGCCGGTGGAGCCACCCGCCGCTTTCGCCAGCAGGTAGTTGCTAAGGAAGGCGCTGAAGAGACCACTGATGATGGCGATCTGCTGCATGGTGGCCAGCCTGCCACGGTAGCGCGCGGGCGCCACTTCGGCGATGTAGGCCGGTGCAATGACGCTAGCCGCACCCACCGCGAAGCCACCGGTGATGCGGGCCGCCACGAAAAACGCCGCGCTGGCTGACGCGCCTGCGCCCAATGCCGACAACAAGAACAGTAGCGCCGAAACGATCAGCACCGAACGCCGCCCCCAGACATCGGCCACGCGCCCGGCGAAGAACGCGCCGAAGGCGCAACCGAGCAGCATGGACGCCACCTGGAAACCAATGGCCGCCGAGCTCGAATGGAAGGCCTGCTTCAGGCCATCCACCGTGCCATTGATGACGCCGCTGTCGAAGCCGAACAGGAAGCCGCCCAAGGTGGCGACGCAACTGATCTGCACGATGAGTCGGGTGTTCTCTGCCTGGTTCGCGGCAGCCGGGCTATCAAGCGCAATGCTATTCATGCTTTCGGTATCTCGTGTCGTTTCCGGTCTTCCCCGCCGGCAAGGCACACCCCCGTGTGCCCTGCCCGCCCCCTTGATACCGTCAACGCAGCAGATACTGGTTGATCAAGTTCTCGTAACGCTCCTGTTTGCCACTCTGCCGTGCCGGCTCGCCATGCTTAACGGCGTAATCGTGCAGATCGGCGAAGCTGAGCTTGCCATCGGCAAAATCGAGCCCGGCACTATAGTCGAAACTCGTATAGCGGTCCGCGCGCCACTGTTCCAGCGGTGACTGGTTCAGCAGCGCATGAGCCACTTCCAGCCCGCGGGCAAACGCATCCATTCCGCCGATGTGGGCGAGGAAAAGGTCGTCAGCATCGGTAGATTCGCGGCGCGCTTTGGCGTCGAAGTTAAAGCCACCCGGGGCGATGCCGCCCTGACGCAGCACTACCAGCATGGCGCCCACGGTATCGTACAGATCGCTCGGAAACTGGTCGGTGTCCCAGCCGTTCTGGGCATTGCCGCGGTTGGCGTCGATACTGCCGAGCATGCGGTGATCGGAAGCCACCTGCAGGTCGTGCTCGAAGGTGTGGCCGGAAAGCGTGGCGTGGTTGGCTTCAATGTTGAGTTTGAAGTCCTTGTCCAGGCCATGCGCCTTGAGGAAGCCGACCACAGTGGCAGAGTCGAAATCGTACTGGTGCTTCATCGGCTCCATCGGCTTGGGCTCGATGAGGAAATTGCCCTTGAAGCCGATGCTGCGGCCGTAGTCACGCGCCATGGTGAGGAAGCGTGCGAAGTGGTCGAGCTCACGCTTCATGTTCGTGTTGTGCAGTGAGGCATAGCCTTCGCGACCACCCCAGAACACGTAGCTCTCGCCGCCCAGCGCCACGGTGGCATCAAGCGCAGCCTTGATCTGCACCGCGGCACGCGCAACCACCGCGAAGTCCGGGTTGGTCGCTGCGCCATTCATGTAGCGCGGATGGCTGAAGAGGTTGGCCGTGCCCCACAGCAGCTTGATGCCGGTGGCCTGCTGGCGTTCTTTGGCAAGGCCCACCATATGCTTCAGGTTGGCTTCGTATTCGCCGATGTCATCTGAATCCGGCGCCATGTCGATATCGTGGAAGCAGTAGTACGGCACGCCAAGCTTGGTGAAAAACTCGAAGGCCGCATCCATTTTCGCTTCGGCGCATGCCAGCGGTGTCGCTTCCTGGTCCCACGGGAAAACGCGCGAGCCCGGACCGAAGGGGTCGTGGCCCGCGTTGCAGAACGTATGCCAGTAGCACACGGCGAAGCGCAGGTGCTCGGCCATGCTCTTGCCGCCGATCAACTTGCCGGCATCGTAATGCTTGAACGCCAGCGGGTTGTCCGAGCCCAGCCCTTCGAACGGAATGCGTCCGATGCTGGGGAAATATTCGCGCTTGCCGATGAAGGGAGTGCTCATGGTGTCGGAATCCTTGTCGGGGAAATGAAGCAGGTCCGGTTGGCCGTCACGCGGCGCTCGTGACCATGGGGTGGGTGTGTAGCGACCTGGCCACATCGAGGTGTCGCAGGAATATCGGGTAGTGCTGCCGGTAGGCGGCAACGCTGGCCGCATCCGGGCGCGTCGACAGACCGGTGGCGATGACAACGTGCTCGCTCGCCAGATCGGCGATATCCGCGTGGCCACCGCGCGCATGGTCGTTTGCCCACGCGGCCTGCAGCGCCGCGCCAAGCGCAGCACCTTCAGCCTGAAGCGGCACTTCTACCGGCAGGTTGAACACGTCGGCGATCATCTGCCGCCAGGCGGCGCTGTGGCTGCCGCCGCCGGTGAGCCGGATCGCATCGAACCGCAGGCCCGTGGCCAGCAGTGCGTCGTAACCGCTGCGCAACGCGTAGGTCGCACCTTCCATCGCAGCGCGATACATATTCGCGCGCGTCATGTTGCCCAGGTCCATGCCGTGCAGGCTGCCGCGCGCATACGGCAGATCCGGTGTGCGCTCGCCGTTGAAGAACGGCAGCATCACCAGTCCGCCCGCGCCGGGCCGCGTGCCCGCCATCACCGTGTCGCCATCGCGCGCACTGAAGCCGAAGGCCTGCGCTACCTTTTCGGTGGCGAGCGTGCAATTCATCGTGCAGATCAGCGGCAACCAACCACCGGTGGACGAACAGAACGCCGCCCAGCGCGCGTCCTGGTCAACCACGGGGTGATCGGCATAGGCGAACAGCGTGCCCGAGGTGCCAAGGCTGATGCTGAGCACGCCGGGCCTGACGTTGCCGGTGCCGATGGCGGCCATCATGTTGTCACCGCCGCCAGCGGAGACGCGCACGCCGCGCGACAGACCCAGCTCGTCGGCCATGCTGTCCTTGATTGGGAAACTCGCGTCGGCGGCCACCAGCGGCGGCAGGCAGGCCAACAGGTCGCGCCCTGAATCGGTCGCGTCGAGCATGGCCTTGGACCACTGGCGCGTGCGCACATCCAGCCAGCCGGTGCCCGAGGCGTCACCGCACTCCATCCAGCGCTCGCCGGTGAGCCAGAAGTTCACGTAGTCGTGCGGCAGCAGGATGGTGGCGAGCTTTGCGTAGGCGTCCGGCCGATGCTTGCGCGTCCACGGCAACTTGGAGGCCGTATAGCCGGCGAGAATCGGGTTGCCGCCCAGTTCGACGCAACGCTCCGCACCACCGGCCGCCGCCATGATCTCGTCGCACTCGGGTTGCGTGCTCGTGTCACACCACAGCTTGACCGGTGCCAGCACGTTGCCGTCCGCATCGAGCGGCACGAAACCATGCTGCTGCCCAGATACACCGATAGCCACAATCTCCGTGCGCAGCGACTTGGGCAGTTTGGCGAGGCAGGTACGCACGGCGTCGATCCACCACTCGGCGATCTGCTCGCGACTGCCATCCTCGTCGGCGATCAGCTCGATCGACTGCCCGTGGGCGGCAACCACGCACCGCGAATCCATATCGTAGACGACGAGCTTGACGCTCTGCGTTCCCACGTCGATGCCAGCAACGAGGTTCATGGGCGCGCGCATCACCATTCCGCCACGCTGCCATCGGCGTGACGCCATACCGGGTTACGCCAGCGATGCCCGACGATGGCGCGCTCGTCCACGTAGGCCTGATTGATCTCGATGCCCAGGCCCGGCCCCTTTGGAATGGCCACATAGCCTTCGTGGTAGGTGAAGACGCTGCGATCGACCACGTAGTCAAGCAAATCGTTGTCCGCGTTGTAGTGGATGCCCAGGCTTTGCTCTTGAATAAAGGCGTTGTGGCACACCGCATCCAGTTGCAGGTTTGCAGCCAGCGCGATGGGGCCCAGCGGGCAATGCAGGGCCAGCGCCACGTCGTAGGCCTCGGCCATGGCGGCGATTTTCTGGGTCTCGGTGATCCCGCCCGCATGGGATGGATCGGGCTGAATGATGTCCACGCCACCCATGTCCAGCACGCGCTTGAAGTCATAGCGCGAATAGAGCCGCTCACCCAGCGCGATGGGCGCGGGCGACAGCGCCGCCAGTTCCGGGATGGCCTCCAGGTGCTCGGACAGCACCGGCTCTTCAATGAACATGAGCTTGTACGGCCGCAGCTCGCGCATCAGCACCTTGGCCATGGGTTTGTGTACGCGGCCATGGAAATCCACGCCCAGGCCAATGTCCGCTCCCACCGCATCACGCACGGCCTGCACGTTCTCCAGCACGCGCTCGACCTTGGCGTGCGTGTCCACGTACTGCATTTCTTCGGTAGCGTTCATCTTCACGGCGGTAAAACCGCGCGCCACCGCATCTTTCGCGGCGCGTGCGGTATCGGCTGGACGGTCGCCGCCAATCCACGAGTAGGCGCGAATGCGTTCGCGCACGGGACCGCCCAGTAGCTCATGCACGGGCACGCCCAACTGCTTTCCCTTGATATCCCACAGGGCCTGGTCGATGCCGGCCAGCGCACTCATCAGGACCGGGCCGCCGCGATAGAAACCAGCGCGGTACATCACATTCCAGTGGTCCTCCACCCGGCGCGGGTCTTTGCCCATCAGGTAGTCGGACAGCTCGTCGACCGCAGCGGCCACGGTGTGCGCCCTGCCCTCCACGATCGGCTCGCCCCAGCCACTGATGCCAACGTCGGTGTCGACGCGCACGAACAGCCAGCGCGGCGGCACGATAAAAGTGGTGATGGTGGTGATCTTCATGCGTACGTTCCGGCCCAAAGCCTGCGGAGTGGCGACACCGGCCGCGACACGTGGCGCCCGGGAGTGGCGTCCAGGGCCACTTCAAACAACGCCGGGATGCTGCAATCAGGCCGTAGGGGGCCGCAATTGCGAAATCCGCCAACGTGGCAGGTTTTTTTCCCTGTCGCGTTGCGTCATGCCCGGTGCCGCGAGAGCTGGTAGCGTCGGCTTTCCTGGGCTCTTTTCACTACGGCCCGAATAGCCAGACCATGTCTCCACACCGCATCGCCCTGCTCTTCAATGCGAACAAGGTTTATGACCGGCAGATCATTGCGGGCATCGGCCAGTATTTGAAATCCACGCGCGTGGAGTGGGACCTCTTCATGGAAGAGGATTTCCGCAGCCGCACCCTTGGCATTCACCACTGGCGCGGCGACGGCATCATCGCGGACTTCGACGACCCCGTTGTGGCCGAAACCCTGGCCGACATACCCATTCCCGTGGTGGCCGTGGGCGGCTCCTATGCGGACGTGAGCCAATACCCACCGATAACGCCCTACGTGGCGACCGACAACGTCAAGTTGGTGCGGCTGGCGTATGACCACCTGATTGAACAGGGCCTGCAACGTTTCGCCTTCTATGGGCTGCCGCCCAATCCAGGCAACCGTTGGGCGCAGGAGCGCGAATCGGCCTTCCTGCGAATGATCGAAGCAGATCGGCTCGAGGGCCTCGTATACCGCGGCTCGCCGACCAGCGCGGGCGGCTGGGGCCGCGCGCAGGAAGACATGGCCGCGTGGGTGAAGTCATTGCCCAAGCCCATCGGCATCATCGCAGTGACGGACGCGCGTGCGCGTCAGCTGCTGCAGGCCTGCGTAGTGGCAGATGTACCGGTGCCCGAGCAGATCGCCGTGGCGGGCATCGACAACGACCCCTTGGCGCAGCTGCTGAGCCGTATCCCCCTGACCTCGGTGACCCAGGGCGCGGAGGAAATGGGCCGCATGGCCGCGCAGGTGCTGCATCAGATGCTGCATGGTGGCGTATCTGCGGGTACGCGCATCCTGGTACCGCCGGCTGGCCTCAACATCCAGGCCAGCAGCCTGCACAAGCCGATGAAGAGCCCGCACGTGATGCGCGCCTGCCACTACATCCGCCAGTACGCGTGTCTGGGCATCAAGACCGAACAGGTCGCCGATTACGTGGGCATCTCGCGCACGCTGCTTGAAGAGCACTTCAAGCGCGAGCTGAAGCGCACCGTGCACCAGACCATCCTGGAGCACAAGCTGGAGATGGCGCGCAACATGCTCAAGGACACGTCACGTCCGCTGGCCGACGTAGCCGTGAGCAGCGGCTTCACCTCGCTGCAGTACATGTACGCCGTGTTCCGTCGTGAATTCAATTGCACGCCGCGGCAGTTCATTGAGAACGCGCGCTCTTAGGGCCGTTTCAAAATCTTGTGTGAGTGTTCATTTCCTCACCGTCATTCCGGCGTAGGCCGGAATCCAGTAGCGACCACGCTGATTGATCGCGATAGTCGGCTATGTTCTAGAAACCATTTCGCGAAAACCGGATACAGAGGCCACTGGATTCCGGCCTACGCCGGAATGACGAGCAAGAGACGTCGCCTTTTTCGATGTCCCCAGAAGATCGTAAACAGGCTCCTAAACGCCACCGAGATGCGTGTCGACCCGGTGGCTCTTTCTGATGACTACCGATGCAGCCTCGACGAAGAAGGCATCATGGCTGCTTACCCATCGTAAAGTCCGCGCTCAGCGGTGTCTGGTCGGAAGCATCGCCCACGTAGACGACGAAACGACCCGGGTCCACACGCCAGTCATGCTTGTCGGCGTCGTACCAGGCGAACGCGCGCCGATCCAGCGTCAGGCTGACATGCTCTGTCTGCCCGGGTGCCAGCCGCACTTTGCGAAACGCCTTGAGTTCCTTCTGCGGGCGCGCCACGCGGGCCGACGGATCGCCCACATACACCTGCGCCACCTCGGCACCCTCGCGCGCGCCCGTGTTGCGCACGTCGAACGACACCGTGACATCACCATTCGCCGCCACGCCGGAAAGCGCGAGCTTGCTGAAGGCGAAGCTCGTGTACGACAAGCCGTGACCGAATGCGAACAACGGCTGCGCGTCGCGCGGATGGCTGGTGTACCAGCGATAGCCGAGGAACACACCTTCGCCGTAGCGCACTGTGGGGTGGCCGTCGGCAGCAGGATGCGCGTCGTAGAAATCGTGGGTCGGATTGTCCTGCCAGTGGCGCTCGAAGCTGATCGGCAGCTTGCCTTCCGGCGAGCGATCACCGAACAGCACTTCCGCAATCGCCTGCCCGCCCTCCTGGCCCGGGTACCAGTTCTGCAGCAGCGCAGGCACGTGGTCGAGCCAACCGTCGGTGGCGTAACCGCCGCCGGAGGTCACAGTGACGACGGTGTGCTTGTTGACGGCGGCCACGGCCTCGATCAGCGCCTCCTGCCCCCAGGGCAACTGGAAGCTGCGATCAAAGGCCTCGCTTTCGGAGGTGCCATCGAAACCCACGGCGACCACGGCGGCATCGGCCATGGCGGCCATCTTGCGGGTTTCCTCGGGGATCATCGCATCCACGGCGATGGCGCCCAGGCTCATGCGGCTGTAGCTCACGTCGGGGCGATAGTCGAGGCGGATGTCCACAGCCTTGCCCGCCGTCATCGGCAACACAACGTAGTGTGGCGCCTGGCCTTCAAACACCGGCTGCTGAATCACGGGCTTGCCGTCGACGTACAGCGTGTAGCTGTCCTTGCTTGCCGCGGCAGTGAGGAACAGAAACTTGCCACTGCGATCAGGCACGAAGCGACCGGACCAGCGAATGCTCTGGCGCTCCGTCGCGGGCGTGGTCCACAGCTCGGGCTTCCATTGGTCCACCTTGGTGTTGACCATGCGCTCGACCGGCTTTCCGGTGAAGTCCGCATTGCCGAACGTTTCGCGAAGCAGGCCGGTCTTGCCATCCGTGGTCACGAATACTTCCTTCGCGAACACGTCTGCCGTACTGGGCAGGCCACGGCTGTAGAGCACGTTCACCTTGTCGCCCACGCGATCACTGATGCCCGAGAGAATGCTTTGCGTGCGAAACGCATCGATGTGCGAGCTACCGCCGGCACTAGCCGCGCCCGGATACGCCATCGGCCCGATCACCGCGACCGATGTCATGTGCAAGGCATCCAGCGGCAAGGTCTGCGAGACGTTCTTCAGCAGCACCAGCGATTCGCGCGCGGCATCGAGTGCGGCATGCGCCGACGCGGGGTCCATCAGGGGAATGGCATAGTCGCGCAACGGACGATCAAGGAAACCGAAACGCACAGCGGTGCGCAACAGGCGGCGCGTTTTGTCGTCGAGATCGGCAGTGGACAGGGAGCCATCGCGCAGACCGTTCTCGATCAGCGCCGGCTTCATCGCATCCGGCGCCGGCATCTCAAGATCGAGCCCAGCCTTGAATGCTTTCACGCCGTCGTGCGCGGCTTCCCAGTCGGACATGTACAGGCCGTTGAAGCCCCATTCCTGTTTGGGGATGTCGTGAGCGATGCGGCGGTTCTCCGCCAGATACTCGCCATTGACCAGGTTGTAGCTGCTCATCACCGCGCCGACATGGCCTTCCTTCACGGCCATCTCGAAGGCTGGCAGGTAGATCTCCCGCAGCGTGCGTTCGTCGATCAGGCTATCCAGGTGCCGGCGGTCGTACTCGGAATTGTTGGCGGCAAAGTGCTTGACGGTGGCGACCACGCCCTGCCCCTGCACACCGTGGATCAAGCCTACGGCGATCTTGCCGGCGAGTAGCGGATCTTCGCCGTAGTACTCCATGTTGCGACCGTTCTGCGGCGCGCGATACATGTTGACGCCCGGGCCCAGCAAGAAGCTCACGCCACGCGCACGCGCATCGCGCCCCATCGCCGTGCCCACACGCTCGGCCAGTGCCGGATTCCAGCTCGCCGCCAGGGCAATGCCGGCGGCGTAGGCGGTGGAAGGCCCGGGTGCGCGCACGCCGATCGGGCCATCGGACATGGCCAGGCGCGGCAGGCCAATAGCCGGCACGTCACGGGTGTAGAAGTTATCGACGCCACCGAGCAAGACAACTTTCTGTTCAACGGTGAGCTTGCCGAGCAGGCTCTCGACGCGCTGTTCCACAGCGGCGGTATCGGCGGCGGGCACGGCATCGCCGCAGGTTGCAGCAGTGGACATCCCCAGCGCACATAGCGCCAGGGCAAGCATGGTCTTGCGCATGAACATCCTCAGTAGGTAGCCAGCCTGACGCGCAGTACCTGCGGCACGCTGGTGAAATTCAGGCCGTAATCGGTCTGGTCGCCGTTCCACAGCCGTCGAAAGATCCATTTGCCATTCTCGTAATGGCCTTCCTCGACGCGGTCGAGCAGGAAGCGGCCGTCCTTGCCTCGCCGTCCCGGTTGAAAGCTCACGCGCACGTTGTGCCCGGTGACGAGGTATTCGTTCTCGCCAAGCTGCGCCACGATGGCGCCGCCATCGGTATCGGCATTGCCCTTGGGAGGATCCACGCCGAACTGCAGTTGCCCGTAACCGAGCTGAACTTTCCAGTCACCGAGATCGAGCGTCTGCGCGTGCGTATCCGTGGGTTCCGCCGCGCCCCACAACTTGCCGGCCAATCCAGCAGCAGCGATCTCGCTGCCCATCGGCGCCAGCGCGCTGTAGTTGACGCCAAACGCGTCCACCGCGGCTTCATCGAGCTGGCGTGCGCCCAGTGGGTAGTTGCTGTACTTGGTGAAATCCATACCAAACGGCGAGAAACCGATACCGCCATGACCAAGCGTCGCATAGACATAGCGCGCGTAAGCGTGGGCATTGCCGGTTTCGGCGACGAACAGCGGATTGTCCTTGCGCGCGTAGCGGTCGAGCACGGCGATGTAGCGCGCGTAGTCGGGCAGGTAGATGTCGGGCGCCAGCAGATCGAGCGACGGCGCGCCAGCCTTCCAGATATCCAACACGTTGTCGGTGGGGCCGCCCGTCTCGTAGCTACCCGGTTCCCCAGGGTGGAAGGGATCGCGCAACGCGGCATTGGCGTACATCGGCAGGTTGTAGGCGGCCTTGCCTGCCGTGGCGACCTGGTCGATAAAGCGCGCGATCGACCACGCGTGGAAAAACTCCGCCGCGTCCTTGCCGAACACCTGGCTCCAGTTGCCGGCCGGCTTGCCGACGGCATGCAGCAAGGCGCCGGGAACGGCGCCGGCAAACAGCTTGTTGGCCTCAGGCGAATGGTCACGGTCGGTGTTGTAGGTGCCTGACTCGTTTTCTACCTGCACCATGATCACGGTGTGCTTGTCGCCGTCGGCCGCACGCAGGTGCGTCATCAATTGCACGAACGCCTTGCGATCCGCCTCGATGGTGGCGGTGGCATGCGGCGAAAGTGAATTAAGCAGCTTGCCCGAACGCGACACCAAACGCGGAAAGCGCTGGTTGTCCAGCTTCACCCACGACGGCGCATAGCTGGGCCCGTTGTTCTTCCATGTGGCGAACCACACGAGCACCAAGCGCACATGGTGGTCGCGCGCTTGCGTGAGTAGCGTATCGAGGAAACTGAAATCGAACTGTCCTTCCTTCGGTTCAATCTGCTCCCAGGCGATCGGCACGCCCACCGTATTGGCGTGCATGCGTTCAATCGCCGGCCAGACCTCCGGCAGCATGTCGGGCCATGCGCTGGAGTTGTTCACCTGCGCGCCGAGTATCAGATACGGCTTGCCATCCACCATGAGCGCGTGATGGCCATCCTGCTGGACGATGCGCGGCAGTTCACCGGCCTGTGCACCCAAGGTCATCAGGGCGGTAGACAACACCAAGGCGATACGGCGTGAGAGCGTCGCGCGCATAAGGGTCCTTACGGTGATGGCGTGGTGCGGAACGGCGATGCGGGCAAGCCGTCGCCATTGGTCAGGTTGGCGTCGACGGGATTGTCGCTCCAGCCATAGCGCACAGCGGCTGGCTGCGGTACCGCTGCGCTGGACACCACGACGTTCCCGCCATCGATGCGTGCCTGCGCAGATTGGTAGCGGCCATCGGCACCGGCAACCTCGAAGCCACCCACGACATCGCCGCCACCACGCACGGCGAGCGGCGCGCCATCGGTATTGAACGACACCACCGCCTTCGCACCGTCGACATGCCATTGGCGATACACGGGACCGGAGGCCACGATGTGGTCGCCAAGCACCACGCGGCGCGCGGCAAGCGCAAGTCGGTGTCCCACATCCTGCTTATCGGTGGGATGAATATCGTCGGGGTTGCCGACATCGATGGTGACGGCCTGGCCGGTGTGCGGCAACGACAGCACCGCGGACTGTGATTCACGCAGTTCCGCCCACGGGCTTTGGTCTGGCGTGTCGCTGCCGCTCTTGAAATTCGCCAGTTGTACCCAGAAGAACGGCAGCTCCGGCTGCTTCCACGCCGTGCGCCATGCCTGGATCATCGCACCGAACTGCTTGCGATAGGCCATGGCGTGCGGCGCCGATGCATTGGACTCGCCCTGGTACCACACCACGCCGCGCATGGGATAACCCAGCAGCGGCTGGATCATGCCGTTGTACAGCAGCGTAGGCGTCAGGTGGCGAGTCGGCGTGCCCACCAGGGTCACGTTGGCTGTGTGGAAATGCCAGGTGCCAGCGAGCGGTCGGCGTGCGCCATTCGCCGTCTGCACGTAGAGCGCAGCAGCATCGCCATGGATGCCGCCGTTGTTGCCAAGATCGTCCACGCGTACGGCAATGCTGTTGCTGCCGACATGCAACGCACTGGCCGGCACCTTGTAGACGCGCGGCTTGTTCCATTGCTTCTCGGTTTCGCCGATCAACTGACCGTTGACGTAGCTGCGGTCAGAGTCATCGACCGCGCCCAGGCCCAGCGTCACGCCCTGCGCCGCTTCCGCCGCGCTCAACGTGAACTCGGTGCGATACCAGGCCACGCCATCCATGTCGTCGTAGCCGACGGTTTCCCAGTAGGCGGGCACGGCAATATCCGCCCAGGCGGATATGTCGAGCTTTTCCGCAGCCCATGCTGGCTTGCCAACCGCGTCCAGTGCATCTCCCTGCTGCGCGGGCCAACGCGCCAGGCGCTGACGTGTCTGATCGAGCTTGGCTTCTTCGACGGCATCGTCCTTCTTGATCGTGGCAGCCAGTGCCTGCACGTCCACGTTGCCCGTGTGCGCGTCAGTCCACGCTTCCACGCTGCTGCCGCTCCAACTGCTGTTGATCAGCCCTTGCGGTACGCCGGTGCGGGCCTTCATGTCACGCGCGAAGAACCAGCAGACGGCAGAGAACTCACTCACCGTAGATGGACTGGCAGCCACCCAGGTGCCACCTTCCAGGCGATCCTGCGGCTGCAGCGACCAACTGTGCGGAATCTTGAAATGGCGGATGGCCGGATCGTTCGCCCTCGCCTGTTCGGCGGCGGCATCGCGCACGTCGGCCATGGTGAACTCCATGTTCGACTGTCCGGAACACAGCCAGACATCACCCACCAGCATGTCGCGCAACACGCGATGCTCGCTGCCGTCGTCGATGTCCATCGCGTACGGGCCGCCCGCAGCGTGCTTGGGCAGCGTTGCATCCCAGCGCCCCTTGGCATCCGCCTTCGCCGTGGCATGGGCGCCATCGAAGCCTACGGTGACTTGCGCGCCGGGCGTGGACCATCCCCATACGTGCATGGGCATGTCGCGCTGGAGTACGGCGCCTTGCGAAAACATCAATGGCAGCTCGAGCTTTGCCTGAGCCGCCACGGGAAGCGACAGGAGTAGCGCCAGTGAGGCGCCGACATGAATGTGTTTCAAGGGGTGGACTCCACCGGTTCGCCATAGATCAGGCCGCGCCCACTGGTCGCGGCATAGAAACGTCCAAACACGCGCGGATCGCCGATAAGCAGGCCGATGTGCCCGTAACGATGCGCGTCATCGTCGACACGCTGCCAACGCTGGCCACCATCGATGGAGCGGAAAATGCCCTGCTGCCCATCGCGCCGCCCTGCGACGAACAAGGTAGGTTCGCCGCCGCCACTGGCTGGCTTGCCGAAGCCGAATGCATCGACACCCGTGATGCCGGGAAGGCGCTTCAGCAGATGTCCCTGCGCGTCGCCACGCAGCAAAGGCAAATCGGGTGCAGCAAGCCACAGCATGCCGGCCTTGGCTGGCGACGCTTCCAGTTGCACCTCGCCATGGCCGCGTGCGGCATCGCCGAATTCACCTGGGATCGGCATGAAGGTCACACCGTCGTCATTGCTGGCGAACAAAGCGCCAGTCTTTGGCGAGAAGGCGTAGAACCGCCGTGCATCGATCCGGTCGGCAAGCACGCGCAGGCGTTCGCCCAGTCCTTGCGCCACCTGCCAGTGCTGGCCACGATCACGCGTGAGATAGACGTGCCGGGCATTGCTCGGTGCCCACACGACAGCAACACCATCGGCGGCCACGGCGATGCTTCCCGCACCCTCCCCTTCTGGCGGTTCGCTGGCAAAGGCCTGCCAATGCTCGCCGCCATCCTCGGACCACGCAGCACGCACGGCGGACCCAAAGGGCTGACGCAGGCGTCCACTGCGTACGATCAGTGAGGGTCGCTGCTCGGCATAGTCAATGCTTTCGCCATTGGCATAGCGCGGTGGTGGCGTGAACTGGAGTGGTGCCACGTTGAGATCGTCGTGGCGGAAACCGTCCAGATCGCCCACGGCGCTGAGCAAGTGCGCGCCCTGGGGAGGACTGATCACACTCAGTGGCACAACTTCTTCCAGGCCACGATCCTGGAACCACCAGTGCACGGTGCCGCCCTTGTCGAACCCGCGCATGTCTCGCGAGGCCCAGACGCCATAGCCGGTAACGAACATCACGTGATCAGCGTCGAAGGGATCGATCGCTACCGTGGTCATCCAATGCGGCGTAAGCGCGCTGGTCCAAAGCGCCGCGGTGTGATCGAACGACGAGTGCGCGAAAATCTCGCTCCAGTGTTTGCCCCCGTCGGTGCTGCGGAAAAGCACGTCATGCGGTTCATAGCGATGATGCGTGCTCGCGATCAGCACCTTAGGGTTGGACGGGTCCACCGCAACGTCGCCCCAGCCGAATCCTGATGGCGTGCTCTTGCTCGATACCGGCGTGATATTCGTCCAGTGATTGCCCGAGGGCTGCCAGCGCCATACCGCGCCGTCACTCATGGTGTCCGGGCCGGGTTCATCGCCGTAGCTCAGCACATAGCTGCCATCACTGGCGCGGTGCATGTGACTTGGTCGCAAGCCCGTGGGCTGCCCCGGAATGGCACTCCAACTGCGGCCGCCATCGGTGGAGCGAAACAAGCTCGTTTCACGCGTGGAAACGCCGGCATACAGCACCGGCGTCGGTGCACCGAGCTTGCCGCTGGCAGGCTCGAACACCACGAACACGATGCCGATGGATTGCGGGCGCCAGCTGTTCGTCGCGGTCGCAGCGGGCGACGTAGCGACGGCGGGAAAACTATCGGCCTTCGACCAGTGCGCGCCGTGGTCGTCGCTGCGCCAGAGTCCCGCATCACGCGAACCAAGGAACAGTACTCGGCCATCGTGCGGATCGACCGCAAGGCGCTCACCATTGCCGCGACCCAGTTCGTTGCCGCCAAGCTTGAACGGCAAATCAGCGCGTTCGAAATGGGCACCGCGGTCGTGCGAGCGCAGGACGGCGGCGTTGCCTGTGGTCGGCGTGGTGTAGGTGCCGGCGGCGAGGTAGACCCATTCCTTGTCGGAAGGGTCGAGCGCCAAGCTATCGATGCCGAGCAGATTGGTGTCTTTCGCCTCGATCCAGTCGGTGAGCGACACCCACTGCCCGCTGGCCTGATCCCAGCGATAGGCGCCGCCTACGTCGGTACGCGCGTAGTACAGGCCGCGTTCGGCCGGGTGAAATACCAGCCCGCTTACGTAGCCTCCACCACCGATGCGCACGCTGGCGTAGCGGTAGGCCAGTTCGTCATCGCTGGCGCGCGTTGCGGTGCAGGCGCACAGCGCCAGCACCGCAAGCAGCGTCTTCCCCAACGACAGCCGGTGAATCCGGCTGCTTGCCATTCCCCCGCTGTTCTTCGCCATGATCAGAAGGTGGCGCGGAACACGAGCTCGTAGCGCCGATCGGCGACGAACCAGCCGCGGTTGTACAAGCGGTAATCCACCACGCCGTCGCCATAGCTGGTCGGTCCCATCAGAGTGCGTACGACAGCGTTGTTGAGGTTGTTCATCTGCAGGCCGACCTGCATGTTCTTGTTGAGGCGATAGAACACGGAGGCGTCCAACTGGCCGTAGTTATCGGACCACGTCGGCAGATGCGTGGATGCATCACTGGTGGTCAGCAGATAGCGCGAGCGCCAGTTCCATGCCAGACGTGCCGACCAGTCACCCTTCTCGTACATGGCCACAAAGTTGTAGCTGCGCTTGGAGATGCCGGTCATCGGCAGATCCACGCCGGTCACGGTGGCGTTGGTGTACGGATTGGTCGCGCTGTTGACGCCACCATCGCTGTCCACGTAGGTGAAGTTGGCCTGTACGCCGAAGCCCCTCATCCAGCCCGGCAGGAAGTCGAAGAACTGGTTGTAGCCCACTTCTGCGCCGCGCACCTTGCCGGTGCCGATGTTGTACGGGCGAGTGACTTCGAACTGCTGACCCTGATAGGTCTCCGGGGCGGTTTCCTGCGCGATGTAGTCGTGGATATCTTTGTAGAAGGCCGTGGTGTACAGCAGGCCAGTGGGCGAGAAATACCATTCCAGCGCGGTGTCGAACTGGGTGGCGCGCTGTGGCTTGAGGTACGGGTTGCCGGCCAGGCCGTTCCACTGCGTCACCTGGTTGTTGTTTGCGTTCAGCACATAGCCCAACTGCACGAACGACTGCATATCGGCGAAATTCGGCCGCGAGATCGCCTTGGATGCTGCGATACGCCACTGCAGATCGTCGGTCAGCTTGAAGCGCAGATTGAGGCTGGGCAGCGCATCCTGGTAATGGGTGCGTGCAGTAAGCGGCTGGTAGCCACCGTTCCAAATCGCCTTCTCGGCATCGGGTACGCCTGTGCCGCTGAGGTTGAGAAGCTGCACCACGCCACTGGTATCCACGTCGGTACGCA
Source organism: Dyella sp. AD56 (assembly GCF_002878475.1). Classification (NCBI taxonomy): domain Bacteria; kingdom Pseudomonadati; phylum Pseudomonadota; class Gammaproteobacteria; order Lysobacterales; family Rhodanobacteraceae; genus Dyella; species Dyella sp. AD56. The sequence goes on from NZ_NRDP01000033.1 coordinate 198,612, forward strand.
CCAGACGCAGGCCGATATTGCCGTCGAACGGGATGCCAAGCGCCGTCTCGTTGCCGAAGTACAACACGCCGTAAGCGGCCTTGGTCTTCTCGCCCTGATCATTGAGATCAGCCGGCGTGATCTGCACCGGGCTCCAGCCATATGACACGCCCATCGGATGCAAGATGCCGTAGGCCGAGCCGTAGTTCTCCACCAACGAACTGCCGGGGAAGTACAGCGGGGTCGGAATCTTCACGTTGCCGCGGAAAAAGTTCGAGAACGAGTACAGCGATGCGTTCGCCGGGTAATAGTTGACGCTGGCTACCGTGCTTGGCGTGTTCACCGGTGCCCAGCTATCGGTAATCACGCCCCAGTTGTAGGGCGTGCTGGTGTTGTTCTCGCTGCGGTCGGTGGCGCGCAGACCCACCTTGAAGTACTTCAGCCAACTGCTGTCTTCAAAGTTGTATTCCAGATCCATACGGTAGGCGCGACTCATGCCCACCTCGTCCTCGCGGTGATCCATCGCCGCGGACCAGAAATAGTTCGCGGGATTGGTGGTGTAGCCGGCCGGGCTGGCCGACACCAGCGGCATGCCACCGCTGCCGGTGGTGTTGAGGTACATGCCCGGCAGGTAGGTCGCCTGAAACACCGTGAAATCCAGCTCGTCGCTGGTGGACTTCACGAACTGGACGTCACCGCTCAACAACATGTGGTCGTTGATGTTGTACTTGAAGCCGTTCGAAAAATCGGTGGTGACGGTGGTCTGCGTCTGATAGCGCGTGTCCGTATCAAAACGCACGCCACCGTTGCTCAGGTTATTGCTCCAGGCGTTGGAGCTTAGCGAGCCACGCTGGAACACGCCCTGGCCGTTGTAGTCGAACGTGGTGCCACTAGCCGGATCGATATCGAAGCTGGTGTCACTGAAGATCGCGCCGTGCTCCAGCCAGGACATGTCGTAACGCGAGCGGATGAACTGGGAAGTGATTTCCAGATCCTTGGTCGGACGCCACTGCAAGGCGCCGGAAATACCGATGCGGCGACGCTGGAAATCCAGCGTGCGCCAATCGGCGCCTCCGGGCACGTAGACCGTGCTCAGGCCGCTGCCGGCGGTCGCCGCTGCATCGGAACGCATGGTGTACGGCTCAAGCTGGATGCCGTCGGTGCGGGTAGCCAGCTCCGAGTAGGAGACATCGATCAACGCGCCGAACTCACCCCAGTTCTCCGTCTTCCAGCGGTTGCTGTAGAGGAAGGACGTGGATGGCTTGCTCTTCTGCGACAGGTCGCCTTCGTTGATGCCATAGGAGAAACCGATCACTTGCCCTGGCGCATCGAATGGTAGGCGAGTACGCAGGTTGACCGTGCCGCCGATGCCGCCCTCGATCAGTTCCGCCGAGGGGTTCTTGTACACGTCCACGCCGGCCATCAGTTCGGCCGGCACGTCCTCGAAGTTCAGCGAGCGGCCGCTGTTGGCGGAAAAGGTGTCGCGGCCATTTAGCAGCGACTCCACCTGCGTAAGGCCACGGATGGACACGTTGCTGCCTTCGGCCGAGGGATGATCCGGATCATTGGCCGAGAGAAAGTGGTCAATGGTGACGCCGCTGATGCGTTGCAGAGTCTCGGTGACGCTGCGATCCGGCAGGGCATTGATGTCGACCGCGGTGACCGAGTCCATGATCTGGTCCGCGTTCTGCTTCAGCGATTGCGCCGACTCCAGGCTGGCGCGGATGCCGGTCACGGTGACGCCATCGAGATTCTTGGCGTCCTTGGCTTTGGCGTCTTCTGCTTTTTTCTTGTCTTTCGCATCGACAGGTTTGGTTTGATCCCCGGCCTGGCTCTGCGTCTGGTCCTGGGTGGTGGCTGCCTGCTGGGCGTGTGCGTTCAGCGGCGCGTAGAGCAGCGCCATGCCAATGGCCACGGCGGCGGAAAGACGCGCCAATGGCAAGGAATGCTGGGCCGTACAGGCGATTTTCCCGTGCACAGTCTGGATCATGGTCAAAAGCTCTCCCCGTCTTGTTATTGGCCATCGGCCGAAACCGCAGGCTGTGTATCCCCAGGCCCCCACGACCCGGTGGTTGCGTCAGGCTGGCTCACCGCCCCTGGCAACTTCACGTCCTGCTTGGTGGTGGCGCATGCTGGATTGCGCCCACGCGCCACACAATTACGAAATTGATGGGCGCGAGTAACGTTTCTTCGTTTGCGGTTGCCACATCGGGCACTGAAACCGGTACTCCCCTGCTAATTTTCCGTGCCATCGACAGCCACGGAACTGCAGATGAACCGTCGCACCAACCCAGCCCGGCGTTGCCTGGCCGCCTTCATCCTGCTGTGCGCAAGCATGCCGCAAGCATCCTTTGCCTCCGCGCCAACAGCGGGAACCATCACGCCGCAACAGGCCGACCTGATCTGGCGAAAAGCCACGGAAGGCTATGCGCCGGCACGGGCCGCGCTGGTGGCCAAGGTGGAGGAAGGTGCCGCGTTGGGGCCGTTCCGGCCCGACTGGGCATCGTTACGAAATTACCGGGAACCGGCATGGTTCGACAACGCCAAATTTGGCATTTTCGTTCACTGGGGCATCTATGCCGTGCCGGCCTTCGCCAACGAGTGGTATCCACGCAACATGTACGACCGCACCAGCGCCGAATACGCGCACCAGGTGGCCACGTACGGCAGCCTGGCGCACGCGGGCCTGAAGGATTTCATTCCGCAATTTCGTGCTGAACACTGGGATCCGAAGGCCTGGGCCACGCTGTTCAGGCAAGCCGGTGCGCGCTATGTCGTGGGCGTGGCGGAGCACACCGACGGCTTCGCCATGTATGACTCCAAACTCACCCGCTGGACCGCCGTGCAGATGGGCCCCAAGCGCGACGTCATGGCGGCGCTCGGCCGCGCGGTAAAGGACGAAGGTCTGCGCTTCGGGTTGTCCACCCATCGCGCTGAACATACCTGGTTCTTCGATCACGGGCGGGAAATCGATTCGGACGTGAATGATCCCGCCTACGCTGACTTCTACGGTCCCGCCCAGCAACACATCTCACTGAACGGCGACCAGGATCTGGCCCAGGACTGGACCTACGTTTCACCGGCCTGGGTCGAGGACTGGATGGCGCGCACGGCGGAACTGGAAGCCTATTACCACCCCGATCTGATCTATCTCGACTGGTGGGTGGGTCATCCATCCTTCCGCAATGCGCTCGCGCAATGGCTTGCGTACTACTACAACGCCGGTGCCACGCGCGGCGGCGTGGTGGTCAACTACAAGCTCAACGCCCTGCCGGAAGGCAGCGCCACACTGGACGTGGAACGCGGCCAGCTCGGCGCCATCCGCCCGCAGCACTGGCAGACCGACACCAGCATCAGCAACGGCTCGTGGGGCTACGTGGAACACGACACGTACCGCCCGGCCGTGGATATCGTGCGCCTGCTCGCGGACGTGGTCAGCAAGAATGGCAACCTGCTGCTGGATGTCGGCCCCAAGCCAGATGGCAGCATCACCGCACAGGAACAGGCCGTGCTGCACGAGATCGGCGCGTGGTTCGCCGTGAACGGCGCGGCGATCTACGACACTCAACCTTGGCGCGTCTACGGTGAAGGCCCCACCGTACCGCGCTCGGGCTCGTTCACGGAAGACAAGGGAGCGGCAACCTATACCAGCGCCGATTTCCGCTTCACGCAGAAGCCGGGCAAGCTTTTCGCTATCGAAATGGCTTGGCCCGAGAGCGGCGTGGCGGTCATCAAGAACATCGCGTCAAGTGAACGCGTGCGATCGGTGCGCCTGCTTGGCACTTCCCGCCCGGTACGCTGGCAGCAGACGCCGCAGGGGCTGGCCATCAGACCTGTGCAGCAACCCGATGGCATGGCGGTCCCGGTGTACGAGATCGACCTCGCCTCAGCGCCTGACGCCACCACCGTCAAGCGCTGAGTCGCTCGTTCACCTTCAAGCGATGGCTTGGTACGTGAAATCCCGCACCACCACACTGCCCTCACCCGCGCTGTAAACGCCAATTTTCAGGCTCAGGAATCCACCAAACACGTTGTGGTGGATTCCCGAAACCTCCATGCGGAGGCCGTGTAGCTGCCAGGTTTTTCCGTTGTCGACCGAGTAGTGATACGTCACAACGTGATCCTGGTTGGTCACGCGTATGCGCAGACTGGATGCCTGCATCGGCACACGCATCCAGGATTGCTCCCCCGCGTACTCGAAGGTCTTCAGCACGTGCTCGCGCCGCGAAAGGCCGATGCCGACGAAGGCCTTGGGGTTGTAGAACAGCAGCAGACCGCCTTCGGCGTCACCCACCAGATCGAGAGTGACCTCGGCCACATAGCTGCGGTCGCCTGGCTGGCACGTCAGCGGCGAACAATCCACCGGCGAGTTGCCCTTGGCGGCCAGGCGCAGACCGCTCGCTTCGTAGCTCACCCGCTTCATTTCCTCGGACTTGGGATCGAACAGGCTCCACTGCACGCCAAACTTGCGACGGCTGAAGTCGTCCGACAACGCAAAACCGTTCGGCCCGCTCACGCCGCCTTTCGGCTTCGGTAGCGGCCTGGATAGATCGCCGCCCATGGCCCGGAACCAGCCATCGGCGGTCCACTCGATCGGCTCCAGCAAGGTCTGGCGCCCCAGCGTGCGGAATCCATTTTCGTAGCCGTGATAGACCATCCACCAATCGCCGGCCGGCCCTTCCACCAGCGTCGCGTGCCCGCGCGACCACCATGGCTCGCCGGCGCTGGTCGTGCGCACCAGCGGGTTGCGCGGGCAATGCTCCCATGGACCATGGATGGAGCGGGAACGCGCCGCGATCACCATATGACTGGTCGGCGGACCCGCAGTGCCACCGACGGCCGTGACCAGATAAAACCATTCGCCATGTCGCAGCAGCTTGGGACCTTCCGGCGCGAAGTCCTCCACGATCCAGTCGTCGGGGTAGCGCCATGGGCTATAGGCCGGCTCCAGCTTGCCATCCGCGGCAAGGCCATCGTCAGTGAGCCGCACGCGGCGGATGCCGTTGACGAACAGGTAGCGCTTGCCGTCCTCCCCCACGACGTGCCCTGGGTCGATGCATCCATCGATATGCAGGTCGACCGGATCGCTCCACGGCCCTTCGATGTGGTCGGCCCAGATCACATACAACGCCCAGCCGCGGTCGCCAGCGCTGGCCGGAATGTAGATGAAGTAGCGCCCATTGTGCTTGCACAGATCGACGGCGAATACGGTGCCCAACGGTTTGGTCAGCGCCGTAGTGACCGGCGCCCAGTTCACCAGATCGGTGGAATGCCAGATCACCAGGCCCGGGCAGGAATCGAACGACGTAAACGTCATGTAGTAGTCGCTGCCATCCTTGAGGATGGTCGGATCGGGATGATCCCCGGCAACGATCGGATTCACATAGGTGCCGTCACCCAGGTCAGCCATTCGCTGCCCTTCGATACCCGCGCGCTGCTGGGCACCTTTCCGGGTGGCTGGTGGGGCGGCCATGGCCGCTCCCATGGAAAACGGCGCAGCGGCCGCTCCTGCCAGCATCAGCTTGATGACGTCTCGACGAGAACCATCCACCATAAAAACTCTCCACCATGCCCAATCCACAATCGCTGGATTGTGCATGGCGCGGGGAAATGATCCGCTTATGAAAGTCGCCGCACGCGATTACTTTTTTTCAGCCCGCCAGCGCCGGGCCTGATCAGCGTTGCCATCAAGCAGTGGGGCGCATGGCGCGCCCAAGGCTGAAGACAAGCGGGTGATTGAAATCACCGCCGCCCGTCATCGCAATACCGCGCATCGTGATAACGACGACACTCGTCGTAACGATCGCGCCGTTGATCACGGTGATCGTCGCGACGATCAACCGCGATGCATCCATTGAGCAGGACCATGCAAGTAAGACCAAGCAGGATGAGCTTCTTCATCGTTACTGATTTCCGTGGGTTCTTGGCTGCCACAAGCGGCCATGGGAGGGAGCGGTGCGCATGCAGAAGGCAGCCCTGAAGGCCCCTGCGGCGACGGATTGAGGATGACCGACCCGTTTTAGGATCTGATTAAGCGTTCGACGCAAGGCCACGCACCTGCGTTCGCTAATGCTCCTTTCGCGACGGAGCTCTCGCGGAAGCTGGCTATTTTTCCCTACGGCGGAGTCGACAACGCTTCGGCTGCATCCCAGATAAGCCGTGAGTCAAAACTGTGCGCAGCGAACATGGCCAGGATGACGGACCCACCAAAGAGAAATATGCCCGCACCCGGCTCGATCTCGCCCAGCGCCTGAAACTGCACCAGGCTACCCAGGATGCCAACGACCAGGACATCGAGCATCGACCAATATCCAATGATCTCCAGAAACCGGTGAAGCCTTGCACGCTCAGGGCGCGCAAACCCGGTTCGCCACTGCACGGACAACAACAGGCCGGCCAGTGCGATGAACTTGGCACATGGCAAGGCAACGCTGGCGACAAACACGACGAATGCGACGTCATAAGCCCCGTCGCGCCATAGGTCGAGGACGCCGCCGATAATGGTCAGCGGTTGCCCGACCTGCCCGAGAAAATGGATCTTCATCACCGGCAAGAGGTTCGCCGGCACGTAAAGCAGCGCCGCTGCCACCAGCAGCAACCACGCCCTTCCCAGGCTGTGGCGCCGCCTGCGATGAAGACACGTACCACAGCGCGGGCATACCGCATCGTGCTGATCGCTTGGAAAGGCGAGGACGAGGCCGCACACATCGCATCCAATCACGCCCAACTGGTCGGCTCGTGGCTGCGTATTCACGGCATGGCATCCTTGATGCTGCGGGACAACGCGACCTGCCGAATGTTGCGCATGGCCACGACACTGCCTCGGCCCATCGCAAGCAAGACGTGCCATGTGCCAAAGCCGAGGGATGTCTCGGCCAGAACGAAAAGCGCGACGATGAGGAGTGAGCGCAGTCTGCGTACAGAGCGTGGATGATCCAGCGCCAATCCACTCGCCCAACCAAGGCTCCCGTTAGTGGAAAAGCCCGCCATGTACGGGTCGCACGGCGTCATGCGCATGGTCACAACGCACCCGCCAAAACGTTCGTCGCTTTCACATCAGTGACGTTCCACAGCCAGCGCACATCGCGTTTGGTGGCGAGTGCTGCCAGACACACCGAGCCGAGCATGGTCCAGCTACCTGCACCCAGCGACACCTGGGCCATGCTGGACAGCTTGATGCACGCAATGACCACACCGAGAAACGCTACCTCAGCCATGCTCCAAGGCTGGACGACTTGCAGAAACCGCATGAGTGGACGAAATCCCGGCGCCCTCTTTCCGTGCAAGGCAAAGACCAGGATCCATCCAAGCAAGACCATCTGCAGAAAGGGAGCAATGATGGCGACGACCGTGGCTGGCAGCGCAAAAGGTATCCAGATGCCTTGCGCCAGCGAGGTCGTTGCCTGCCAGAGAGTCACGTCGCTCTGGAAGTTCTGCACTCCGATGCTGATCACCGGAAAGGTATTGGCGAGCACGAACAGGATGGCCGTTGCCAGCGTCAGCGCAAGCCACTTGTCGACGGATGGATGTACCGAGCGCCAGACGATCGCGTCACACACGCAGCATCGTGCCACTTGGCCGTGCGTTAGTACCGGGCGTCGGTAAACCGCATCGCAACGCGTACATACAACGACGCTAGATAGAGCTTTCATGGGGACCGGCGCTTGCCATGGCTATGGCCGTGGGGACGAATCATGGGCAGGGGCCGGCTATCGACGCCTCGCCCGGATGACATCACTTACTGGAGACCCGCAAGCAGGTCATCCGCACCCTTGTCGATGCCGCGCCGGGAGGCACCCAGCTTCCCGAAGGTCGCCTTCATGTTCATCGCATTGGGATACTGCTTGTCGACGTACGCCTTCAAAAGGCGACCGGTGGAGGCGTCATAGACTTCGACGGCATAGCTCACCGAGCCGGTCATCAGGCCTTCCCTTCCGCGAATGGCCTGCACAGCGTTGATCGGCGTACCGCCAACATCCATGCGCGTGAATGTGGACAAGAAGGCCGTCGTTCCCTTGGCACCGGTGAGCGTTGCGCGAATACGCAATGTGCCGCTGGTTGGCGTGGAGACCAACGCATAGCGCTGGCGCAGCTTGTCTTGGAACTGCTGCTGCATGTAGCTGGCGAGTTCCTGGCGGTCCTGCTCAGTGATCTTCGCGTCGAACTGATTGTCCGAGCCGCGATAGATGGCAACGGGATCCATGATGAAACTGTCGTAGTGCTTCCAGTCCACGTTGGTGCTGTAGGCGTACGGTTCGTGGCCGCGCCGGGCCTGATCGTTGGGGCGCAGATAGCTCGATGAATCGATACCGGCATAAGGCTTGGGCTGCGTCGACGCGCAACCGGCCAATGCAACGCTGGCACCGATGAAGAAAAAGCACGTGGCTTTGTAAGTGATGCGCATGGTCCGTTCCTGATTCTGTGGCGGCATGGTGGTGGCCGCGCGGGATCGATAGGCAAGGACAACGCAATCCGCGCTGCTCCTTGTCGACCATGCTAGGGAACGGTTTTTAGGAATTGATTAGGGTAGTGACGGCAGGATGCGTATCAAACCAAGCCGGCAGACAACGACGCCGTACGATGCCGATGGGCGGCACGGCCCCTCAATCGCGGCCGGATCCGGTGTGTGGGAAGAGGATACGAATGCTGAAACCTCTGCCATCCCTGCCCTGTCCGGTTTCGACGCGGGCATCGTGGAGTTCGGCGATGGCGGCGACCAGCGAAAGACCGATGCCGCTCCCGCGCGCAACACTGTCCGATGCGCGGTAGAAGCGCGCGAAGATCGCTGCGTGCTCATCCCCAGGCACGCCAGGTCCGTCGTCGCGAACCTCGAGCGAGGTATGACGCACCTTGTCCCGCATCACATCGCCACAGACGATTTCCACCGTACCGGCATCGCGACCATGCCGGATCGCGTTGTCCACCAGGTTGCGGATAAGAATGCCCATCTCATCGACATCGCACCTCGCCATGCACGAAGTACCCGACAGAAGCAGGCGTGTGCCACGACTATCGGCCTGCACGCTGAATTCGCTGATCACGTGACCGGCGAGTTCCAGCAGGTCGGTGTCGTGCAAACCCGTCGAATGGAGCCCTGCATCTAGCCGCGCCAGGTCGAGCAACTGTTCGGCGAGGCGATGCGTTCGATGCGAGATGCCCAGCAGTTTGCGCAGCGCATCGTCCTTCCCTTGCAGCGCCTCTGCACGCAACGCCACTTCGGCCTGGACATGCAATGCCGCCAGAGGCGTACGCAACTCATGCGCTGCATCGGCGATGAACTGACGTTCCGCACGCATAGCCGTGTCTACGCGTGCCAATAGCGAATTGAAGGCCAGGATGAGCGGCCTAAGTTCATCCGGCACCTGTTTGACTGATAACGGTTCGGAGTCAAATGCCTTGCGTCGGGCGAGATTCTCCGACAGTGAGCGCAAGGGTCGCAGCGAGGCGACCACCGCCCACCACATGAGGATGCCTACGATGGCCAGTTCGACGGTGTTGAGGACCATCGCGGTGAGTAAGCCGCCAGGCTCGCTGGGCACGGGCTGCGCCGAGCTGGTCGGCATCTGCTTTCCCTCAGGCAATCTAGTCGCGACGTCGTCCTGCTTTCGCACCCAGTCGTCGGGCAAGGCCTTGACCAGGGTGTCGCCCAGCGAGGACAGACCCGAACGCCACGACGTGGAAGGCCCCGTGTGCAGATAGGAGATGTACATCGCAATGGAGATGCCCCACGCCAGGGCAATGACTAGACCGAGTGCAGCGAGCATGCGCCATTGCAGCGATTTCAAGGCGCGCCTCCGATGGTGTAGCCATGGCCATGAACCGTGGCGATCACGTCGTCACCCAGCTTTCGCCGCAACTGATGCACGAAGACGGATACCGTGTTGCTTCCCACCGCGGCGCGATCGCCATAGATCGCACGCTCAAGATCGTCACGCGTCACCACATGACCGACGCGTTTCAACAGTGCCAGGAGCATCTGATATTCATGGGCACTGAGGGCCACATGTTCACCGGCGCGCGTGACTCGCCGCTTGATCGGGTCCAGCACCACTTCGCCGTGGCGGAGCACGGGAACGACTTGCCCTTCGCTGCGTCGTGTGACGGCACGGACACGCGCAAGCAACTCGTCCAACTGAAATGGCTTGACCAGATAGTCGTCGGCGCCTGCATCCAGGCCACGGATGCGGTCGCTCAACTGACCACGCGCGGTAAGGACAATGACGGGAATGGTGTCGTAGCGTTCGCGGAGAAAACGCAGCACCGTCAAGCCGGAATCACCTGGCAAGCCGATGTCGAGCAGGATCGCCGCATAGGCATGATCCACCAGCGCTGCTTTCGCAGCGCCAGCATTGCCGACATGATCAATGTCCCACGCGTGCTGCCGCACACCATCGCAGATGGCTTCGGCGAGCATCGTATCGTCCTCGACCAGCAACAGATTCACGGGCAACGCTCTTTGGGAAACGGGTTTCGGGACAGAGAGCATGAGCTGCGCGGATTAGGATTTCATTAATGCCGCGAATATCCATTAAATCACTGATATTAAATAGCATTTAGGCAACCCAAAGAACAATACTCTAAGCCAAATGAAGGGCCGCGCTGGGGACCTTTTCAAGGTAGCGCGATCGACGACTTGCTGCCTCACGAACTTCATCGAGACGAGCGAGCAGATGCTGATCCAGCACCGGCTCGCGAAAACTACGATTGCAGCGAACACCCAACGCATGCCGCCATCGACTGCGGAATTGACGGTCGAAAAACGGGACCATCCATGGCCCCTTCGCTTTCTAAACTCAGAAGTGCTTGGTGAAGCCGAACGTCAATGCGTTGTCATGCATATGGCTGGCGAACATACCCTGGTAATCCAAGTACACATTCCACGACGCCCCCGCTTCTGCCGTGATGCGCGCGCCCACGGTACCCAGCCCACGACCCAGCGCGACACCCGGCTGTGCGAACACCGTGCCGTCTTCGGAAGTCATCTGCACCGTCGGCGAACTGTTGCTGCGCGTGTTGTAGCGATAGCCCACGTTGAACTGCGGGACATAGGTGATGTCCTGGAAGCGGAACGTGTTTGTGAACGACACCGCGGCATACGGTTGCAATGTGTTAGCCGTGCTCCGTGAACCCTGCACCGCAAAGGCCGGTGCCAGCGGGTTATTGCTTGGCAGGTTTTCATCGAAGCCGTCCAAGCTCTGGTGCTGATACAGCGCACCGAGTTTGGGCACCACCTGCCACGACACGAGCTGCATCGGCCAGGCGGCCTGTACACCGGCGGAGGTCGCACTGCCATCCGGGTTGGCCACGGCATGACCGATCCCGGTTTCACGCGACACACGGTAGCTGTTGTGGGCCACGTCGGCAGTGGCCGAGAGTACCAGCGGGCCAGCATCGGCAAAGGCATACACGCCCGCGTGAGCCTGCTGCACGCGACCGCTACCGCCCAGCGGATCGGTGGCGTTGGTCTGCCCCACACCCGCTTCCACACCGAGATGAATCACATCGCCGACCGCCCGATCCGCCCCCGCCAGTAAACCAAAGCCGGTGGCGTTCACACCGCTCGATCCGTCCACGGAGAGGCTCGACCCGGTGGACTGCATCCACAACCCCTCCTGGCAGGCCGACGAAGATGCGCTCTGTACCTGACACGACGGTGCACGACTCAGCAACGAGGCATCCAGCACCGAGCTCAAGGTTCGCTGAGCGATGAGGTTCTGAGTCAGCAACAGGTTGCCGTACAGGCCCGCATCACGCGGAGCCACACGCACCGGCGAGGTGGGAGTTGTCGGCGGCGTCGCGGTCGTTGTCAGCACAAGGTTGGCCTGCGTACCGGTATAGGTCACCTGCGCGGGGCCCGTGCCAGTGCTGTTCACTGTCGCAAAAGTACCGCTGACGTTTTTGGCCTGCACCAGGGTGTAGGTGCTGTTGGTATAGGTACCCGGCGCGTAGATCAGATCCAGCGTGCCCGCCAGGCTAGCCGTGCCGTTGACCACCAGCTGCGATGCCTCGGTCGGTGTCAGGTCGATCTGCAAGGTGCCGTCGGCGTTCTGCGTGTAGTTGCCATTGATGGTCAACACACCCATGGAGCCGCCCGGCCACACCGTGCCATCGCTGGTGACATTGCCGTCGATGGTGCCGTGACCGCGCAGGGTGCCGCCCCTGTTGACGGTGACATTCCCGCCCCAGACCGCAGTGGCGTGCTCGGCATCACCCACTTCCAGCGTGCCCGCATTGACCGTCGCCACGCCGGTGGCCGTGTTGATGCCATTGAGGATCAGCGTGCCACTGCCTTGCTTGACTACGGAACCGCCCGTGCCGGACAACACACCAGCGAACGTCGTGTTGTTCGACGTACCCAGCGTCAGCGTCTTGGCACCCAGATTGACGCTACCCGCACCGGTGAGGTCACCGATCGTTGTGCCCGAGCCGCTGATACCGGCGATATCGAAGATACCGCTGGCGTTCACCGTCATGGTGCTGGTTGCGCCCAGCGCAGCGTTACCCGTCAGGGACAACGTGCCCTGATCGATGCTCCATGCGCTCACGGCCGTAGTGGTGCCGGTCAGCGACCAGAGGCTGCTGCCGGTTTTCTCGAACACGTTGAAGCCCTGGTATTGCGCACTACTGCCGACGGCACCGAGCTGCGCCAGATCGAAGCTATTGCCACCGGTCGCGTTGGTGCTGCCACCCAACGCCAGAGTGTCACCACCGTGCGTAGCGCCGCTGCGGCTGACTACGTTGCCGGTAATGATCGAGCCCGCTTCGATCACCAACGTGTTACCACCGCCGGAGAAGTCAATGGCATCGACGTGGGTATCGGTACTTACCGCAGCGCCGGTAGCCGCAGAAACAGGAACGGAGGCCACTACGAACGCCGGACCGGTGGGATGAGTTACGGAAACAACACCTGCCTTGCCGCCACTAATCGTGCCGGCGTTGATCACCATGGCGTTACCTGTAGCGATGATGCCTACGCCGCCAGCGCCCACGTTGCTGCTAGTGGAGCTCTCGCTGCCGTTGCCGCCAACAACGCTACCGTTGTTGGTCAAGGTGAAGCCCGAACCGCTGATGCCGGTGCCACCGTTGCCGCCGAGACCATTGGTGCCGCCACCAGCCACGCCGATGGCACCGCCATTACCACCGGCGATGGTCCCGCCGCTGCTATTGATAACGGCAAAGCCTGTACCGCTTACGCCGGAACCACCCGCGCCGCTGTTACCCCCATTGCCACCGTTACCGCCGTTGGCGCCAAAACGGCCCAGCCCGCCAGCACCGCCCTCGCCACCGCTAATCGCTGCGCTGTTGGTAAGGGTAAAACCGGTGCCGTCTACGCCAGAGCCGCCGTTACCACCGGTGCCACCGTTACCGCCATTGCTACGGGTGGTGCCCCCCTGTGCATTGACACCCGTTCCGCCCTGACCGCCCACGCCACCCGTTATGGCTCCGCTGTTAGTGAGGCTGGTACCCGTACCAATGACATTCACACCCGCGCCGCCGTCGCTGCCGTTGCCACCCATGCCAGGCGCAGCAGATTCCTTATTAACGTCGTCACCGTATTGGCCACCGCTGCCTTCGCCACCGGTGATCGTTCCGCTTGAGTTATTCGTGAGCGCAAAACTCGAGCCGCTTATACCGGCGCCACCCGCGCTGCTACCGTTGGCGGCGTTACTGCTATTGCTATAACCGCTATAACCGCCGCTACCGCCAGTGATGGCTCCGCTATTGGTAACCGTGAAACTTGAACCGCTGATGCCCGCACCAGCGAGGCCGGCCGCACCATGGCCAGCATTCGAGCCAGCGTAGCCGCCAGTGATCGACGCATTCGCGTTGTTGGTCACGGTGAAGCCGGTGCCGCTCACGCCCGCGCCGCCGTTTCCAGCGTTACCGCCCTTATCTCTGCTGTTCCAGGCATTGTCGCCACCCGAGCCGCCGCCATTACCGTTGATGGCCCCGTTGTTGGTAAGGACGAATCCCGTACCGCTCACACCCGCGCCGCCGTTACCGCCTTTACCACCGTTACCAACGCTGGTGCCGTTGCTGCCACCAAAACCACCGTAACCACCATAGCCACCCTGGATGGTTCCGAAGTTGGTAAGCGCGAAGCCCGTACCACTCACACCCGCACCACCATTACCGCCGTTACCACCGTTGCCTCCGGCTCCTGGGGCACCACCGGTACCACCAGCGCCACCATTGCCACCGGTACCGCCAGACCCACCCTGGCTACCGTTGATATCGCCATTGTTGGTAAGGGATGCGTTCTGACCCAGACTGACGCCCACTCCTCCCATGCCACCGTCACCACCGATGCCACCAGCGCCTCCCGCAGCGGCCTTCGTGCCCACGGCATTACCACCGATACCGCCAGCCCCACCGGCACCACCAGCGCCACCGATACCGCCATAGATGATCTGATTATTGGTGAGTGCCGCACCCGCCAGCAGAAGCGCGCCGGCACCACCCTGACCGCCGCTGGCGCCGGCATAACCGGCAAAGCCAGCAAAGCCCTCGGCGGAGTTAAGCTGGCCTGGATTGCCCATCGGCATGCCCACGCCACCCGCACCGCCCTGACCACCGAGCAGGTTGCCAGCATTAGTGGCCACGATCGGCGATGCGCCCAGAATCAGGGCTGTGCCACCCGCGCCACCATTACCGGCCGCACCGGTGGGGCCATTGCCTGACGACGCATTTCCACCAGCGCCACCGGTGCCGCCAATGATCGTCGTGTAGTTGGCATTGTCGAAGGTCGCGTTGCTGCCCATGCTCACGCCGACGCCGCCATGCCCACCGGCACCACTGGTGCCCGCCGACATCAACGCGCCTGACTGCGAGTCGGTGGGGGGCGTAAATCCACCCACGCCACCGACCCCACCCGTGCCACCGGCGCCGCCGCTCACGGAACCCGTGTTGGTGAAACTGGCGTTGTCGCCCAAGCCGGCACCGACACCACCGTTACCGCCCGCTCCGCCAGCACCACCGATGCTGAGTGCGGTCGAGTCAGTAAGCAGCCCGTTGCCAATGCCACCGCTGCCACCCTGACCACCATTGCCGCCATTGATGTTGCCGGCATTCGCCACAACGACCGTACTGCCACTGACACCCATACCACCCGCGCCACCGTTGCCGCCGGCGACGGCAATACCTGCGCTACCGCCCTGTCCACCTGCACCACCAGAGGCCTGACCGTTCAGGGCGTTGGTGAATTTCGTTCCGCTGGCCAGGGCCACACCGGTGCCACCATTCGTTGCGGTGGCTTCCATTGATGTGCCGTCACTACCACTCGTGCCGACGAGGATGGAATAACCCGAAGACTTGTTTCCGCTGCCAAGCACCAGCGTGCCAGCCGCAACCGTGGCTCCGCCGTTCAGCGCCCCCATGCCGGCCAGGGTCAAGCTGCCGCTGCCCTGTTGGGTCAGGCTACCGCTGCCGCTAATTCCACCCGTAAAGATCACATTGTCGCTGTGATCGAACACGAGGGAGCCGTTATCAATGATGTTGCCAACCATGGAACCGGTGGTACCGCCATTACCGATTTGTAGCGTGCCGTCGCTGATCGTGGTGCCGCCGGTATACGTATTGGTGCCGGTAAGAACCAGCGTGCCGTAACCGGACTTGGTAAGACCGGCGCTGCCAGCCAACACGTTGTTGATGACCGCCACATCGCTGGCGCTGGCCGCGGTGCCATCACCCACATTGATGATGGGCGCGACTCCGTTAGTGCCGACGAGCGTCAGCGCACTGCCGTTCATCACATAACCATTGGTGAAGAACTGCATGCCGCTGGCGCTCACCGCGCCAGCGCTGTTATCGACGGTAACCGTGCCGGCCGCGCCAGCAAATAAGGCGAAACCCGGTTGTGGCGACATCGGTGCCGACACATCGGCATTGGCATCGGTCCAGTTCGGCGATATCGCTGACCAGGTGCCGTTGCCACCGCCCATCTGTGTCGACGAAGCGAGACCATTGCCGTTCCAGAAATTCAACACCATCGATCCGGTGTTGAGCAGATTGATCTGGTGGTCGCCGGTCAGCGTCAGAACAGAGAGCGCAGCTCCCGACGGTTCGTTGCCGATCGTAAGACCACCATTCGTCTCCGTCAGCGTACCGCCGTACTTGAGGATGCTATACATCCCTGGCCCCATGTTGGCGGCGCCGCTGACGTTGACGGTGGCCCCATTGATGGCGAGGTTGCCCGTCACGTTCACGCTGTCGCCGCTGCCCGGCATGGACAGGGTAGCGCCTGGAGTGCCAACCCCTATGTTGAGGGCGCTGCCTTGCTGCATGGTCAGATTGCCGCCTACGTTCAGCGCGCCCACGACCATCGGCGTCACGCTCTGGTCACCCGGTGCGAGCGTGCCACCGCCCTCAATCGTGACGTTGCCGCCGATCGTGCCATAGCCACCCACAGTGGCAGCCGATTTCACATCGACATTACCGCCGACGCTGCCGTCGACAGTCAGCGTGCCGGCGTTAACCGCGATATCGCCGGTGTAAGCGCTGTTATTACTGGTCAACGTTTCGTGGCCCCCGGCCAGCGCGAGGCTACCGCTGCCGCTGAACGAACCACTAAACCTATCGCCCGCATTGGCCAAGGTAAGCGCCTTCGACCCGAGATTTACTACACCAGCACCACTCAACGAATTGATCGAAGCGCCACCGGCCACGTTGCTGATATCGAACGTGCCGTTGTTGATCACGCTACTCGACGTGGCGATGCTGCCAGCGCCGCTGAGTGCCAACATACCGTTGTTGATCAATGTACTGCCGGTGTAGGTGTTGATGCCTGCAAGGATCAGTGTGCCGCCGCCATTCTCGACCAACGAACCCGTGCCGCTCACCACACCGCCGACGGAGAAACTCGTACCAGCATCCGTTATAAACGTGCCACCGGACGCACCCAGTATGACGGCACGGTTGGATGTACCGTTTGCGGTCGTCTCCAGCGCACCGCCGTTCAAGGTCAACCTGCTCCAACCGAGGCTGGCGTCTGCGGAAATAGTCAACGTACCTGCGTTGACCGTTGTACCGCCGGTGTAGGTGCTATTGGTGCTGGTCAACGTCTCGTGGCCCCCGGCCAGCGTGAGGCCACCGGTTCCCATGATCGCACCGCTGAACGTATCGCCCGCATGGGTCAGGGTCAGCGTCTGCGACCCAAGATTCAATAGACCAGCACCGCTCAACGAATTGATCGAAGCGCCACTGGTCGTGTTGCTGATATCGAACGTGCCGTTGTTGATCACGCCACTCGACGTAGCGATGCTGCCGGCGCCGCTAAGTGCCAACACACCAGTGTTGATCGTTGTGCTGCCGGTGTAGGTGTTGGTACCCGCAAGAGTCAGTGCGCCGCCGCCATTCTCGACCAACGCCCCCGTACCGCTGACCACACCGCCGACAGAGAAACTCGTGCCAGCATCCGTTGTAAACGTGCCACCGGACGCACCCAGTATGACGCCACGGCTGGATGTGCCGTTCGCGGTCGTTTCCAGCGCACCGCCGTTCAGCGTCAACGTGCCGCTACCTAAGCTGGCGTCTGCGGCAATACTCAACGTGCCGGCGTTGATCGTCGTACCACCAGCGTAGGTGTTGCTGGTGCCGGTCAACGTCTCGTGCCCCCCGGCCAGCGTGAGGCCGCCAGTTCCGATGATCGAACCGCTGAACGTATCGCCTGCGTTGGTCAGGGTCAGCGTCTTCCCACCGAGATTTACCGCGCCAGTACCGCTCAACGATTGGATCGACGTGCCGCTGGTGGTCATGTTGCTGATATCCAGCGTGCCGTTGTCGATCACGCTGCTCGACGTGGCGATGCTGCCGTTGCTGCTTTGGAGATACAGCGTGCCGCCACTGATGGTTGTGCTGCCGGTATAGAGGTTGGCGCCGTTCAAATACTGGTTGCCCGATGCCAGCGTGAGGCCGCCTGTGCCAGAGATCTGACCAGAAAATCCAGAGCCATTGAGCAAGGTCAGCGTCTGCGACCCGAGAATCACATTACCCAACCCGGTCAACGAATTGATCGAAACGCCGCTGCTGGTCGTGTTGCTGATATCGAACCAGCCGCTGTTGATCACACTACTCAAGGTGGAGATGCTGCCACTGCCGCTGAGTAACAACCGCGAGTTGCCGCTGATCGTTGTACTGCCGGTGTAGGTGTTGTTACCGGTCAAAAACTCGGTGCTATTGGTCAGCGTGAGGCCGCCGGTGCCGGTGATCGAACCACTGAACGTATCGCCCTGCGCGTTGGTCAGGTTCAGCATCCTCGCCCCGAGATTCACCGTACCACCACCGCCCAGCGACTTAATCCAAGCGCCACTGACTGCGCCGCTGATATCGAACGTGCCGTTGTTGAACACACCACTCGACGTAGCGATGCTGCCGGCGCCGCTGAGTGCCAACACGCCAGCGCCGATGGTTGTGCCACCGGTGTAGGTGTTGATGCCCGTAAGCGTCAGTGTGCCGCGGTCATTCTCGACCAATGCCCCCGTACCGCTCACCACACCGCCGACGGTGAAGTTCGTACCAGCATCCGTTGTAAAAGTGCCGCCGGATGCACCCAATATGACACCACGGTTGGATGTGCCGTTTGCGGTCGTTTCCAGCGCGCCGCCGTTCAATGTCAACGTGCCCGTGCCAAGACCGAGGCTGGCGTCAGCGGAAATAGCCAACGTGCCCACGTTGATGGTCCACGGCGTGAGCCCGGTCGCCGTGCCCGTCAAGGTCCAGGTGCTCGCACCGTTTTTCTGAAAGTTATTGAAGCCTTGGTACTGGGCTGCGCTGCCAACGGAGCCTATCTCCGCAGCGTTGAAGGAATTGCCGTTGCTTGCATTGCTATCGCCGCCGAGCACCAAGGTATCGCCACCGTTGGCGCTACCGCTGGTGCTGACCACGTGGCCGCTGATCTGGGAGTTCGCTTGAATTTCCAGCGTATTGCTGCCACCACTGAAGTCGATGGCGTCCGCCTGTGCACCGCTACCGCCATTCGCAACGCCACCTTGGATCACGCCGCTATTGGCGATGTAGTCGTTGCCGGTGCCGATGAGGCCCACACCGCCTGCGCCGCCAGCACCATTCACACCACCGCCGGTAGCCGCGCCACCCGTGCCACCCCTGCCACCACTAATGACGGCGTTATTGGTCAGTGAGATGCTCTGGCCAAGGCTGACACCGACGCCGCCGGCGCCACCCGAGCCACCCGAATAACCGTTACCACCATTGCCGCCATTGCCGCCTTGGAATGACACTCCCAGGCTGGCCGCAGGTGACGAGCCCGTCGTGAACTGGGCTCCAAAGCCGCCGGCGCCGCCACCGCCGCCGCCGCTGACCACGACGCCATTACCACCGCCTCCACCGGCGCCACCCACGTAGGTGCCCGTTGTAGTGATCGTGGCTCCGTTCCCGAAAAAACCCACACCACCGCCGCCGCCACCGCCGCCACCGCCGGTGCTGGGATTTGAGGCTTGATATGCACCGTTGCCCCCCCGAACCACCCGCGCCACCCGTGTGCGTCGCACCAGCAGTAATGGTTCCGCTTCCAGCGCTGCCTGCTGCACCTCCCCCACTGCTGCTCAAACCGCCGTTGCCACCAGCGGCACCTGCACCGCCACCGCCACCGCCACCGTAATAACCGTTGCTACCACCAGCGCCATTCGTTCCGGCAACACCAACGGCGCCGGTGCTACTGCCGCCGATGCCACCAACAACATTGCCACCAACGCCGCCGCCATTGCCTCCTGCAATCTGCGTCTGCGCCGCAGCGCTTACAGGCGCTATCGCTGAGACGACACTCAGCAAGGCTGTTGCACAAGCGATCGCCAGCGCACGACGCGGACCAGTCGGCGAAGAGGATTCACCCTGAGTACTGTTGTCCGAGCAGGAATGCGCAAGCTCGGAAGCAACCTGCAGTACACGCAACGAGCGATTCCAAACCAGACGGTAAATACGGTTCATTGAAAAGATCCCCTGTTTAAAGACCTAGCGAGACGTGCTCGCTCAAAAAAATGGCGCACGAAGTCCTAGGGCACGGCGATGCCGTACCCTTCATGCGGTGACTTAGAAACGTTTTAGAAAACCGCGCATGCGAATCAGTCGCTGCGCAGTTCGACTTAAATCACCCGAACTCCACGCAAGTTGAGTTGCGAATCGCGCCAGAAGGCATCGTTCTCAAATCGTCGAAAAACATCGGGAGGCAAAATGCTGGTTCGCTCGCGCAGCGCGACCTTTTCGCGCACGGTATGTAGACCAGGCGTGCCAGCGCGCAGATCGAACTCGTTAGCGTCGTAGCTCACACGCTCAAAATCATGCGTGAAGGTTGGCTCATCGATGAAGTCGTAGACGGCCTGAATCGCGCGCGCCGGATCGCCGACCAGCGTTTCGTACTGCAGCAACATCAAATTTTCGCTGTCTTCGCCGTAATACGCTTCTTTCAGCGCGTTGTAGGCAAAGCCGACCATGCCGTCGCCATTGGCAACGCCTTCGCTGCGCGAATAAACAGTGCCACCAGGCTGGTAGTTGAAAATCGATGAGGGCTGGAAGGCGTTTTTGCGGATCAACTGCTCGATGCTGTCGATAACCCATGACACGTGGCGAACACAGGCGATCACCTTGCCGTGCGGGAACAACGGCTTAAGCTGGCCCAGCTTGCTGCACCAGATGCGATTGGTGTCGAACACCACGTCAGCACTGAACTCAGGCCCGTAGTACTGATCGAACAGGCCCTTGAGCATGCGGCGGCGCTGTTCATCGTTGATGAACACCGAGTATTCGTTGCGCCCGCCGAGTTCGCCCAGCAAGGTATTGAATACCCCGCCGATCGGCCCGCTCATGCCCGCGTAAAAACGCGGATTTTGACGCAGAATGGCCGACAGCAAGGTAGACCCAGACCTAGGCAGACCCGAAATAAAGTGAAACCGACGCTCCATCCATCCCCCTGAGCGCATTCGCTGCGCTGCGCTTCTTGCGCATACCCGTTACGTTGTCGCCTTGACCTTCTACGAACAGATGAAAGACGTAGTCCCATCGAGCATCGGTGGAAACGCGCGCAACCGTTGCGAAACCGGTACATCGACGACATGCCCCACTCGCTCGCGCCAAGCCAATCATTGCTTGTCGGAAGCCAGCGCCTGCGTACTAAAGCGGCTTGTCACGATGGGAGAGTTGAGCGCATCGCCATGAACAGGTCGCAAGAACCCCCCCGATAACTTCAGCAACTCACCCGGGCGGACTGCGCTGCGGGTGAGTAAATGTGTGACTTGCACCTGACTTACATCACTCCAAATACTATAGGCAGGGTTCTGTGCCCCCTATAGTCCATTTGGATTGATCGACGCCAAAACGGCTGTAGAGTGTTGGTCTTCGAGTTCGATGAGTACGCCGTGAGCCCCACCCGTTTCCTGCTTATCGACGACCACACGCTGTTTCGCTCCGGCATTGCCATGGTGCTGACCGCCGGCCTGAAGGACATCGAGATCTTTGAGGCCGCCTCCATTGCGGAGGCTCTACGCACCCCTACGGATACGCTCGACCTGCTACTACTCGACGTGCAGCTGCAAGGACTCAATGGCCTGGAAGGCATTGCGTTGCTCAAGCGCAAATGGCCGGAGGCCAAAATCGTAGTGGTGTCAGCGCTTTACGACTCAGAAGCAGTACGCGAGGCGCTGGAACGGGGAGCCCATCGATTTATTTCGAAGGCTCAAACACCGGATGCGATGCTGGAGACCATCACCGCGCTGCTGGACTACCACTCAGTGGCGCCGGAGGGCACCTCCTCCGCATCAGCAGTGCGCTCAGCCAAACTCACCCCGCGTCAATGCGAGGTGCTCGATCTACTTTGCCAGGGGCTGTCGAACAAGATGATCGGACGACGCCTGAACCTTTCAGAGAACACGATCCGCGGTCACGTACAGGCCATCTTGGCGGCATTGCAGGTATCCAGTCGCTCAGAGGCGGCCTTTATGTCGCGACGCTTGGGGTTGATCGGTTGAGCGCGCCCATCACTGACTTGCGCGAACAACAGATACGCGTCGAACAGGTTCGTCTGTTGCTGGGTGGCGTCAAAAGCTCGCTGGTCTCCAGTGTGCTGATGGCATCCGTACTGGCCTGGTTCCTACGTGGAAGTACAAGCCTGCCGATCTTGCTGACGTGGTATGCCTCCGTCGTCGGTTGCCGGTTGGTCGGCATTGGGTATGCCCGGCATCTGGTCAGTCGTGGCATCACGATCGAGCAGACCCGCAGGATTATTTTGCACCTGGTGATATTAAACAGCCTTGCCGGAGCTGCCTGGGGCTCACTCGTTTGGATCGCGCTGGATCATGCCGGCGTCGCGGGCAGCATCTTGGTGATGGCCTCCATGGCCGGCATTGCCGGTCACGCCATGTCCATGCTGGCGCCGGTAACACCTGTCTATATCGGCCAGGCCATCGCCATGCAGGGCGTCGTCGCCAGCAAGTTATGGCTATTGGGTATGGTGGACACGCCTTATAGAGGGCTCGCGTTTGCGATAACACTGTACGCAGTCGGCTTGATTGCCTTGGCGCGCAATACGCACCAATCGATCAGAAACACGATCATCTTGCGTTTCGAGAACGTGGAACTGCTTGAGCTCCTACGCGTGGAATCAGATAACGCGCAGCTTGCTCGAGACAAGGCTGAGCAAGCCAACCTCACCAAATCCAAATTTCTGGCCGCCGCCAGCCATGACCTGCGCCAACCGGTGCATGCTCAGGGCATGTTTCTGGAAGTGCTTGCACGCAGCGAGCTATCCGACAGCCAACGCAAGGTGTTGGACAATGCACGCGCGACAAGTCAGGCATCCGCGGAAATGCTCAATACATTGCTGGATTTCTCTCGCATCGATGCGGGTGTGATCAAGCCGAACATGCGCTCGTTCCGTTTGCAGCCACTCTTCAACAAACTGGAGACAGAGCTAGGGCAGCACGCCGATTTCAAGGACATCGTCTATCGCAGTCGGGAAACCCATCTGGCGATATTTTCAGATCCGGCGTTACTCGAACTCATGCTGCGCAACCTCGTATCCAACGCAATTCGCTACACCGAGCGTGGCGGCATTCTGGTGGCTTGCCGTAAGCGTGGTGGCGAAGTGGTGATCGAGGTCTTCGATACCGGAATCGGCATCGCGCCACATTTGCAAAAGGAAGTTTTTCGCGAGTTTCATCAACTGGGGAATCCCGAGCGAGATCGACGCAAGGGGCTCGGTCTGGGCCTGGCCATTACCGAAGGCTTAGCCCGCTCGATGGGGCACGCTGTAACCTTAGCCTCGCGCCCCGACCGCGGCAGCGTGTTCCGCGTAAGCGTGCCATTAGCGCAAGGCGCCTTCAGCGAAGACAGCTTCGATCTACCCATCCGCCTGCCGCTTCAACCTGAGGCCTATATGGCAGGGCGACGGATACTGGTAATCGACGATGACGAAGCGGTGCGCCTGGGCATGCTTCAACTGCTCAGAAGCTGGGGATGCCATTGCTTCGTCGCCCAGTCATACGACGAAGCGCTCCAACTCGCACGTAGCCACGGCCCAGAGTTGGTGATCAGCGATTACCGCCTAAGGGAGCGCCAGACGGGCGCGGAAATCATCGCTGCGTTGCGAGCCGAACTCGGCAGCGGACTGCCAGCGCTCATCGTGACCGGTGACACCGCACCGCAGCGACTGCGTGAGGCCACTTCCAGCGGCATTCCATTGGTACACAAGCCGGTATCGCCCGTGCAGCTGTATCACGCGATGGTAAGTATCCTGATGATCAAAGAGGTTGAGCCGGTGATCGGTCGCGAAGAAGAAACTCTGCAGCCAGGTTAGGCGACAAGGCGTGATTGTTTCGCTCGTCAGTCCGGCGCCACGCTCAGAATGATGAGCGAGATTCGCAACCGCACCGATCTAGCTTGGACGATTCCACCTCCAAACGAAGAAGGCCGAAACCTTACGGTTCCGGCCTTCTTTCTTTGTATCGTCAGTGTTGCTACATCAACGACTGAACCCGATTTTGTAGCCTTCGTGGTCGCGATCCCAGCGATGCAGTTCATAGAGAATATGTGCAATGCGCTGACGACTGAGTGCGTTGCGCTCTTCTTCATCATCAGCCTGCTTGTCGCGCGGTTCAGCTTTCCGGATGGCTGTATCGGCAATGACGAGGGGCATCCACGGAATGACGGGAAGGTGTTCGAGCTCGAATGCCACGAATATGCCCCGAAGACTACCGGCTTACAAAGGGTGCCCCTGGATGCGCCTGGACACTTCAGACACAAAAATCCGCTAAATAGCTGGTTCCTTTGAAGTTTCTGGACTCGTTCAGACGTCTCGAAACTAGTTATTGGTCCCCAAGGGGGCAACGTCAGATGGACATGTATAGCCATTTACCAGTCTTTGCGTGCCATCCGCGTGCAGTGGACACAATTTCCACTTACGGTCCCCGCCAGGGACTCGAACAACGGTGCATGCCATGAAACGCACTACGGTGTCGACTTGGCCGCCGCATCTCGAATGGCAATGGCATCGCGCTTTTCTTTCGGTAACTTGTCGTACACCGCTTGGACTTGCTTTGGCGTCGTAATGAGCTGTTCCGCGATCAGGTTCATGAGCTCAAACAGTGAGACGACGGTAGGCAGATCGTCGCGCAAGTCCATTACTCCACCGTGGACCTGCTCGTTGCCAATAACTCTAACAGCGTCAAGCGCCTGTTGAACCATTGGACTTAGGCCCTTAATCACCATGGCCTTAATGTCTGCGTCAATTGACTTGCCGGTACCACCCAGCTCGGAGCACAGCTTCTGAACTGCGAGGCGAAGTAGCGCCGCTGCGCCGCGCGGCGACGCTATAGCGATGTCGCGCGCCTCTTTGAAGTCGCTTTGAATGTCTACACTTAGGTCAGGATTCGGCTCAATTGCTAGCCCGGTCGTCGCTGGGAATACCAACCTCTGAGCAACCCAAATGGCCACCCTCGTGCAATGGTGGCATCGACTGAAGTAGGTAAAGTACGCCTGCTGAGCAGTCGCCTGCGTCCATGCGTCGGCGAGCATGGGCACATCCGTTGACTTAATATTCGGCTGGAACGGCAGGCCACCGTTGATCGCTATTCGGTCGGCGTAAGGTGTAAACCAGTCCTGCTTCGCATATACATGGCAATGCGGGCAGTTGAACGCTTGGCGCGTCGTGGAAGGCGATTCAGTCATCCCAATTTTCCCCTTGCGTTGATCGGCGAATATTGCAGCCGATACCGCATAAAAGATCAATCAACCGCCCTTCGCTCCAGACCCACCGATAATCTGCGGCCGCGCCTCCTCCTTGTCACTTTCTTCCTTATCCAATACTAGAGGCACGCACCACGAGGTTTGCCATACGGAGGGGTCTTTTCGTTCCCTACGTTCGGGCCCCTCGCCCCCGGCGAGAGGGGGAATCCCTGCGGCTTTCACGATCGCATCGCCTGCATCCTTCATTCTCTGGGAGGCATCCTGGTGCCCCTTAATCACGCCTGTCTTGTCGCCAAGCATTGGCTCGTCCATGCGCGTGTACGTGCGAATGGCCATCCAGGCATTGACCGCTCCAGCGAAAGCCTTTCGAGCGCCAGGATCTAGGTATAGAGAGTTGGCCAGCCACCAACGACATGCACGTGGATAGGGTCCGGGCTCCTCAGGCTGGGCGACCATTAATTCGCGCCAGTGCATAAGCTTCTTGGAGGGCCTGCAGTCGTCGCTCACCGATGAGCTGCGGTAGCCCTTCCAGGCCGTTGATGCGCGCCAGAATAAGGGATCGCTCGTGGTCGGCGGCTCTGGTCGCCCGGGTGAACTCGTCCTTCACCCCTCCGTAATTTCGGTGAGCTTGCTGATATCCTCCTGCGTAGCGAGATTTCCCCCTTCTTCTTGAAATAGCTCGCCAGCGAGACGCCGGCGAGCGAACCAATGCCGCTAAGAACGACAACGGCCAGCGCATGGATCCAGTCAAGCATCCGTGCCTCTCCCTGTTTTTGCGAGCTCGTGCTGATAGCACGCGTCGATGGGATCATCGAGAATCGCGTGCATGGCTGACAAGCGTCCCGGATCAGGTTCAAGCCATGCGTCGATGTTCTCGAGCTTCAGGGCAATGATTCAGCGGTCGTACCCCGCGACTTGAATCTCGGGCGGTGGGTCGCGAGTGATGGCGGCGAAGGAATAGAAGCCCTCTTCCCCATCGGTGGGCTCAACGTAGCGCCAAAGGCAGGCGAGGAACATTTCCTGAGCTGGTTCGGGCTGAAATCGGATCTCGACCGGGATATCCCGCTCCCCTGGCACTAGCTCACGATGCTGCAGGCGATGGAGTGACACGCTCTCATAGAAACGCCTCGCAACGATGACGCCATGGTTGAACCCAAACAACTTCTTCCACACCGTATGGAGCTTGTCCTTGCGAGCGTTGTACGTGCCCGGCTTCTCCAACTCGTCGGCCTTCCTCCAGCCCGGCAATCGGCAGCGGTAGCGGAGGTGCCCTTTTTGAAGGTTGTGGAAAACTTTGCCATCCCTGAATTTATCCATTGCTATTAATTTAAGAACGCCTTATTATTTTTGTACGTCACTACACAAGGTTGCTCCAATGCATCGCCATCACGAAATCGAGTTCGCGCAGTTCATCGACACGCTGTATTGCAACGGCGCCGCGAATGCCCGTTGGGATAGTCTGTATCTGTGGTTCGGTACACAACGGATTACTAAGTCGGTTTGGCAGAGGATTCATCAGGCTTGGGCTGACCTATCGACTGACTTGCACCCGAAGTTGGAAGTGCCGGCCCTTTTCACCTACAAGTTCGGCACGTCGTTTACGATCCTTCGGGAGGCCTATGCAAGTGAAGAAGCGTCCATGCTGACGGCCGACGGCGAGTCCAAGTACACCCGCCAATAGCTTATTGGCGCTCTCGGTGCAGAATCGCTTGCAGCGCCCTTATCGTTGCGTCGACTTCGTCGGCGTTTCCAATAAGATCGCCCGCGCCTTTTGCCCGTAGCTCGGCGGCTGTCTCGCCGTTCGGGCCAATACGAGGGGAGCAGCCACCGGAATTACCGGAGGCGCCCCTTTTGAAGGTGATCGAGGACTTTGCCATGACTTGCTGCTCTTGGCTTACTATGCTCCCCACGGAAAGACGGGGGCAATGAAATGGACAAGGGCAAATCGGCCGAGAAGCCGAAGTCAAACAATCTCTTTGACACGATGCTCATCAAGCTGCGGATGACGGCGACTCAGGCCGCTGGACTTATCTCGTTCTGCATAGCAATGCTGATCGCGATAAGTATCGTTCTCCAAAAAGAGCCCGCTGGGTTCGCCTATATCGCACTGCTGGTCTTTGGCGCCGTGCCGGTAGCGCTACTTCTGAAACCAGAGCTGTCTACTCTGGCGCTCAGAACGCCCAAAGGCGTTTTCGCGATCGAGGCCAACAACGTAGCAAATCTTGCATCATCGATCGAGGCTGCAATCGCGTCGGGCGGGGAGGAATCTCCTATCGACAAGGCCGCAACTGATGCGCGCGTCGAGTCCAAAGAAAGTGACAAAGCGCAGCCCCCGAAAGATGCCACCGAGCGTCCGACAGGAGTCCCCGAAGAGCAGCCCCCATACCTTGCGGGCGGCTATGGAGTTGCCGGAGCCTATGCCCCTGGCAGCATTCGTACCGGACAACCAGGAGCAGTACCTGCGGGTTCGTGGGTCATGATTACGGCAGTAGGCGAATTTGACGCGTTCAAGCCGCAGGAACACCTATTCCTCGGGAAGGTATGTAGAGTCACGACCGCCCTGCAACCATCACCTGCATACCAAGGCTATCTCCACGGCTCCATGGAGATAGCTAACCCAGATGGCGGATACCAGCGACTCCTTTTCGCCGCCGTCAAGGTCGTTGGTGTCAATTTCGACGCACCGTCCACGCCCAATAGCACTACTCCCTTTCCTTCCTGAGAAACTCCTGCAGCGCCCTTTCCTCAGCCCAACGAGGCTTGTTTTTAACAAACCATTGTCTAGCTGTCGCCTTCAACGTGCAGCGCGCGGCCTCGGCCTCGACCCGCATTCGCAACTCAACATCCGCGGTATCGGAAGCAATAGCAATTTGCTGCGCCTTACGGACTCCCGGCGTTGCTCTCCCCGCCTTAGGCGTCCTGTTGAATCCGGATGGCTCGCACTCGCGCATCTGCGAGCGGCATCGCCGGGTAATAGCCAATGCTGGCAGGCGTCGCCGTTTTTCTACCGGGAAGCAGATAGCGGACTACCCATGTCTTTAATCCAGCCTTACTTATCTGCAGATAGAGACCTTTGCCATCGGCGAGCGTATAGCTCCCCTGCTTCGCTCTGGCGTTACGGACTTCCAGTTCCGTGAGGGGTTTCGCGTGCTTAGGCATCAGCAGGGACCATCTTGTGTATGAAATCCATATTCATACACAAGAGCATACGCAACATTCTGGGATCTGCTGAGACACCCTGAGAACGACAGGCACAAAAAACCCCGCAAAATGCGGGGTTTAGTGCGTTTCATGAGACTCGCTGAAACTTCTGTTGGTGCCCAAGGGGGGCAAACAGAAACGTTGGTGTGTAAGGGCTAGAGCCCGTTCGTGTGCATTTCGTGTGCACCATTCACATGGGCTCCCCATTGGGAAAGTTGTCACGTCACGGCGATAGCTTGGCGTTGAGATAATGGAGCACGGTTCGAATACCGTTGATCACCAGCATGGCCTCAGCGTTTGGGAGCAAGACGTCGTTGGCGTGGGCCAACGTTGCCCGGTTACGAAGCGGATTGAGCGCGTCGAGCATGGCCGCCATAGCCTTTCCGACCCGAGCCACATCGTCCCCTCTAGGGCCGTGGTCTTGCATTGCAGGATGTTGCTGCCAAATTTGTTTGAAGAGCGCCGTGATGTCGGCGTCCTCTGCGAAGGTGAGCCCTGCTTCCAGGCACACGGCCCGCAGATAACCGTGCAATGCGGTATGGGCGCGATCGACACCAGCAACGCCGCCGCTGCTTACGACGGCTTTTTCGCTCTCCGACAGAGAGCGTTCGACGATATCCGACGTGATGGCCAGGCTAGGTGTGCATACAGGCAGCGGCGACGACGTAGCATGGAGATCAACTGCGATAAATCGGACAGGCTGCTTTAGCTCCATCATGGTCTCCGCAATGCCTCGGCACACAGAGCCTAGGGCATCGTTCGCAGCTCGCTCACCGAGCAAGACATAAGCCTCAAGTGGCGCGGCGTAATAGAGCAGCGAAAACTCGTCGTTGAAAAAATTTGATCCCTCGTGCAGTTCAAATGGCGTGGTTTCGAGGAACTCTGCCGCAATATTCCTGCTGCGCGCTCGCAAAAGACGAACGGCCGTCGCCTTGAGACGCGCCCACGCGTCCGGAGACAAACATGGCTCGCCGAGAACGATCTCGCTGGAACCGGATCCCTGATAGAGACGAATCATGGCGTTTCCGCTCAAGCTCAAAGTGCTGAATCTTAGATCGGTGAAACTGTGCGTTCTAGCGGCGAACATTCCGTTTGATCTCAAGCTCTTGGCGATAGTCCGCCTCTGCCCTTCCACGGATCTCTTTCGTGAAGCCAACCCGCTCGAATATGGGTTCCAGCAAAGCTTCCAGCATGCGATCGGTTTCGTGAAAGAAGCGACGGTCGTCTTCCAGTCGCTCAATAACTTGTTCGACCTGATCGAGATCAATCGCCTCTGCCGTTTCTCTGAAAAAGTGATGCGCAAGAAATCGACGGCGACTGTTTGCCTCATCGAGTCTTGCTTTCAGATCCTCCGGGACTTCGGCGAACTTCTGGAGACGTTTTGATAATTCGCGTAGGGTCTCGCTAAACCGGCTGTCGTAATAGCGATCAAACTCTTCAGGTGTCCATCGACCACGCGTTTTCTTGTAGAGATCGAACCATACCAAGGCGTTCACGATGCCGTGTTCGAGTAACTGGACGAAATACATGGCCAAACCGTAACGCGCGCAGATCCGCTTAAACGGAGGATCCGAAGAATCACCGTACTCATCATCGACAGCGGCCATACTTATTCCAACGTCCGAGCCAGTTCTCGCCAAGTGAACGCACAGCACCAAAGAAAAACCCCGCCGTGAGCGGGGCTTTCTTCAAACTAGGCACAGTGTTCAACCACAGATCTTCACTAGTCGACCCGCGGGGACACGCTTGATCACATCTTCCTGGCGCTTGGTCGCCTTGACCAAGACCTCACGATAAACCTTGTTCTTTTCGGCAGAGGACGCGTTACGGATAAATTCCGACATCGCGCTTCTTTCAACCTTCTTGGTGGAGAAGATGCCCATTAGCCACCCGCATACTTCATGGTTGATATGGCGAGCCTCAAGCGATTCTCATCGTACGCTTCAGGTGCGTAGTGATCAATGTTCTGCACGTTTGCTTGATAGGCCCGATTTGACCCGACGTTGTTCTTGAGCAACAGGTCCACTTTGATATCGGCCCCGTACTTGGCCTTTAAAGAGTTAACGACCCGACGAGACTCAAAATACTGACCCACAAAGGTTTCGAGGTCAATGCGACGCCCCTCCATTTCCTCGCGTGCGCAAACAAACTGCCATGCCTGACAGGGGTCTTGGTAGACATATAGAACCTGAACGGCCCGCTTATGTTTGAGCGAACGGTCGATGTTGTAACAAGCCTTGGGCTCGTTTGTAAGCGTTCCGTCGAGCAGAAAGCTCTGGTCCTGGTCGAAAACAAGATCGAGCATTCTGTCCACGACAATTGAGACCGCACCTTGAAAGAGATGGGCATTGCCGCCGGCGTACATTGGGAACTCGGACCGGAGCTCGTCCGGATCGATCCGGATGGTGGGACCGACTGCGTCGATGAGCTCAATCGATGCCTCAGTCTTGCCGGCGCCGGGTGAGCCCGCCATGAAGATCGAGACTGGGTCTGGAGCTGACACGCCCCTTCGCCCACGCCGGGTCTGTAACCGCTCGACTGGCCGCCAGGCGGCCTGAGGCGGAAGGATCTGCCTGAGCGATCTAGGCAACCTGCTGGATGGGCTGTTGGATCGGCTGTACCGCGCCGAGTCGGCGCTGTAGGAGCCGCCACTGTAGGAAACAAAGACGACGAACGACATTGCAATCGTGATCTGGCTGGGGGATGCGGCCTAGAGTCGCGTTGCTAGTCGTTGTGTTCATCGTGATCTTCATACCAGTGATTGCGAACTGGTGGTGCAGGCGAAGATAGCCCCTATTGTCCATCGGCGGCCTATGTAGCTCTACCCACGACTATGTTGCGCAACGTACAGATGTCGAACGATCCAAGGCGCACCATGGCTTTCTCTAATTCCGAGGAGGTGCCATGCGCATTCGCGATGTGCTTGAACAAGACGATATCAATCACCTCTTCTGGCTTGGTTGGGGCCAGCTGAAGGTAGTGCCCATGGTCAACGCGCGCAGACTGGTGGCTAGAAATCTTCTTGAGCCTGCATTGAGTTTCGACGGCGCCTCGGTTGCGGGAATCATCGATTACTACGTGCGGATCACGCGCGCAGGTATGCGCAAGATGGACGACGTTAGCGCCGGTCGCGATATTCGTTTCTGCGCGCCTAACGTGTAGGCGGCGCATGACATTCGCCAACAGCGGGAGGTGGGCGCTATGTACTCCATGCTTCTAACAGTGAAAGACACACGTGGCGAGCCTTTCGAGGCCCGTGTGGATATGATTAGGAGAAGCAACGGGCTGCAATGGACAGCTGCGCTATGGGCGAACGGATACCCGGCGCACATCGTGTCCGGGGATGCGAAAAGGTGCGCCGACATTGCCCGGACGCTGCAAGAAGCGATTATCTTCTCGGACCTTCGAGTGCCCACTGAGCTAGTTACTTGAAGTGAGGTCACTTCTTCACCTTCCCGCCATGGACAGACTCGAATGTCCACTGAGCTCTCTCCAAACGGGTCAGGGCCACAGGGTCGCGCCTGATCATGACCTGAGGGATACGGGTAGATACTCGAGGCAATGCCATGTGCACCACCAATCAGATGAACACGCTCTATTTCTATCCGCACAGGCCGCACTTCTGCCCTGCTCCGGATGCGGCATGCAACAAGGATCGCTACCACCGGTTTCCCGACCACGACGTACCCGCCGCATCAACAAGGGCAAGAGCTGCGAATAGCCCTGTGGGCGATTCGCGCGTGTCAGAAAGAGATCAGCAAGAAGTGAACGGAGTTCGCATGGACGACGACGGTACTCCAACACGAGCGCTTGGAGCGGCGATAGGCCAAGGCATTCAGTTGCTCAAACCCTAAAACTGTTCAGGCCATCACGAACAGAAACGAAGGCACCAAGTCACCCCAGGGGCAATCATCATGACCAGCATTTCGGGCAAAACTACCAACGGCTTCACGTATGAAGGTGATTACGAGTATGCAAACTCGGATCGTGTCAGGTGGACTGCCATTTTTCGCCGCAGCGGAGTCTTCTTCGGCATGCGGCATGGTCGCATCAACGAACTCAATGGCGCCACTACAGGGGAGGTCAATGAGGCCGTACAAGACGACATTGAGCTTGTTTGGGTCCAGGCACGATAAGTAACGCGGCCGCGCACAGAGGCAAATCTTTTGATTCGATGCCGGTCGAGCGCGGAGCCGTCGGCGGGACCTCAGATAGTCGCGGGCTAGATAGGGGCGCGCAAACACCTCGGCGCATGCCGGTCCATAATTGCGTAGAGTTGTCCCCACCACCACAATCGATCCCGTGAACTAACGGCGTGATTCGGCATTTGGGCTAGGCGCTCGAACGCTAGCCATAACACTTCCTCTTGCTCACCGCTGGCCTCAAGCGCGAGCAGCTCCAGATCTAAAGCTTTGAACTCATTTGTCAATTGCTCTCGCGTTCGGCTCATGCGGTGCCTTCTGAATGTGTGGCGCAAACAACGGTAGCTCAAGAACCATTCGATTCAGGCTTTCTTGTCGGAACGAAGCTAACTGCTACTCACTGTTTGCTACTCGCCATGGGGTGTCGGAGGAGACACCGCCTCACTGGTAACTACAGCGCATTGCTATGCCAGCATGAACAAGGTCGTGCACCGGAGACCTTCCATAGTGTCTATACAGGAAGGCTCCGGCTTCTATGTCGGAGGCTTTGGTGCACTTGCCTACGCCGGGAGCGGAGATGCGAGGCAAATACTTCCCGACCTTCACGCGTTAGTCAGTGCTTTTTATGCTCGTCACGCACCTTGCCTACGTCCCTCTGAAGCTTTCCAGCGTCCTTCTCGAGGCGGCCGGCCGCCTCTTTCACGTGATTCCCGGTCATCTTGCCAGCAACTTCTTTCAGTGCGCCCTTGACCTCGTGCTTGGTGCCCTGGATTCGATTCTTGTCCATGATGAACTCCTGTCGCCGGATTGCGACATCACTGACGATAGGCAAACTACACCCTGGCCAATACTCGCTCTGTACGCCGGCGAACACTCGAGGAGATAGCGTCGCCACCCAAACCTGACCCGCTTACGAGGCTTGCCACGCCACACCTAATCTTCCACGAAACGGAGCATTTCGGTGCTAAAATCTGTGAAAGAGCGCAACGAGGACAGGTATGACTGCTGCTCCCGACCCGCGACAGAACCAGCTGCTTGCGGCATTACCAGGGGCCGAGTGGGCTCGATGGGCGCCACACCTTGAGTCCGTCGATATGCCACTCGGCAAAGTGCTCTACGAGTCCGGTAGCCGACTGAGCCATGTGTATTTTCCGACGACTTCAATCGTCTCATTGCTCTATGTGATGGAGGACGGTGCCTCGGCCGAGATCGCCGTGGTCGGTAACGAGGGCATCGTCGGCATCTCACTGTTTATGGGCGGCGAGTCCACGCCAAGCCGGGCACTGGTGCAAAGCGCCGGCCAAGGGTTTCGATTGAAGGCAGACCTTATGCTGCAGGAGTTCAACCGCGCAGGCCCCGCACTTCATCTGCTGCTGCGATATACCCAGGCCCTGATCACTCAAATGTCACAGACAGCGGTGTGCAATCGCCACCACTCGTTGGATCAGCAGCTGTGCCGCTGGCTGCTACTGAGCCTCGATCGCTTGCACTCCAAGGAATTGGTGATGACACAGGAGCTAATCGCCAACATGCTAGGGGTCCGCCGCGAAGGTGTTACTGAGGCAGCTGGTAACCTGCAGCAGGCAGGATTGATTCGCTACCAGCGAGGACATATCACCGTGCTGGATCGCGCTGGGCTCGAGAAGCGGACCTGCGAATGCTACGCCGTGGTCAAGAAAGAGTATGACCGCCTGCTGCCATCATCCACGACCTGATTATTCGCTCCAGCGGGACTATCGATGCCCCTCTCTAAACCTCAAAGCATGCTATCCAAGGGGAGCATCTGCAGCACAAGTACCTCGACTCGACGCCCCCTGGTCGCGCCTGGCTCGCTGTCTGCATCAAGTCCAACACCTTTGTCACTATAGAGCCACCGCATCTGCCAGGGGTAACCAACTCCTTCCGGCACTTGGCGAAGAACGACGTGAAATGCGTTTTCCGGGAGGGTGGCCATATCGAAGAACTGTTCGACGGCGCTCGCCAGAGGGACAGAGTCGACGATGAGCCCCATTTCGGTATTAAGCAGCTTGGAGCGCTGATCCATGTTGAGGGAGCCGATGAACACGTGCTCGCCATCCACTACCATGGCCTTTGCATGAAGACTTATGCCGGACGATTGTCCGCGTGCTGTTATCCGTTGCGCCACGCCCTGATTCGGGCGTAATTCGTAAAGCGCCACCCCGCCCTCCAGTAACCGAGTACGATAACGGGCATAACCAGAGTACGCGGCAGGCTCATCGTTCGACGCGAGAGAATTGGTAAGCACCTTTACCCGAATGCCGCGCTCGGCAATACCGACAAGAAACTGCGAGCCATCTCTGCCTGGCACAAAATAGGGCGATATCAGCAGCACCTCCTCGCGCGCACCCGCGATCATTGCTTTTAGCTTCGGGCCAATACGGAATGTCGGCATGTCCCCATGCATGTTGATCTTGTCCGGGCTATCGGAAACCAGTTCGGCGCCCCCCCAGAACCAATCGCCACGCCGGTCGGATGTGGGTCCTTCGGGGAAAGCCTCCGAGACCGCTTCGGCATAGTCAGACCGCGCGAATGACCTAGCGTCCCTAGCGAGGGCAACCCTCAGCTTCGCCAAGTCATCTTGCGTATCATGCGCTTCTCGGAACGCCCTCACCGGATAGGCTGCATCGCAGTTCCAGTAGGCGTCGAACGAATGCGATGCCTGCTGTACTACCGGCCCGATCGCAATGAGGTCGACATCACGAAAGTTGGTTTCGTCGCTCGCATCAAAGTAGTCATTGCCAATGTTTCGCCCACCAATGATGGCGACCGTGCCGTCCACGACGAGGGACTTGTTGTGCATCCGTCGGTTAAGCCGGCGACCTTCCACGATGAACTGTCTGATCTTTGAAGGTGTGGACGGTGCACGGGTACGAAAAGGATTGAACAGCCTCACCTGGATGCTTGGGTGTGCGTCCAATGCACCAAGCATTCGGTCCTCGTTCGTCAAATCCATGGCATCAAGAAGCATGCGGACGCGAACACCACGATCAGCAGCTGCCAGGACATGCTGCGCTACCAGTCGTCCTGTCGCATCGTTCTTGAAAATGTAGTACTGCATATCGATCGAATGCCTAGCTTGATCGATGATGGCAATGCGGCTCATCAAAGCATTGGAACTCTTGGTGAGGAGCCGGAAACCTGATTGACCAGGATGCTGAGCTAATTCCACGCCGATATAGCGCGCCGAAGGAGTGTCGGATATCGCTGGCAATGCGCTGGTGGGCTGTTTGATGAAGTCTTTACTCAAAGACGAACAATCCGTCAGCGCAACGCCCATCGCAAGCACTGCTAGAGAACAACCAGTCCACCTCGTGCATAGCACGCCTGGGACAAAGCAAGGCCAGAGGTTTATGGACATGCGTTCACATCAAAGGCTGGGTTCCCATCGAAGCCGATCACGCTAGCCTTCAGGTGCGATTCCGTCTACCCATGAGGAACGACACCACGCATAGAACAAGGAATACGAAGAACAAGATCTTAGCCATGCCATAGGTTGCGCCGGCGATACCTGCGAAACCAAGAAACCCAGCAACTAATGCGATAACGAGAAAGATGAGCGCGTAGTACAACATGATGACACTCCCTAAAGTGATCAAGCGGCATCATCGCGGCGGCAAACACCGGGAGCTGCCTTTGTGTTGACCGGGAGGCTGATCAAAGGTACCCCCGATCGGGCCATGGTGGTGAATCGCCCCGGGATTGGTGGAGGCTCCAACTCTTGAGAAGATGGAGCCATGAAGAAGTCAAACAAGTTCTCACCTGAGATCCGTGAGCGCGCTGTGCGCATGGTGCAAGAGCATCGCGGAGAGTATCCGTCGCTGTGGGCGGCGGTCGAATCGATTGCCCCGAAGATTGGCTGCGTGCCGCAGACGTTGCTGGAATGGATCAAGCGTGAAGAGGTCGATACCGGCGTACGTCCTGGCGTGACCAGCAGCGAG
>NZ_NRDP01000034.1:0-78884 GCF_002878475.1 Dyella sp. AD56
GTTGCGTCTCGCTGCTGGTCACGCCAGGACGTACGCCGGTATCGACCTCTTCACGCTTGATCCATTCCAGCAACGTCTGCGGCACGCAGCCAATCTTCGGGGCAATCGATTCGACCGCCGCCCACAGCGACGGATACTCTCCGCGATGCTCTTGCACCATGCGCACAGCGCGCTCACGGATCTCAGGTGAGAACTTGTTTGACTTCTTCATGGCTCCATCTTCTCAAGAGTTGGAGCCTCCACCAATCCCGGGGCGATTCAGGAGCCTGTTCAAGCATTTGATCGAGCGAGGCGAGTACGAAGGCGCTAACCCGGCGCATGGGTTTAGCTTTCCAGAGAAGATGCGGCCGAAGATGAAGCGGCAGCAGTGGGATGGCGAACGCTTGACCAGGCTGTTCAATTCGCCCGTCTGGACTGGCTGCAAGTCCAAGAGTTCTCGGAGCAAGCCAGGTGTGCTGGTCATCAAGGATGAGAAGTACTGGTTACCACTGTTGGGGCTGTATCACGGTAACCGGCTCGAAGAGTTTGCCCAGCTGGTCCGGTCCGATCTGCGTCGTGAAGAGGAGATCTGGTACTTCGACATCAACGACGATGGCGACAAGCAGGTGAAGAACGAACAATCCAAGCGACGCGTGCCGGTTCATCCTCAGCTACTCGTTCTCGACTTCATCGAGTACATCGAAGACATCGCTCCCTCGTCGTCTGACCCTCTGTTCCCTCAGTTGAAGCCTGGCGGTGCGGACGGGAAGCGAGGACATGCCTTTACGAAGTGGTGGACTCGCTACCGGAAAGAGATCGGACTGTACGAGCCTGGGCTTGACTACCACTCATTTCGACACGGCGTGACAACTAAGCTGTTTGCGTCCGGTGTGTCGGAGGTGTTTGTGGATGAACTGACCGGCCATGAAGGCAAGGGCACTAGTCGTGCCGTTTACACGAAGGAAATGCCGCTCCGGAAGCTGTACGAGGCTATTTGCCGGGTCGAGTGGCCAGAGGTATTAATCACACCGTAGCGCACGGATGGTGCCCTAAGAGCTGCGTATAGGCACGACACTTGGCATTTTCGCAGATCGCCGATGGGTGGCTTGGCTTTCATAGACCGCTGCCCTCGGCGGGAAACTTTTAGAACACCGCGTTGGATGCTTTGAGGTAGCCGAGGAAGTTCGCGCAGGGGACCATCACTCCTGGCTGTTTACAAACAGCCGGGATTTTGTAGCGCTTCTTGTTCTGGGGCAGGACTGGCTGCTCCTTCTCGTCCGACACAAGCTCGTGCCCATGGACGCTTGCGCAGGCAATGACCAGCAAATCGTTCTCATCGACACCGTCGGCGTGGTAAGCATCCGCTTGCACTCCGAGCATGTCCTTGATGGCCGAAGCCGCCTGTAGAGTGGCTTCTGTAATGTCGATGACTTGGACGTGCGCTGCTTTGAGCCAAGCGTGGCAGTCAGGCGACATGTGGCCCACTTCGTCGTAGGCAACTTCCGGAATGCCCACCCGCCCAGCCGCGATCTCGTCCTCCAGCCAGAGCCAGAGCCGCGGAAACATTTGGATCGGGTAGTTATCCCACCCATAAATTATCGACGAGGCATCAAATACGCGCATAGAAGCGCTCTAGTTGATGCAGATCGGAAATCTTTAGGTTATCGAGGTACGTACTGGCCCGAGCCAACGTTATGCGCTTGCCGCTCAACGAGTCGAGCACGGTGCGAACGTAGCCGTCTCCAAAGATGTGGACCGGCTCGCGATGCCTGTACTGTCGATTGCCTTGGCCGTCCTCTGCGTATACCTGGCGATCGCGCCAGGCCCGGTATTCGTTGTACTTGTCAGCTGTCAGTCGTCCAGAGTCGAGAAGGCGCCGAAGAATAACTTCTGTGCTTACCGTCCACTTCTCCGACTGCGGCCGAAGCCACCCATCGTATTCTTCGACGCCTCTGGGCCGCCGTTGGTCATTTATCTCCAACAGGAACTCTGCCGGGACCAATAGATGTCCGGCAAACATGTTGGCTTCTCGCTCATGACCTTCATTCGAATGAAAGTCTGAGGCGTCATCGATCGAGCTAGCCCGGTGCAGAACGAGGTGGCCCAGCTCGTGCATTAAGGTAAACGACTGGCGAGTCTCGAATCGCTCCTTGCGGACAACGATCACAGGGCAGCGGTCATCGTAAAGGGCAAAACCAAGGACCGGGCTGTCCTTTGGGATCTGCCACTTCCCGTTATAGCCGTTGCTCCGGAAGACCAATATGCCTTTTGCCTGAAGCGCGGCGCGATAGCTTGTGAAATCATTTTCCGGCCCTAGCCCCAACCACCTTCTAATGGCTGCAGCAGCACGGACCACGTCGCGAGGAAGCTCCGGGGGCGCAAACCGGGGCGCAGCATCCTCTTGGAGGTCCTCCTGGAGCGTCAGGTAAATCTCTCTCGACTTCTCGACGCGTTCAATCAACAACTTGAGCTTTGGCGATAGGCCGATCTTCTGATTCGCCAAAGTCCGAAACTGCGGCGTGTGGACCAGTTCGGCAGTGGCCGGCCCTTGCTCCAGAAAGAAGAGAACGCCCCTTCCAAAGTATTCGGCGATTCGTCGGAGCTGGCCAAAGGTGACCCCTGGCTCACCTGCCATCGTCTTCTCAAGGGTCGGCAGGGCAATGTTGGTGTCCGCAGCCAAGTCTGCCAGCGAGACATCTCTGTCTTCGCAGCACCATTCAATGCGCTCTGGGTTGACGGTCTGGAGCCGTTCCATAAGTTTGCAGTGTGCCGTCAGATGGAGTGACGCGATAGAGGGCCAAGCAGGCGAGCGAAGCGTGCCGGTGGCTAGGATCACCCTCTGCGACAGCGTGAGGGGTGGAAAAATATTCGGCAGAAATTTCCGGCACGGTATCTAAACGGCGGTGACGTCGTGACTCCCCCCTGGCCCTCCGTGCCCTGTTGAATGGCCCTGTTTCGCATTCGGGATTACGGGGCGGCGAGCAGCGGGGGGGGCATCCGGCACCGTCTGGCGAATCGAGCTGTTGCCAAGTCTACGTCATTGGTACAGAATGGACTAACGAGCGATAGTCCGTTTTGTACTGTCGAGGGAACGATGAAACTGGTGAGTTATCTCCGCGTCTCCACGAGGAAGCAGGGCGAGAGCGGGCTGGGCCTTGATGCGCAACGAGCGGCTATTGCCGGCTACGCAGCCCAGCGGCACGGAACGGTCATTCAGACCTTCACTGAGGTTGAAAGCGGCAAGCTCAATCAGCGTCCTGCGCTGGCGGAGGCGCTGCACCTTGCGAAGGTCACGGGGGCGACACTTGTCATCGCCAAGCTGGACCGTCTTTCCCGTAACGCAGCCTTCCTCCTGGCGCTGCGCGACAGCGGTGTGCGCTTCGTTGCAGCCGACATGCCGGATGCTAACGATCTAACAGTTGGCATCATGGCGTTGGTTGCGCAGCAGGAGCGCGAGGCCATCTCTCGACGCACAAAGGAGGCGCTTGCAGCCGCCAAAGCGCGCGGAGTTTGCCTGGGCAACCCCAACGGCGCCTCTGCGCTCATGCGGGCAGCCAAGGGCAACTCAGCCAGCGTGGCCGTCATTCGCCTTGGAGCGGACAGTCACGCTCGGAATTTGCATCCGGTCATCGAAGCACTTGCCGCTGAGGGCATCAAGAGTCTCGGTGCTGTAGCTGAGGCACTGAATGGACGGGGTATGCTCACGCCACGCGGCGGGCGATGGCACAAATCCTCGGTGCGCAACCTGCTGGATCGTCTTCGTAACCAACTTGCGTGAGCACTGTTGGCACGACCACGATCCGGTGTTTGAGCCTCTAGGGACCTTGTTAGCCCTACGGAGCAACCCCAAGCCTCTTCAGACCGGCCCTGACCACTTGGTCATTGGGATCGAGCTTCAGCGCGGCACGGTAGTCGGCAACAGCCTTGTCGCGTTGGCCGAGCTTTTCGTAGATGGCGCCTCGCGTCCCCACGCTGTTGGCTGACTGTGGCGCCAGGGCGACCGCCTTGTTGGCGTCCGCTAGGCCTTGGGCGTCCCTTCCTGCCTGGTGATAAGTCCAGGCTCGGTTGTTGTAGGCGCGCTCATAGCTTGGGTTAAGCGCTATTGCCTTGGTGTAGTCGGCAATGGCTTGGTCGTAGAGCGCCTTATGCGCGAATACGAGGCCGCGGTTGAAGTACGGTTTGGCGTCACTGGGGTTGAGAGCAATTGCCTTGTTGTAGTCAGCAATGGCCTGGTCGTTGAGGCCCTTAGTGCTGTAGAGATCTCCCCGGTTGATATACGCGTTTGTGTAGCCGGGGTCGAGCATGACGGCGCTGGTGTAGTCGGCAATGGCCTGGTCGTTCAGACCTTTTCTCCGATAGGCGACACCACGATCGAAGTGAGCCACGGCATCAGCAGGATTTAGCGAGATGGCTCTTGTTTGATCAGCTATTGCTGCGTCGTAGAGTCCCTTCGTGGAGAAGGATGCGCCGCGATTGACATAGGCGGCAGCAAGGCTCCCCAAAGGCTCTTGGCCTGACTGGATCAACGCCGTGCAGGCATTGATGCATCTGTCTAGGTCCCCGCTCTGGCACACGGCTTCTGCGTAGGTCCTCATTGAGGCTGACGCTTCTGCCTCTAGGCCGGTAGCGTATGCCGGGCTAACAGTCGCGGAAGCAGTTCCAGCTAGCAACAAGCCTAATCCGATCATCGGTGTGAACTGAGCGACTGCGGCAAACTGAATGGCACGGACTCCGAGTCGTTTGCTTTCCATAGCTGGCTCCCAGGTGCTTAAAGCGTTGAGAGTAAGCGATGCAGCTCTCGCGACGTCAACAGGGCGCCGGCGTCGGAGCTGTAAGCGAGCGAGGGCCGCAAAGCGCGGAACGACATTGCGTAGATGACCGCCAATACTCGCGATTACCTGCTGCGCGTTCGCATGTCCCCGCGAGTTGCTTACGTCGCGAGCATTCAAGGGGGTCAGATCGCAGCAGACACGAATGCGCGGAACTTGCGGCCCGTGGCCGAGGCCCTAGCTGCGGAAGGCAAGATGAGTCTCGGTTCAGTAGCAGCCGCGCTCTACGAGCGAGGAATGCTGACACCTTGAGGGGACCGCCGGCACAAGACCTCTGTGCGCAACCTGCTGAACCGCATGCAGAAGAACGCACACGGGAGAGCCTCTGCCTTGTAAGACGTGTCGCATTAACTTACGATTGACGGTCATTTTCCTCTCCGTCTAGCCGCTCACGTGCCTCTGGTTGCTGGTGAGGGGTGTCGAGTTTTAGGTAGGCCCGCGTCATGGATGGATTGGCACACGGCCACGAGGCCGACGACGAGTTCGAAGATGACGAGCCTTCAGAGCGCCATTTCGACCCATCCCGAGCACCGACGTCACCCGGACTCCAGCGATTCGTCGCGGAGCAAATAGAGCGGCTGAGCGCTTTTGAGATCGAAAGCGGGCGCCGGGTAAGGCGGAGAAGGGCCGGAAGGGACCAAGAGCGGTTTGAGCGAGCCGTCACGGCCATCCTCTGCGACGTGATCCATGCCGAGCTGACCGAAGCTGGAAGCTGGCGGTACGCCACTTTCTCGAAGGAAATACTGGGCCGCGCCGGACAAGGCCCCGACTTCATCACGGAGACGTTCCCAGCGATTGTCCGATGCATGAGCGAGCCACCCGTGGCACTCCTGGAGTTCCAGCTAGGGGTCTACTCCCCGTTCGGTGGGCGATGCACGACCATCCGGGCAGGAGGTAATCTCCGGTCAGCCATCAGGAACCTAGGGCTTCACTACGGCGACATAGGGTGTGATCTGCGACTGCGCGGAGACCCCATCCGGCTCCGAGGACCGAAGAAGGAGCGACAGGAGAGAGGCGACATCTTGCCGGTCCCCGCTGGCGAGCCTGCTGAAACCTTCCGAAGGGAAGTCGATCGCCTGAACCACTGGTATGCCCGTGCTGACTTGGATTGCAGCGTGCTCCCGGATGGCAGGCTCTGTGACCTTTCCAGCCGCTACCTACGCCGCCACTTCAACAATGGCCGCATGGACCAGGGCGGGCGGTTCTTCGGAGCGTTCTGGCTGGAAATGAAAGCGAAGCACCGACTCGAATGCCTCACCATCAATGCTGAGCGGGTGGTGAGCCTCGACTTCGGCCAGTGCGCTATTCGCATTGCATACGGTCAGGCAGGCGTCCCAGTACCCGATGGGGACCTTTACGAAGTCAGCGGACTAAACCGCGACGGCGTGAAGAAGGTGATGAATGCCCTTCTACACAGCTCGAAGGAGCTTTCCCGATTTCCACAGGAAACACGTCCATTCTTCGGAGACGGCTACGGATTCCACCAAGTCGTTCGTTGGATAGCGGCCCGCCATGCACCTATCGCGCACCTGTTTGGCTCGGGCTTCGGCATGGCCGGCTTCTTCATCGAGAGCCAGGTCATGGTGAAGAGCCTGTTGGATCTGATGGATATCGGAATCACTGCACTCCCTGTGCATGACTGTGTCCTGGTGCCACGGAGCGCTGCGCTCACAGCGAGAGAGATTCTCCTGAGTAATTTCCGATCGATCACTGGTGCGGAGGGAGAGGTGGAGATGGAGCAGCACAAGTACCTAGCGACACCACTACCTCGATAGGCACCCAGGGAGCCACATCGGGGCCACCTATAGATCATCCTCTGGCTCCCTTCTGTAGGGGCCGTAAGGGCGTTGTTAGAAGGAGAGACCATGACCAGCGCATCGCAACGTCAGCGGCGCATCGCCAATCTTCGCGGGCGCATCGCCGGTCCTCAGGACGCCTATGAGCGATGCCGGGCCTTTCCTTGCAAGAACCGCACGACAGCGGATCGTGGTGAGGGGCTTAACAGGCTCTACTGCCGGAAGCACATCGAGTTCTATCGGCGCCACGGTAGCTACGTGAAGGCCAGTTACGGAGCAGGGGAGCTACGTCCCTACCGACTGCGGGCGCTCGGGTGGCTGAAGGCGCATGGACACGAGCTGGTGGTCAGGTCCGCCGTTGAGAGTGTGCAACGCCTCTATCGATCCGCTGGCGCTCCCATAGCGGCCAACAGGCTGACTGGGCTGTCTCCAGGCGACCGCGCGAACGCGGCTTGGGCGCAACTTCGAAAGGCCAATGTTGAGCCGCTAGAAGTGGTCGCGGCGTGGCTCGCTGTTGATCTCCGCATACGCGATGACCTCCAGCCAGATCGGCACGAAGAGTACCGTCAGGTGCAAGCGGCCAAGCTCATTCATCGCATGGCGGGCGGGATGCACAAGCGCTGGGAGCTGGAACGGCCTGACGGCAAAATGGCCCTCACAGAGTTCCACAAGCACCCGGTTAGCCGGGGGCGGGTCTTGCGAGTGCTCGGATGCCAACTCCAGGCAGCTTGTGGTGAGCTGTGTATCGCCTGATAGGCCCACTATGGGTCAGAAACGGACTTGGAATGCCATCGCTAAGCGAGGCTGATGTCCTCCAAACTGACATGTCGGCCCGAACCGCCTTCCCTCACGATAAGCTCCACCAGGACAGATGCGCCTTCGGGCATGCGTACAACGCATTCCACAACGGCGAACAAGTTAGTGTCGTTCGGCTTGAAGTACTTTACGGTCTGCCACGGCGTCACGTGGCTAACTTCTTGTTTGGCTTCAGCCAGGCAGGTGGCGAGATCGACCTCGATCGCTTCTGAGGCCCTTCGGTCGTAGGCACGGGCATAGCCAAAGCGATCAGCCAGCGCGGAAAAGTCTCGTTGAATTAGCAGCTCGACCGCCTCAGTGCCAAAGCGTAATAAGGATCGCTGGTCAGTCTGGTCATCGGTGAGAAGCAT
The DNA here is from genome assembly GCF_002878475.1 of Dyella sp. AD56. NCBI lineage: Bacteria > Pseudomonadati > Pseudomonadota > Gammaproteobacteria > Lysobacterales > Rhodanobacteraceae > Dyella > Dyella sp. AD56. Next base: position 7,771 of record NZ_NRDP01000034.1, read on the forward strand.
GTGCGGTGTCTCCAAACTTCCTTAGGTTAGCTTCGAGTCGAAAGCGGACATGCTCAAAGAACAGAAATGACCTCGGCGTCAGCGACCAGCTTTCCGCCCTCCTGAATTCGCCAACGTCGCCCAGGCTGCAATAGCTCCGTGATCCCCATTACGTTTAGGAACTCGACCACTAGCTCGGCGGTCTCCCCAGGCTCAATCCAGCGTTCCCCCGTAACCTCGAATTGACCAATGTAAAAGGTCAGATCGGTAGCTCCACCGAAATTGTGGTTTGGCCGATATCGAGTCGTTACCGGGCTGGTCCGGCCGCCCTCTTCGGTGCTAAGCATGTGCACCCTCGCTTGGACACGAATGGTCTTTGGGCCACCACCAGTTGGCTCTAGCACGTCATGGAAACCGAACGCTTTCGACATTTCCTTCCCCGGTTCTCGATGTCTGCTTAGTTCGGGAGCGAACGATTCAGCTAGCGTGCCATGAAGCACCCGACGGCATCGCCCCGTACATTGAATGTGACCGGCGGATCGCCCGAGTAAGCGAGTACGAAGTCTCTTTGAGTCGGATCAAAGTACAGCTCATAGCCCTGCCGGTCATCGGCAACCATGACGCAGGACCTAATCTCACACTCGGCTGAGCCAATGACTTGCTCATACGAATCCCTGATTTTGATGTCGCGCCAGGTAGGCTCAACGAGCGCAGCTCGCATCTCAATCAACTGAGCGTCCACCCACTCTTGAGGCAGTGGCCGGCCGATAGCTTTGGGATGAATGTCGTAGAGGTAGTTCTCAATCTCGCTTTCAACAGCAGCACGCAGTGCAACCAAGTCCATTCTTCCCCTCCTTCCTGAGGCCCGTTCCGGTTCGAGATCAGACGCTTCCAGCTTGCCGGCACGCCTGTCTGGCGACAAGCCGGAAATCCCTACGGGCAGCCGTCAGCACCAACACAGTGGTCGCCTCCTTCGGGAATTGGTGTCCAACCTGACCGGAACTCATCCTGGCTGGGAGACTCACTTGCAACGCTCCCACTTTGCTCCCACCATGCTCCCACCTCGAAGCCCACGTGCTCCGTAAGGCCTTGATTCTTGGTTGCGGGCTTCGAACCTTTCGAATCCTAGTCTCCCAGCCAAAAACAAAAAGCCCGCCTTTACGGCGGGCTTTTTGTTTTTCGTTGGGAGGGTTCAGGAGACAAACCTCGTTCGACAAATTCGTCTGGAACGAATTTGGACAGCGCAACGCGCTGGCCCCGTAGCGCGTAGCGCGAAGGGGTGAGCCCCAAGGATGGGGCGAACAATCCCAGAGTCGCACGCTAGCGAAAGCCCAAACAAAGCCCGCTCCTATCGCGGGCTTTTGTTTTTCGTCGGTACATAGGAGGCGAATCAACATTTGAGAAAATTTCCCGCAATAACAAGACTGCGTGCAACGCCAGCCATGTACCTCAGGACACAAAAAAGCCCGCCATAAAGGCGGGCTTTTTGTTCCGCACCCACCAATCCTTACTCCCCGCGCTGCAACTCAACATCATGCGCCCGCTTCACATAGTTCTGATAAGCCGGAATCGCAATCGCGGCAAGCATCGCAATCACAAAGATGGGAACCAGCATGAGGAAATAGAACGCACCTTTGGGCGGCTTCGGGTTGCTCGATCCGGTCTCCTTCCAGCGCGAAATCCAGCTCAGTTGGCCTTGCAGGTAGAACGTGGTGAAGAAGAACAACGTGACGCCACCGATCTCCACCGGCAGGTGGTATTCGGCAAGCTTGCGCTTGATGGAGCCGGCCATCGAAAAGTAGGAGACGTACCAGAGCACGTAGTAGGCAAGTGAGAGCAAGCCGCCGAGACCCGATCTCCTGCTGCCCGCCGATATCACTTCACCAACGATGAGGCAGGCCAGGCCGGCGACCAGCATGGTGGTGGCCTTGCTGTCGCTGTCGATCTTCTTCACCCAGTTCGCTTGGATAAATGGCCAGACGATGGTGAAGATTCCAAGCGTAAGGATGCTGAACAGAAACACCAGACCCCAGTGCAGGGACGGCGGTGCGGGAAGGTTGCGACGGCTCAGAGTCTCGGACGCATCGTCGTCGTGCGACGCATAGCTGACGCCAGAGGGGCTTGGTGCCGGAGCACGCTCGTCGTAGCTGTAGGTCGGGCCAGGGCGATCCTCCGCGACAAAGACAGCGGGAGCGCTTGCCGCTGCCTTGAGTACTGGCGGGGGTGGCGTCGGGGTAGCGGCTTCTTCCGGGAACAGGGAGGACAGTGGCACCCATTCAGGCATGCCTTTATGCCAGGCCAGCGTATCGGGCCCGAAGCGCCCCTCGGCTATCCAGCGGCGTACCTCGTCTTCAGCGAAAGGGCCGCTCTTCTGCCCATTCTGCGCTATCCATATCTTCTCGCCGTTAGGCATGCCGAGTCCCCCACCTGTTTGGAGTCACTGATTGCGAAGGCCTGCGCACGAGCAGGCGATGAATTGGTTGCGCCCGGAGCCGTATGCGGCCCCTGCGGTGAAAGCCATGCAGGTACGACCTGGAAAGTGCGATGCGAAACAGACGGAATGAAACGTGTAGACGAAACCGTCCCTGCGCGGATTGAGCGCAAGCCTTGGCGCGGTCACGATGACAATTCCGCCTGTCGCCGGCGGTGCCGGGCACAGTCGGGTAAGCGATATGTTCCATCCACCGCTCCTGGTCCCCGGAAAAGAGCCTAGCGGTCGCTCGCTGGCGGTACAAGTTGGGCGTTGGGATTCGCTCTCCTGCACGACATTCACAGCCCAAGGACAGGATGGCGCCGAACCTTGCTGCCAGTCGCCGGCCATGCCGGTCAACCCATGGGCCGCCGATGCTCCAGTCCACCGCGCCAGAGGTCGATGCCGCTCCCAAGCCAACGGAGGAGCGCGAGTCGAGCGTGCTGGCACCGCTGACGGTGCCGGTGTTCCGGCAGATCTGGATCGCCAACCTGTTCGGCAACCTGGGCACGTGGGCGCAGTCGGTGGCGGTGGCCTGGGTGATTACGGCGGCGCACGCCAGCCCGATCATGGTGGCGATGGTGCAGGTGGCATCTGCAGCGCCATTGGTGGTGTTGTCGATTGCCACGGGCGTACTGGCCGACAACTACGACAAGCGGAAGATCATGCTGGTCGGTCAGGTGGTGGAGATGGCGGGCGCTATCTTCCTTACGGCGCTGGCTTTCGTAGGCACGCTCGACCCAACCTTGCTGATACTCGCGGTGCTTTGGATCTCGCTGGGCAGTGCTATCACCGTGCCGGCATGGCAATCGGCGGTAGGCGAGCAGGTGCCACATCGCATGGTGAGTTCGGCGGTGCTGCTCAATGGCGTCAACTACAACGTGGCGCGCGCCGTCGGGCCCGCATTGGGCGGTTTGCTGCTCAGCGTGCTGGCGCCCAGTTGGGTTTTCTTGGTCAACACCATCAGTTACGTCGGCTTGATCGCGGCGTTGTGGTACTGGCAACGCGAGCTGCCCGTTCGCACCTTGCCGCCTGAGCGCATGGGCGAGGGCGTCATCGCGGCCATGCGCTTCACGTGGAATTCCACGGTGACGCGCCTGGCGATGTTGCGTTCTTTCATGTTTGGGTTCACCGCGAGCGTGATCTGGGCTCTGCTGCCGCTGGTGGCGCGCGAACGACCGGACGGAAGTGCCGCGCTCTATGGCTACATGCTGGGTACGCTGGGTTTGGGCGCGATCCTGGGTAGCGTGCTGGTACCGCTGTTGCGCCGGCTGCTGGGATCCAGTCGCCTGATCAGCGCTGCCGCTTTCACCCTGGCCGTCATGCTGCTGTTGCTGGGTTACGCAGGCTCGTTGGCAGTGATCATGCCGGCATTGGGCGTGGCTGGTGCATGTTGGATCGCCGCATTGACCGAGTACAACGCGAACGTGCAATTGCTGGTGCCGGACTGGGTGAAGGGGAGGGCGTTGGCCCTCTATCAGACCGCGCTTTATGCCGGCCTCGCCATCGGCTCGTTCCTGTGGGGGCATCTGGCGGAAACCATGGGCGTGTCCGGTGCCATCCTGTCGGCGGCGGTCACCATGGGCATCACCGCGTTCCTGATGTATCACTCGCAGTTTCCGCAGTTCGATGCAGGCAGCGTGAAGCCGGCGATGCGCCCGGGCGACAAGCGGCCGGTGCTTACGTTCGACCACGAGCGCGGCGACGTGGTGATGGCCATCGAGTATGTGATCGCTCCGGAGCAGGCTGGTGAATTCATGGCGCTGGCCGATGACCTCAGGCATCTGCGATTACGCAATGGCGTGCGCTATTGGGGCTTGTATCGGGATGTGCGCAGGGGCGAGATCTGGCGTGAAGTGCTGTTGATCGAAAGTTGGTTGCAGCACCTGCGCATGCTCGATCGCATGACGCTGGCGGACAAGGCGTTGATCGATCGTGCACGCGCGCTGCACCAGGGGCCGGAACCGCCCAAGGTCACGGTGAGCGTCGCCTACGATTCGATGCCGTCTTCGACCGATATGACGTAAAGGCCATCAACGGAAGTGGTGGCTGACGAGCCCTCAAGCAAAAACGCCTCCCGGAGTCCGGAAGGCGTTTTTTGTCCCGCGCGATGAAGCGGACTTACATTACTTTGTCGCCCACCAGCACCACATCCGCTGCGCGGCGCGCGAACAGGCCCACGGTGACGATGCCCGGGATCTGGTTGAGGTCGTTCTCCAGGCCCACCGGGTCGGTAATCTGCCAACCGTGCACGTCGATCACCCAGTTACCGTTATCGGTGACCACGCCGTCGCGCCACACCGGGTTGCCGCCGCGCTTGACGATCTCCCGACCGATCAAGCTGCGCGCCATCGGAATCACTTCGATGGGCAGCGGGAACTTGCCCAGCAGCGGGACCTGCTTGCCCGAGTCGATGATGCAGACGAACTTGTCGCTGGCTTCGGCAATGATCTTCTCGCGCGTGAGCGCAGCGCCGCCGCCCTTGATGAGGCGCTTGTGCGGATCGCATTCGTCGGCACCGTCCACGTAGAGCGTGAGTCGACCGGTGGCATTGAGGTCGAGCACAGGGATGCCCAGGCGCTTCAGATGCGCGGTCGACTGTTCGGAACTGGACACCGCGCCTTGAATACGATCCTTCAAGTCGGCTAGTGCGTCGATGAAGAAGGCGACGGTAGAGCCGGTGCCGACACCGACGATGGCTCCATCTTCGACGTAGCGGATGGCGGCTTCGCCGGCCTGGCGTTTTTCGTTGGCGCTCATGAGCGTGGGTTCCAATAAGGGAAAGAGTTATTCCATCGTCAGGATGTGGCGCCATTCCTCGGCGCCCACCGGCATGACGGAGAGTCGGTTGCCCTTGCGCACCAGCGCCATGTCGGCGAGCGCGGGTTCGGCCTGCAGTTGCTTGAGCGTGATGGTGTGCTTGAGCTTCTTCACGAACTTCACGTCCACCAGCGCCCAGCGCGGGTTATCGCGCGAGCTGGCGGCATCGAAGTACTTGCTCTTCGGGTCGAACTGGCTGGGGTCGGGATAGGCATCCGTGGCGACCTCGGCAATGCCGACAATGCCCGGTTCGGCGCAATTGGAGTGGTAGAAGAAAATCCTGTCACCCACGCGCATGCCATCGCGCATGAAGTTGCGCGCCTGGTAGTTGCGCACGCCGTCCCAGGCTTCCTGACCCTTTTTCTTCAGGTCGTCGATGGAGAAGGCATCCGGCTCCGACTTCATCAGCCAGTATTGGGTGTTCTTACTCATGCGCTGGCTTCTCCGTTCTCGCCGGTGGCGTGGCAGTCGATCAGTTCGCGGTCCGTAGCGATGAAATCGAGCGGCACGTCCCAGGGCTCTTCATCGATCTCGGGCAGCTCCTGGAATGCGTAGGCGATGCCGACCAACAGTGGTTCCGTGGGGCGCACCTGCTCGTTGAGGAAGGCAAACGCGCGGTCGTAATAGCCCCCACCCGTGCCCAGCCGGTTGCCTCGGCGGTCAAAGCCCGTCAGTGGCACCAGTACCAGGTCGAGCTGGAAGGGTTCCAGCAGCTCGCTTGGCTTGGCGGGTTCAGGAATGCCGTAGCGGTTGGGCTGGACGTCCTCGCCGGACTGCCATGGCGCGAAACGCAGCTGATGGTTCGGGCCTATCACCGGCAGCAGGAACTGCTGTCCCCGCGTAGCCAGCGGCGGAATGACGAGGTTCAGCGGCAACTCGCCGTCGCAGGCCCAGTAACCGGCCACTCGCGCGTCGGTAAGGTACTCGGGGAGTTGTTCCAGGCTGCGGCGCAGCCCCTGAGCCGCGGCGATCCGCTGCGGGGGCGTCAGGGCGCGGCGCTGTTCGGCCAGTTGCCGGCGTAATTCGCGTCGCTGGGCGTTGGCGTCCACGTTCGCGTCTCCTGCAGTGCGAGCGGCCCCTGAATGGACGGCGCCGATGGGCTTTCGCGAGCCCTTTGCACTTGCGGCGCTCCTTTCGGCGCCGCAAGTAGGGAATGAGGTGGCGTTAACCGCGGTGCCGCTGCCCACCAAACGACCTTGATCCACGATGGATCAGGTGGGAGGGCGACATGGTCTCAAGGCTTTCCGCACGCGGCGGACATGCACAACGACCAATGAAAAGCCGACCCGGGGCCGTATTTAGGAACAAGGCAAATGTAAGAGTGTGCTGGCGCACACCGCAGATAACGCCGTGGACTATTTTATGTGGGCAGCGAGTGCGGCTTCAAGCTTGCGACGCAATGCGGTGATGCCGTCAGTCACGCTCTGATCAGAGCCAGTGTGCTGCTTGCGCAGCGCCAGGAACTCGTGCGTGACGCTGATAGCCGCCAGCACGGCCAGGCGATCGAAGCCCGGCGCCTTGGCGTTGGCACGCAATTCGCGCATCTTGCGATCGAGGTAGGCGGCGGATTCCAGCAGCCCTTCGCGCTCTTCCGGCGCGCAAGCGATCAGGAATTCGCGATCCACCAGTCGCAGGGCGACCGGTTCGTTGGCGGTGGTACCCAAATTGCTCTCAGCCATTGTTCTCGAGCGCCTTCAGTCGCTGGATCATTGCCTCGACACGGCTGCGCGCCTGTTCGTTGCGTGCCATGAGGCCGGCACGTTCGCTGGCCAGCTGTTCCTGGCTGTGGCGCAGGCTGCGGTTTTCCTCGTTGAGGCGACGCACGGTGTCAAGCAGCCGGTCGACTTGTTCGCCGAGGGCTGCAAGCTCTTGCTTGACGGGGTCTGGCTTGACGGAATCGGGCACGCTCATGGGCGGAAACTATAACAGGAGGCCTGCCGAAAGCAGCAGGCTGGCGGACGTTCTGGGAACCAGTGCATTAAACTCGTGCATTGTCTTGAAAGGAGCCACGCCATGACAGCAAACGAGCCCATTGGCTACGACGAACTGGACGCCGCGGCAGCCCGTCTGCAACTAGCTGAGGATGCGAGTGGCCTGCACGGCTCGCTATGCGGGTTCCTGGCCGGTGGTGGCCGCGTGGGCCGGCAATCGTTGGTGGCGGTGTTGCACTTGGATGCCGAGGCCGCCACGCCGTCGCCGGGCGATCAGGCGTTGCTGGAGCGCTTGGTAAAGCAGACCGAATCCGAGCTGGCCGACCCCGAGCTGGGTTTCGAGCCGTTGCTGCCGGCGGACGATCGGCCGGTGACCGAGCGCGCCGATGCCCTCGTCGACTGGTGTCGCGGTTTCCTGGGTGGCTTCGGTCTGGGCGGCGCCGAGACGCACGGCAAGTTGTCCGATGAAGCGCAGGAGATCCTCAAGGATCTCGGCACCATCGCGGCATCGTCCTTCGAATTTGGCGAGGAGGCTGAAGATGAGGATGCGCTGATCGAAGTCCATGAGTTTGTGCGCATGGGCGCGATGCTGCTGTTTGCGGAATGCTCGAACCGCCACGATTCCAGCAACGACACCGTGCATTGAATATTTCGTCCGAAGAGTACGCTCGTCGGCGCCGCCAGTTGATGCGCATGGCGGGCGAGGATGCTGTGCTCTTGATCGCCGCCGCGCCCGAACGTGTACGCAACGCGGATGCTAACTGGCCGTATCGGCAGGATTCGGACCTGCATTATCTCTCGGGTTTTCCCGAACCCGATGCCGTGCTGGCGCTGTTGCCGGGCCGCAAGCACGGCGAGGCCGTGCTGTTTTGTCGTGAGCGCGACGAGGAACACGAGCGCTGGCACGGTGAATCCATCGGCACCGATCGTGCCGTGAGCGAACACGGCATGGACGATGCGTTCCCCATCGACGACATCGACGACATCCTGCCCGGCATGATCGAGGGCAGGGCGCGTGTCTACTGCCATTTCGGTCGCGAACCCGAGTTCGACGCCCGCTTGCTGGGCTGGATGCGTCGTCTGCGCCAGCTGCGCGGGGGCGGTGTGGTGCCGAAAGAGTTCGTGGCACTGGGGCATCTGCTCCACGACCTGCGTCTGTACAAATCGCGTGGCGAGCTGAAGCTGATGCGTGACTCGGCATCGATCGCCGCCGAGGCGCATCGTGCGGCCATGCAATCGGCCATCTCGGGCCGCCATGAATACGAAGTGGAAGCCGAGATCCTGCGCGTTATGCGCAGCCGCGGCGCGGTTCCGGCGTTTCCACCCATCGTGGCCGGTGGTGCGCATGCCTGCGTGATGCATTACACGGCCAATCGCTCCATCTTGCGCGATGGCGAGCTGTTGCTGGTGGATGCCGGCGCGGAAGTGGATTGCTACGCGTCCGACATCACGCGCACTTTCCCCATCAATGGCCGCTACAACCGCGAGCAGCGTGCTCTGTACGAAGTGGTGCTGGCTGCGCAGCTGGCGGCGATTGACGAAGTGCTGCCCGGGCGTGCGTTCAGTGCGGCGCACGAGGTGGCCGTGCAGGTGATTTGCGAAGGGTTGTGCGCACTCGGCCTGATCAAGGGCACCGCTGACGATGCCGTCGCCGACGGCAGCTACAAGCGTTTCTTTCCGGCCAAGACCGGGCACTGGCTAGGCCTCGATGTGCACGACGTCGGCGATTACCGCGTGGATGGCGAGCCGCGCGTGCTCGAGCCGGGCATGGTGGTGACGGTGGAGCCGGGCATCTACGTGCCGCCGGGTGATTTCACCGTGGCCGAACGCTGGCGTGGTATCGGCATCCGCATTGAAGACGACATAGCGGTGACCAAGGATGGCCACGATGTGCTGACCGACGGCGTGCCCAAGGATGCGGACGAGATCGAGGCCCTGTTGGCTTCGCGTTGAGCTGCTGCTTCTTGGTGGGAGCGCACCGCGTGCGCTCCCACTGTGCATTGGCCTGTCACCGCCCTGGCGGGTGCGGATCCTTGCGTTGATGTGCTTCGTCGGTTGCTTGCACCTCGTACCACATGGCATTGAGGATGCCGAATGCTGTAGCGAGGCCGAGGCCGAGAATCCAGGAGAAATACCACATGGCGTCGTTCCTCTCTCAGTAACCGTGGCCGGAGTGGCGCACCTGGTCTAGCGTGACGCGGCCGCGCATCACGTGATACACCCAGCTGGTATAGATGATGATGATCGGCATGAAAATAATCGTCATGGCCAACATCAGTCCCAACGTACCTTGGCTGGATGACGCATCCCAAACGGTGAGGCTCGAACGCGGGTCAAGGCGCGACGGCAGCAGGAACGGAAACAGCGCAAAGCCGGCAGAAAGAATGGTGCCCGCCACCATCAAACTACTGCATATGAAGCCGCCCAACCCCTTTTTACCCACGGTGAGCTGCACGCCGATGGCGCCGGCAAAACCGAGTACGGGGGCCAGCCAGAAATACGGGTGCTCCATATAGCTGGCGAACCAGCTGCTGCCATGCGCCACCTGCTTGAAGAGCGGATTGGATACGCCATCCGTCACCACTGGGCCGACGATGGCGTAGCCGGGCACGCCATAAGCGAGCCAGATGCCAGCGACGACGTAGAGCACCACATAGGCAAGCGTGGTCCAGCGCGCCACGCGAACGGCACGGTCGGCGATGATGTGGTCAGCCTTGTACGCTGCCCAGCAGGCGCCGTGGGCCAGCAGCATGCTCAGCGAGACCAAGCCGGCGACCAGTGCGAACGGATGCAGCAATTCGAAGAAGCTGCCATGCCAGCTCATGCGCAGATCGTCGTCGAACTGAAATGGCGCACCCAGGAACAAGTTGCCGAAGGCTACACCCGAAATCAGCATCACCACGATGCCGGATGCGGTCAACACGTAGTCCCATACGGTGCGCCAGCGTTCGTTGTGCACCTTGCCGCGGAAGTTGAAGCCCACAGGCCGCAGGATGAGTGCTACCAGCACCAGGAAAATCGCCAGGTACATGCCGGAGAACGACACCGCATAAAGCTGTGGCCACGCCGCAAACGCCGCGCCGCCGCCCAGCACGAACCACACCTGATTGCCTTCCCAGGTGGGCTCGATGGTTTCCAGCATCACCAGCCGCTCGTCTTCGGTCTTGCCTAGCACGCGCAGCAGCGCTGCGATGCCGAAATCGAAGCCATCCATGATGGCAAAGCCGATCAGCAACACACCGAGCAGGGCCCACCAGATCACGCGTAGCGTTTCATAGTCGAACATGGCGTTCTCCTCAGGCGTGGGCCGGTGCGGTGGTGACGGCGGGCGCCGGTTCGGTCGGCGGCCATAGGCCGAGTCCGTCCGGGCCCTTCTTCGCGTACTTCACCATCAGCACGGCATCGATGATGGCCAGCACGCTGTAGAACAGCACGAAGCCCGCCAGCGATGTCCACACCTGTCCGGCCGTGACGCTGGACACACCCAAAGCCGTCGGCAGGATGCCTTCAATAGACCAGGGCTGGCGGCCGTATTCGGCCACGATCCAACCCAGTTCGGCGGCAAGCCACGGCAACGGCAGGCTCCACAGGGCGAGCTTGAGCAGCCAGCGGCGCTTGTCGAGCTGGCGCTTACTCGCCTGCCAGAACATAACGCCGAACAGCAGGATGAAATAGAAGCCGCAGGCCACCATCAGGCGGAATGACCAGAACAATACGGGCACATTCGGGATGGTGCTGTCGGCCGCCTTCTGGATATCCGCTGGCGTGGCCTTGCGCGGGTCGTCCATGAAGCGCTTGAGCAGCAGCGCATAACCCATGTCCTTGTCGTGCGTGGCCAGTACATTCTTGGCCTGCTCGTTGTTCTTGTCCTGGCGCAGCGCCAGCATGGCGTCGTAGGCGAGGATGCCGTTGTTGATGCGGCCCTTGGTGTCTTCCACCAAATTGGCGATGCCCGGAATCGGTTTGTCGATGGAACGCGTGCCGATCAGGCCCATCACCCACGGGATGCGCAACGCATAGTGCGTGGTGTGGTTCTCCACGTCCGGCACGCCGATCAGCGTAAAGGACGCGGGTGCGGGCTCGGTTTCCCACATGGCCTCGATGGCCGCCATCTTCATCTTCTGGTTCTCGGAGACGGCGTAACCGGACTCGTCACCCAGCACCACCACCGACAGCGCGGCGGCCAGACCGAAGCTGGCTGCGACCGTCATCGAGCGCTTGGCGAAATCGGTGTTGCGTCCCTTCAGCAAGTACCAAGCGCTGATGGACAGCACGAACATCGAGCCCACCACGTAGCCTGCGCTTACCGTATGTACGAACTTGGCCTGCGCGACGGGGTTGAACATCACCTCGGTAAACGAGGTCACTTCCATGCGCATGGTCTGCGCGTTGAAGGCCGAGCCGACCGGGTTTTGCATCCAACCGTTGGCGATGAGGATCCACAGCGCGGAGAGGTTGGTGCCCAGCGCGAGGAACCAGGTGGTCAGCAGATGCGACACCCGCGACATGCGGTTCCAGCCCATGAAGAACAGGCCGACCAGAGTCGCTTCAAGGAAGAACGCCATCAGGCCCTCGATGGCCAGCGGCGTGCCGAACACGTCGCCCACGTAATGCGCGTAGTACGCCCAGTTCATGCCGAACTGGAACTCCATGGTGACGCCGGTGGCGACACCCATGGCGAAGTTGATGCCGAACAGCACGCCCCAGAACTGCACCATGCGCTTCCAGACTTCGCGCCCGGTCATCACATAGACACTCTCCATGATGGCGAGGATCCACACGATGCCCAAGGTGAGCGGCACGAACAGGAAGTGATAGAGCGCGGTCAGCGCGAACTGCAGGCGTGAGAGCGTGACGACATCGGAGTCGATGATCATGGGCTGTCTGCTTGCGGTGAGGAAGAGGAAGGTGCCGGCGCGAGCAGATGCTCGATGGCGGAAGGACGGGTATCGGGGCGGGCGTAGTGTGCTGCGACTACCCACCAGATCAGCGAAATAAAGGCGATCTTGGCGAGCACCAGAAAGATTAACTCGCGCCCCAGTCGACGCAGTGGCGGCCTAGGTGGGTCGATGGAACCCGGGCTTGAACGGGCCGGCTCAACGGACGGCGTGGGCATGCTTCAGACCCCTGGTTTTACCTTGGGCGAGCATACGCAAGGAATGTGAAGTTGTCGTGCGGGACGATGACGCAGTGGTGGATAGCCGCGTGGGCTGAAATGTCACTACGAACGTGGGGCGTCCTGGTGTAGGTGTTTTTACCTACGGCCTGCCCGGGACTTCCGGGCGGGCTCCTTCAAAAAGTGTTTCGTGCTTGCTGCTCAACCGATGAGTGCAAAGGCGTCGCGCGTGAGGTTCTCGGGTGCGCCATCGGTGCACACCACGTCGTCCTCGATGCGGATGCCGCCATAGGGACGGAACTGCGCTACACGCGACCAGTCGATATCGGCGGATACCGGCTTGGCACGCAGTTCGTCGAGCAGCATGTCGATGAAGTACAGGCCGGGCTCGATCGTCACCACCATGCCTGCCTCGAGCACGCGGGTCATGCGCAGGTAGGGGTGGCCCTGGGGCCGCGCGATGGCGCCGCCGGTTTCCGACGCCTGGAAGCCAGACACGTCATGCACCTGTAGGCCGATGGGATGGCCCAGGCCATGCGGGAAGAAGGCGGCGGTGACACCCGACGCCACGGCGCTCTCCGCGCTCATGCGGATGATGCCGTGCTCGCGAAGCACATCGGCCAGTACGTGGTGGGCGTGGATATGCAGCTCAGGGTAGCTCTGGCCCGCGCGCACCTTCGCCACGAAGTCTCGCTGTGCCACATCGACGCTGTCGATCAGTGCCTGGAATTCGTCGTGACCCTTGGCGGCGTAGGTGCGGGTGATGTCGCTCGCATAACCGGCGGCGCTGGCGCCCGCATCGATCAGGAACGAGCGGCTTTCCGCTGGCGCCCTGCGGTCGAAGTGCGTGTAATGAAGCACGGCGCCGTGTTCATTGAGGCCCACGATACTGGCGTAAGGCAGTTCGGCGTCGATCTGGCCTGCTGCGGCGAGATACGCCATGTGGATGCCGAACTCGCTCTCGCCCGTGCGGAAGGCGTGCTCCGCGGCGCGGTGCGCACGCGTGCCGATGCGGCTCGCTTCGCGCATCAGCTCCAACTCGTACGGTGTCTTGTACGAGCGGTGCCAGTGCAGGTAATCGAGTACAGCCTGCGGGTTGTTCGCCTCGGCGCCCGGCACCTCTGGGCACTCCGGACCGAGGATGGCGCGACGCGTATGTTCACCGGGCAGGAGGGCGACGGCATCGGTGGCGTTGCGCACGATCTCGATGTCGAAGTGCTCCACCCAGTAGCCGCTCGGTGCTGCAGGCACCACGTGCCAGTAATCCTTGGGCTGCAGATAGATCAGCTTCGGTTTCTTGCCCGGCGTGTAAACGATCCAGCTCCCCGGCGTGTCGGTCAGCGGCAGCCAGTGGCGGAAATGCGGATTCGCGACAAAGGGGTAGTCCTGGTCGTCGAGGAATTTGCGCAACGGAGATCCCGCCGCGATCACGAGGTGATCGAAGCCGCCCAATACGAGCGCCTTGTCGGCGCGCTGGCGCAGGGTGGCGAGGTGCTGGGGATAGAGGGGGGCGAGGCGGTCTTGCATGTTGACTCCGGGGAGGGGGCCTGGGTGTTTGGGCGTTGGGGCGAAGGGAGGGGGACATGATGGCGCGGTGGGGGCGGCATCGCCAGTTTTGGGGCTGCGCACGGTGCTCCCTCTCCCCTTTGGGGAGAGGGTTGGGGTGAGGGGCGGGTGCTCGCCATATCGATTCATCTGAGTCGCCATTTTGGCGAGGGCCTTCTGTATCGCTTGGTTGTCGCGCTAGGGCGACCTGGCTCGCCTGCGGCGGGCTTTCGCCCTCCTACCGGAGGCCGAGTCACTTTTCTTTGCTTGCCCAAAGAAAAGTAACCCAAAGAAAGGGCACCCCCACTTGGCGCTGGCCGGCTGCGCCGGCCAGTTCGTGAGGGGCGGCCGGGCTTTTCGACAGGGCTCCTGCCCTGGCGAAAAGGGATCGGCATCCCTGCCGATCCCCCTGCGGGCCTTTTCGTCCACCCCTCACCGCCGCACAGGGGGGCCGAAGGTCAAAAGCACTGAGCGGACGGCTCGTGCAGCTACGCTGCACATCGCACTCGTAGGTCGCGTTGCTCTCGCTCCGAGTGCACAAAGCCAAGAAAGAAAGGCATCGCCGTTACGTGGCGAGTTCTCCACAGCGGTTGGGAAGCGTAGCGAAGCCTGCTTTAAGTCCTCTCCGCATTGGCGCGTTGCGAAGCGTTCCGAAGTACCCGCTGTGTAGAGGCGAAGGTTGCCAAGTAGCAACGGTCCTCAAGCGCTCGGGCTTTTCCCTAAGGAATGCTGCGGGCGTTGGCCTGTCAGGCCATTTCTTTTGGTTACTTTTCTTTGGGCCAACAAAGAAAAGTGACTCGAGCGTCCCACGGGGACTAGCTTCGCGTCGTCGGCAGACGATCGAAACGCCCGCTGCGTAAGCGGCCAGGTCGCGGTAACGCACGAAGCGACAACCGACTACTACAGAAACTGGATCCCGGCCTACGCCGGGATGACGGCTAAAGATGAACCGTCGAGGCGAGCACCCACCCCTCACCCCAACCCTCTCCCCGTAGGGGAGAGGGAGAAAAGAACAAAACGGCGTGTTCGCTTCGGCCAACACACTGAAGCGAAAGAACACCCAGTTAGTCCCTCTCCGGTTGCTCCAGCCAAGCATCCAACAACGCCGCATCCGCATCATCAATCGCCACGATGCGATACCCCGCCCATACCTGCCCAGGACTGGCTGCAGCCTCGTGCCACTGCTCCTGTATCCCGACTTCGATGCTCTGCGGTGTGCTGCCCAACCCGGGCAGGGTCAGGCTCACCTGATAGATCGCTTCGCTACGTGGCGGGCGCGTGCTGATCAGCAGCATGCCGTTGGCGGAAAGGTTGCCGAGATGGCCGATGGGCTGGCCGGTGATCACATCGGTGACCACGGCGGTGAAATTGGCGCGTTTGCGCAGGGCGCGACGCTGGTCGATGGATGCCACGTTCTCGCTCACGTCGAGGCTCCGGGGCGTGAGTGTGTGGCTTGGCTGCTGGTGATCTGGCGCAGGTGGCTGGTCAAGGCGTGCCAGGCGCGATCAAGCAGGCTTTCCTTCATCGGAGGCATTTCGCGCACGCGGCCGCAGGCCATTTCGTGTGCGAGGTGTTCAAGTGTCATTTCCTGGCTGCGCAGGCCGCGCCGGGTGACGAACAGGCTGTTGCCAGATACCGGTGAGTACCAGGCCAGCTTGCGCTGGGTGATGCGGCCGTTGGCTGGATCGATGAATTCGAACCAGCTGCCGAACGGCAATTGGCGCAGGCGCTGGCGAATTCGCCGTTCCGGTGAATCTGCCGCGGGGCTGGGTGCGGGTGTCGCTGCTGCTGCCGGCGTCGGTGTCGGTGTCGGTGCGGCTGTTTCCGGTGACACTTGTTCGCCCAGCCGTTGGCGTTGTTTGAGCTTGAGCGCCAGCTCGGTGGTCGTAGCGGTTTCCTGGCTGGCCGGGCTTTGCGCGGGAATGCCCAGCAGGCGCTGTGCGACCTGCACAGCTTCCTCGGCGTGCATGCCGATTTGCTGCAGGCCGGCTTCCACTTCTGCCTGCAACAGATGGCGATCCGTCACCGGATGCTGGCCGAGCAGTTGATCAGTGGTGCGCAAGCGCGAAGTGAAAGCTTCGCTGTCTTCACCGTGGCGCAGGAGCGTTAGCGCAAGCACGTCGGACCATGCACGTTCGAGCAGGGTGCGCAGCAGGCCGCGCGGGTTGTATCGCTCGAAGCGCTCCGTCATCAGTTCAGCGGCGCGATGGCGTGCCTGTTCGAGCCGTTCACGCCCCTGCATGGCCTCTACTTGGCGTCGCTCGGCGATCTGCGCCTTGCGGTTGAGTAGGCCAAGATGATGTTCGATATCGGCCAGCAGGCTGGTATAGAGGCCGGTGCTGGGCGGTTCGCGCCGCGCACGGTCGACCAGTTGGATCAGCTTGGCTTCAAGTGAGCGATCAATGTCGCCATCCGGGCCATCCAGCCAATCATTTGCCGCGTCGGTGACTACGCCCAGCAGCTTGCGCGCGGGGTGTTCACGCTGGTTGAAGAAGTCCTGGTCTGCCACCGCCATACGCAGCAGCGGCAATTGCAGGTCGCCCAGCAGCGAATGCGCATTGCCCTGGTGATGCAACTGGCGATCCATCTGCTCAAATAGCATGGCGACCAGTTCCACGGTATCGCCCTGCTCGTCGGTCAGCTGCATGTGCGTCGAGCCGTCAGGCCGCCCGGCGTTGAGCTGGCCAAGCAGCTCTTCCCGCAACGCATGCGCGCTGAGCAGCTCGCGTCGCGCATGGTCGGCGACATCGCTGACGTGTAATTGCAGGGCGTCCAATGCCAGTTGCAACTCTTCGGGTGTCGCGGTGCGGCCGCCATCCGGGTTGTTCAGCGCACCCTGGCCCGTGCGGTGCTGCGCGAGCATTTCGCGCAAGCTGTCGAGCACGGCGATGCTGTCGCTGCGCGGCTGGCCGGGTGCAGCGGGTGTGGTCGCAGTAGACGGCTGGCGGTTGAACGCGGCTGGCTGAGTGTCGCTGTCGGCAGCGCGCGGCTGCCGTTCCTGCGGCGCGCGCGATGCGGTCGGGAACGCGCGCAACTGCGGCAGGATGCCGTCAGCGCGCAGGTGTTCGTTGACGGTGTCGTACAGCGTCGATAGGCCGTGCACCACGACGGTGTCGAAACTGTGCAGCACCAGCAAGCTGTGCTCGATGGACAGTTCCAGTGATGTCAGCGCCCCACGAAATGACGTGGCCAGGGCATGTGGCCCCAGCGGCAGGCGCTCGCCCTCCAGGGGCGGCAGGCCCACCAGCACGGCAAGGCGATAACCCAGCTCGAACAGCGACGAGCCATGGCGGGCTTCGCCGCGCGCAACCAGCTTGTCCACCGCCACGGTCTGTTCATGCTCGGTGGTATCGAGCAGTTCCAGGGGGCGACGCGGTGCGTCGGTGGTTGCTTCGGGCTCCGGTACGGCGCCCACACCGTTGAAATATTGCCGGACGCCTTCCATGAAGCTTCGCTCCATGCCGCCGCGCCGTTGTTGCAGCAGTTGGCGGGAATACAGGCACTGTTGCTGTTCGTTCGGGTTGCGGGACCGCTCCGCCAGCGCGTAGAGGCGTTGCTCTGCATCGCTGAGGCACTGGCGCAAGGGCATCTCCAGCCAGCTGATGCACAGCGCGTGCGTTTCTTCGATCAGTCGACGGGCACGCGGCGCCCAGCCTGCACGATCAGGACGCAGCTCCCGATCGGGTGCAAGCGGTGGCCGTCGACCCTGCTGTTCGACTTCCATACAGACCCTAGATTCATTCCCCCCGGATGGCTGAGAGTCTAAAGCCCGCGCTCTGGGCACGCCATCGGCCGGACGGTGGACTCAGTCAAGAAATCCGGAAATGACGTCATTGAGAAAGCGCTGGCCGAGTGCTGTCGTCTGCAGCTGGTCGGGACTGTCGGTGAGCCAGCCTTTCCGGTGCGCCTGGGCCATGGCGTCGGCGATACGCTCCGGGGGCAGTCCGGTGCGTTCGGTGAAGTCGGTCGTGGGCACGCCGTCAATCAGGCGCAGGGCGTTGAGCATGTACTCGAACGGCAACTCGTCGCGGGCTACCGCACCGCTGCCTCCGATGCGCTCCGCGCCGCCAGGGGCGGCCAGGTAAGCCTTGGGGTGGCGGGTCTTCCAGCGCCGGATGATCTCGCCCTGGGCAACATCGGTGATCTTGCCGTGGGCGCCGGCACCGATGCCGAGGTAGTCGCCGAAGCGCCAATAATTGAGGTTGTGCGCGCAGCGGCGATCGGGGCTGGCATAGGCGGATACCTCGTATTGCCTATAGCCGGATGCGCCCAGCTGTTGTTCGCAGGCCTCTTGCATGGCCCAGGCGTGGTCGTCGTCGGGCAGTGGCGGCGGGTTCGCGGCGAAGGCCGTGTTCGGCTCCAGGGTCAGCTGATAGTGCGAGATGTGTGTGGGCTGCAGGGTGATGGCACGCGCCACATCGGCCAGCGCACCTTCCTGCGATTGCTCAGGCAGGGCGTACATCAGGTCGAGATTGATGTTTGCGTAGCCCGCATCCTGGGCTGATTTCACGGCGGCTTCGGCTTCGCTGGCCGAATGGATGCGCCCCAGGCGGCGCAGCTTGGCGTCGTCGAAACTCTGGATGCCGAACGACAGGCGGTTCACACCCGCGGACAGATAGCCGTCGAAACGGCCATGCTCCACGGTGCCGGGGTTGGTCTCCAGCGTGACCTCCGCACCGGGTGCCAAGGACAGCCGGCCACGCACGCCATCGAGGAAACGATCGATCAGCTCAGGCGTGAACAGGCTGGGCGTGCCGCCGCCAAAGAAGATGCTGTGCACGATGCGACCGTGGACGGCGCCACCGAAATCCCGCAGGTCGGCATCGAGGTCGGCGAGGAGGGCGTCGACATAGGCGTCATACGGCGGTTCGCCGCGCAGGCCGTGGGAGTTGAAATCGCAGTAGGGGCACTTCTTCACGCACCACGGCATGTGGACGTACAGCGACAGCGGTGGTGCGATCAGGGACATGATTTACGTGTGTTTCTCGGCAAGCTGGCTACGCAGCAACGCCAGCGCGCGACCGCGATGGCTGATGCGGTTCTTCATGCCGGGTGGCAGTTCGGCGGCGCTGACGGTCTCGTTCTCCGGCAGGAACAGTGGGTCGTAACCGAAGCCGTGTGTGCCGCGCTCTTCGGTCAATACGTGCCCATACCAGCGGCCCTCGGCGATCAGTGGCGCGGGGTCATCAGCGTGCTGAAGCAACACCAATACGCTGATGAAGAACGCGCCGCGCTGTTCCGTCGGCACGCCATCCAGTTCCCGCAGTAGCCGCGCGTTGTTCGCAGCGTTGTCGCCGTGCGCGCCGCTGTAACGCGCAGAGTAGAGCCCCGGCGCCCCACGCAGGTGGGCCACACACAGGCCCGAATCGTCGGCTAGTGCGGGCAGCCCGCTGATGCGCGACGCGTGGCGCGCCTTCAGCAGTGCGTTCTCTACGAAGGTGAGTCCGGTTTCTTCAGCATCCGGCACGTCGTAAGCGGACTGCGGTTCGGCGTGCAGCCCGCTGTCGGCCAGCAGGGCGTTGAACTCGGCCAATTTGCCGGGATTGCTGCTGGCGAGAACGATGCGTGTCATGGGCCTTCCGGTCGGTGTTACGGCAGTTCCAGCGCTGCGCGCTGCGCGGCCACCAGTTCGGCGATGCCCTTTTCGGCAAGGCCAAGCAGTGCGTCCATCTCGTCGCGACGGAAAGCGTGGCCCTCGGCGGTGCCTTGCACCTCGATGAAGCCACCGCCGTCGTTCATCACGACGTTCATGTCGGTATCGCAATTGGAGTCTTCAGCGTAATCCAGGTCGAGGACCGGCACGCCTTGATAAATACCCACCGATACCGCGGCCACCGCACCCATGATCGGGTTGCGGCGCAGGTTTTCGCGCTTCATCACCGTGGTCACGGCATCCACCAATGCCACGTAGGCGCCTGTGATGGCCGCCGTGCGCGTGCCGCCATCGGCCTGGATGACGTCGCAGTCGAGCGTGATCACGCGTTCACCCAGTGCTTGGCGATCCACGCAGGCGCGCAGGCTGCGGCCGATCAGGCGCTGGATCTCCATCGTGCGCCCGCCCTGGCCGCCGCGTGCGGCTTCGCGCTGGGTACGGGTGTTGGTTGCACGGGGCAGCATGCCGTACTCGGCCGTGACCCAGCCTTCACCTTTGCCGCGCAGCCACGGCGGCACGCGGTCTTCGATGCTGGCGGTGCACAGCACGCGGGTGTCGCCGAAGCTAACCAGCACCGAGCCTTCGGCGTGGCGCGTGAAGTGGCGTTCGATGGTGACGGTGCGCAGCTGGTCGCTGGCGCGCCCACTGGGGCGGCTGGGTGAACTCATGGAATGGGGGCCATTGGGCAAGGCAGGGCGGGAAAGTTTACCATTGCCCCCTTTCCAACACCCGCAGGCTCCCAATGACCCGCAGCATGACGGCTTATGCCTCCGCCGAGACGACTGGCCCTGCCGGCACGCTCAGCTGCGAGTTGCGCACAGTTAACCACCGTTACCTGGAGCTGAGCCCGCGCCTGCCAGACGAGCTGCGCGTGTTCGAATCGGCTCTGCGTGAGCGCATCGCGGCCAAGCTGTCGCGCGGCAAGGTGGACGTCACGGTGCGCCTGCGTGGCGAGGCTCGTTCCGAATCCCTGCAGGTCAACGCCACTGCGTTGGCGCGCCTGTCGGAGCTGGCGATGGATCTGGAAGCGCGTTTCCCGCGCATGAATATCGAATTCACCGAACTGTTGCGCTTTCCGGGCGTATTGCAGCAATCGGACGTGGATCCGGATGTGTTGCAGGCAGCGTTGCTCGATGTGCTCGAACGCGCGCTCGACGCGCTCACCGCGACTCGCGAGCGTGAGGGTGACAAGTTGGCCGAGTTGCTCAAGGAGCGACTGGATGCCGTCGAGCGCATTGTTGCGGACGTGCGCAGCTTCATGCCGCAGATCCGTGAAGGCTTGCGCACCCGCCTGGAATCGCGTCTGGCCGACCTGAAACAGCCGGCTGACCCGGGTCGCCTGGAGCAGGAGCTGGTGCTGCAGATCACTCGCAGCGACGTCGACGAGGAGCTGGATCGCCTGGCCACGCACATCGCCGAAACGCGCCGCGTGCTGGGAACCAAGGAGCCGGTCGGTCGCCGCCTGGATTTCCTCATGCAGGAATTCAACCGCGAAGCGAACACGCTCGGCTCCAAAGCTGTCGACGTGCGCAGCACCAATGCCGCCGTTGACTTGAAGGTGCTGATCGAGCAGATGCGCGAACAGGTGCAGAACATCGAATGAATATGACCACGTCTCCTGCTGATAGCGCACCATGTACCTTGTTTGTGGTGGCTGCGCCCTCGGGCGCGGGCAAGTCCACGCTGGTCAACGCGCTGCTGGAGCGTGAACCGTCCATTTCGCTGTCGATCTCGCACACCACGCGCCCGCCGCGCC
The DNA here is from genome assembly GCF_002878475.1 of Dyella sp. AD56. Classification (NCBI taxonomy): domain Bacteria; kingdom Pseudomonadati; phylum Pseudomonadota; class Gammaproteobacteria; order Lysobacterales; family Rhodanobacteraceae; genus Dyella; species Dyella sp. AD56. The sequence goes on from NZ_NRDP01000034.1 coordinate 29,041, forward strand.
CGGGCGAGCAGTATGGCCGCCATTATTTCTTCGTGGAGCGCGGGGTATTCGAGCAGGAGATTGCCGACGGCATCTTTCTCGAGCACGCGGAAGTGCACGGTAACCTTTACGGCACCTCGCGCAATACGGTGAATACGCTGCTGGGCGAAGGCTGCGATGTGCTGCTGGAGATCGACTGGCAGGGCGCGCGGCAGATCCGCAAGAGCAAGCCCGACTGCGTGAGCGTGTTCATCCTTCCACCATCGCGTCCTGAGCTGGAGCGACGCCTGCGTGGCCGCGGCTCGGACAGCCCTGAAGTGATCGCGCGCCGGTTGCACAATTCGCGCGAGGAAATCGCCCACGCGCACGAATTCGATTACATCATCGTCAACGACAATTTCGAAACCGCGCTGCAGGACCTGCAATCCATCGTGCGCGCCGTGCGCCAGCGCTCGGCACCGCAATGGAAGCGTCATGAGGCGTTGATCCAGGAATTGCTGGCCTGACCACCGTTTCCGGCATGGGAGCGCAGGTTGCGCGACTGGCAGGGAACTGTTGCCCGTAAGCAAGGTCTTGTTTCGTTAGCCATTCCTGAGCCGCCTGACCACGGGCTCATGGCCTTCGCGCCCCTATTCAGCTAACTTGCCCTCTTTCCCCCAGCCTTGTGCCGCCCATGACCGACTCCGTTAGCGCCAAGCCCGACGACAGCGCCCTCGTGCGCGTCCGTGGCCTGACCACGGTGCTCAATGGCAAGAAAGTCTTTGATGCGCTGGATATAGACATCCCGCGCGGAAAGATCACCGCCATCATGGGTCCCAGCGGCACTGGCAAGACCACCTTGCTCAAGCACATCACCGGGCAGATGCGCGGCGATGCGGGCGAGGTACGGGTGGATGGTCAGAACGTTTCGACGCTGTCGCGAGAGAAGCTGTTCGAGCTTCGCGAGCGTATTGGTTACCTGTTCCAGAATTCCGCGTTGCTCACCGACTTCGACGTGTTCGAGAACGTGGCGTTTCCGCTGCGTCAGCACACCTCTTTGCCGGAAGTGCTGATCCGCAACATTGTGCTCACCAAGCTGCAGGCCGTGGGTCTGCGTGGCGCGGCAGGGCTGATGCCGACGGAGCTGTCGGGTGGCATGGCGCGCCGCGTGGCACTGGCACGTGCGATTGTGTTCGACCCGATGCTGATTCTGTACGACGAACCCTTCGTCGGCCTCGATCCCATCGCGCTCAACCAGGTGCTCAAATTGATCCGTACGCTCAACCAGACGCTCGGCATCACCAGCGTGTTGGTAGCGCACGAGCTGGAGGCCATCAAGCAAGTGGCCGACCACATCTACCTCATCGCCAACGGCAAAGTCGTGGCGCAGGGCGATCCGAAGACGATTGCCGATGACGGCTCGCCGTGGACGCGCCAGTTCTTCGGTGGCGATGCCGACGGCCCCGTACCGTTCCAGTATCCGGCGGGGGACCTTGGCAAGGCGCTCGGTTTTCCAGGGAGTGGCGCATGAGCGCGGTGCGTTCTGAAAACATCGTGACGCGTTCGCTGTCGCAGATCGGCGAATGCGGCCTGTTCCTGCTGCGTATGCTGGCAGCGGTGCCGCGCAGCATGCGCCACTATCGCGAGACGATACGTCAGCTGTGGTTCGCTGGCGCGATGAGCTTGATCATCATCATGGTCTGCGGACTGTTCGTGGGCATGGTGCTGGGCCTGCAGCTGTATGACGTACTGTCGATCTTCGGTGGCACCTCGGCGACCGGCACGGTAGTGGCTATCGCCATCTATCGTGAGCTGGGCCCCGTCGTCACCGCTTTGCTATTCGCAGGCCGCGCAGGCACCTCGATTACCGCCGAGATCGGCCTGATGCGCGCCACCGACCAGATCGCCGCGATGGAGATGATGGCGGTGGACCCGATCGCCTATGTCGCCGTACCGCGATTCCTCGCTGGCGTGATCGCCATGCCGCTGCTGACCTGCGTGTTCTGCGCGCTGGGCATCTTTGGCGGCCATCTGGTGGGCGTGACGTGGCTGGGCATCGATAACGGCACCTTCTGGTCGAACATGACCGCCACCGTCGACCTGGTGAAGGACGTCATCAATGGCGTGCTGTGGAAGAGCGTCGTGTTCGGCATCGTGGTGTCGCTGATCGCCGTGTTCCAGGGCTACACCACGCCACCCACCAGCGAGGGTGTGGCCTATGCCACTACACGCACCGTGGTCGCCTCGTCCATCGCCATCCTGGCGCTCGACTTTGTTCTCACCGCATTCCTGATGTGAGTAGTCCGATGAGTGCTGCCCAGACCCTATACAACCATCTTTCCATGAGGATCGTGCCGTGAGCCAGAGACAATCCTATGCCGTCGGCACCGGCCTTTTCATCGTGCTCGGCTTTGCCGCGCTCGGCTATCTCGCTACGCAGACCACCTCGGTGGCCAACACCAGCCGTGGCCCGAGCTACATTGTCGAAGCGCACTTCGCCAACATCGGCCAGCTCAAGGAGCGTGCGCCGGTGAAGGTGGCCGGTGTGCGCATCGGCCAGGTGCAGTCGATCGTGCTCGATCCGGGCAAAGAGACGGCCGACGTGAAGCTGTCCATCGACAAGCGCTACGACCAGATTCCCGATAACTCGGTCGCGACCATCTTCACCAGCGGCTTGCTGGGTGACCAGTACGTGGGCCTGCAGTACGGCACCTCAAAGAAGAGCCTCGCCGACGGCGGCACGCTGGCGCTCACGCGTCCGGCGCAGCAGTTGGAAGAGATGCTCGGCAAGTTCTTCGGCGCCGGTGGCGTGGCGGACAACCTGGGCGGCAGCTATGCGGTCAAGGGTCGCTTCACCAACGTGGGCTCGCTGTCCGTGGGTGCACCGGTGAAGATGGCCGGCGTGGCCATCGGCACAGTGCAGTCGATCGTGGCCGATCCGGTGAAGCTGGACGCGGAGGTCACGCTCTCCATCGACAAGCGCTACAACCAGATCCCCGATGATTCGGCTGCGGCCGTGTTCACCAGTGGTTTGATCGGTACCCAGTACGTTGCCATCCAGCCCGGCGGTTCGCCGGACATGCTCAAGAACGGCGATGAGCTGGTGCTGACCCAGTCGGCCATGCAGATCGAGGATCTGATCGGCAAGTTCCTGGTGAGCGGCTCGTCTTCCGGAAAGCCGGCTGACGGCGCCAAGCATTGAACCGGCGCATCGCGTACCGATATTCCAACGACATCTTCTTCAGGAGTTTCCCCATGTTGCGCAGTCTGGCCATTGCCACCGCCATCGCCTTCGGCAGCGTGATTGCTGCCCCTGTGTTAGCGCAGGACGCTGCCACCCAGGGCGCCGCTACCCAGCAGACGCCGGTGCAGGTCGTGCAAGCGGTGTCCGACGATCTCGCCAAGGCGATCGACGGTCATCAGCAGGAGCTGAAGAGCAACCGCGAGAAGCTGATCGGCGTGATCGATGGCGCGTTCCTGCCGCATTTCGACATCGACTACGCCTCGATCCTGGTGCTGGGACAGCACGCCCGTGAGGCGACGCCCGATCAGCGTTCGCGCTTCGCCAAGGCCTTCTACAACTCCATCACCCATCGCTATGCCGAAGGCCTGCTCGACTACACCAAGGGTCGCGTGAAGGTGCTGCCGTTCACCGGTGACCTCAACGACAAGCGCACCATCGTGCGCAGCCAGGTGGTAATGGACGACGGCAAAACCGTTGCCGTTGACTACGCCTTCCGCAAGGACAAGAACGGCACCTGGAAGGCCTACGACGTGATCATCGAGGGCATTTCGTACATCACCAACTATCGCAATCAGGTGGATGCCGAAATCCGCAAGGTCGGCATCGAGAAACTGATCAGCAACCTGGAAACCCAGGGTGATCAGGCTCTGAAGGAAATGGAGCAGGACGATAAGGCACAGCCGGGCTCCAAGCAGTGAACGCAGCGTCTGCCGCCGTGCGCATCGACGAGGCCACGCCAGGCAGCGTCCGCGTGTCCGGTGAGCTGACCTTCGGCAATGCGGCGGCGGCCCTGGCTGCCATCGGTGCGGCGGTGGGGCGCGATGGGCGCTCGGTACTGGATCTTTCGGGTATTACCCGCAGTGATAGTGCCGGCCTGGCTTGCGTGCTGGCGGTGCTTGCACAGTCGGCAGAGCGTGGGCGCAAGCTCAGCGTGCAGAACATGCCTGAAGGTATGCATCTGCTGGCTAGCGTGTGCGAGGTCGAGGGCCTGATGGTCTGATCGCCGCGCTATGGCCGGACAAGAAAAAGGGGCCTTTCGGCCCCTTTTTCGTTTCCCGGAAGCCGGGACTCAGTCCTTCTTGGGCTGGGCCGGCGCAGGCTGGTTATCGCTCGCCTGGGGCTTCTTCTCGCTGTTCTCCCACTTCTGCTGCTCTTCCAGCAGTTGGTCGGGGTCGAAGCTCTTGTCATGCAGGCCCTGCATCTGTTCGATCACATCTTCCGGCGGATTGCCGTCGTAGATCTGGTAGATGCGCTGCTGGCGGTAGGCGTCGCGGATGAATGCGTAGGGGTCGTAGGCCGAATTGAGGAAGCTTTCCGCATCGATGGCGCTGGAGCGGAGGGTCACCAGGTACATCAACTCAGGCAGGTATTGCTGGCCGTACTCGTAGTGGTTGTTCCGCGTGAAATAGCTGATCGGATCGAAGAAGTAGCCATCCACCGGCACGCGCCAGAAGTCGCGCCCCGTGGTCGGACCGAAGAACGGAATCACCAGGTACGGACCGTCCGGTACACCCCAGCGCGCCAGCGTGATGCCGAAGTCGGTTTCCTTGAGCGGGATACCCAGCTGGCTGGCCGGGTCGAAGAAGCCGCCGATGCCCAGCGTCAGGTTGACGATGAAGCGGCCGCTACCCTGTAAGGCTTCCTTCGGGCGGGCTTGCAGCAGATCGTTCGCCACTGAGATCGGCATATGGATGTTGGTGAAGAAATCACTCACGCAACGCCGCATGGTCGGATTGGTCACCTTGCGGTAACCCACGGCAACCGGGCGGATGACCGCCTTGTCCAGCGAGTTGTTGAACGAGTAAACCTTCCGGTTCATCTTCTCGTACGGATCGTCCGTACGGGGCTTGGCGATCGTGCAGCCGGCGAGCAACGCGATAGCCACCAGGGGCAGGCTTCGCATGACAAGGGAGCGGAGGGCGGACGGCATGGAGGCGACTGTCCCGAGGGGGTAGAGGGAGTACAATATTGTACTGTCTGGTTTTTTATTGTGTACAGGCCCCCATAAGTCTAGGAGGCTCTGCGATGAGCGGTGTGAACCGCGCATGATAAGCCTTGCTGCATTGCCAGCAAAGCCGCCTCTGGCTACACTGACAGATGATAAGTCGTTTTATTTTCTGAGGATTTCAGATGGCCCGCATTACCGTGGAAGACTGCCTGCAGGTGGTCGACAACCGCTTCGAACTGGTGCTGATGGCGACCAAGCGCGCCCGCCAGCTCGCTAACGGTGCCGAGCCGGCAGTCAGTCCCGATCATGACAAGCCGACCGTGCTCGCCCTGCGCGAGATCGCCGATCGCCGTATCGACCAGGCTACCATCGACGAGATCGACAAGGCCGAGCGCGAGCGCGCCGAGCGCGAAGCGCTGGAGTGGGCCGCCGCCGAAGTGGACGACGACCTCTCCAAGGGTGGGGATGACTGATGGAAGGCAGCGGCTGTAGTCAGCAACGCCACGGCGCCGGCTTGTCCGGCGCTTTGCGCTGCGGGCTTTACGCCGCCACCCTCGCGCCACTCAAACGCAGCGAGGCGGTCGCCTGAGCGGGGACCGAACATCCATGCCGGCTGTCACGGACTCCACCCCTTTGGATACGTCGACGCTGCCCCCGTATGTGCTGGCCCTGAAGGAGCGCGTTGCCTACCTGCCCGAAGCGCAGGTTGCCAAGGTGATCCGCGCCTACGAAGTCGGCGCCGTCGCGCACGAGGGCCAAGCCCGCAAGAGCGGTGAGCCCTACATTACGCACCCTGTCGCTGTGGCTGGCATCCTGGCCGAGCTGGGGATGGACGCCGAGACCATCATCGCGGCGATTCTGCATGACACCCTGGAAGACACCTCGCTGAGCCGCACCGAGCTCGCCGGCGAGTTTGGCGAAACGGTCGCCGAACTGGTCGATGGCGTCACCAAGCTGGACAAGATGCGCTTCTCCAGCCGCCAGGAGGCAGATGCGGAAAGCTTCCGCAAGATGCTCCTGGCGATGGCGCGCGATCTGCGCGTCATCCTGATCAAGCTGTCCGACCGCCTGCATAACATGCGCACGCTGGGTGCGAAAGACGGCTCGTCACGTCGCCGCATTGCGCGCGAGACGCTGGAAATCTACGCGCCCATCGCCCAGCGCCTGGGCATGAACAAGTTCAAGGCGGAGCTGCAAGACCTGGGCTTCCGCGCACTCTATCCCGACCGCTACCGCGTTATCAGTGAGCGCATCCGCGCCGCGCTGGGCAATCGCCGCGAAGCGATGGGCAAGATCGAGACCGCGCTGTCCACGCGCCTGGCCGCCGACCACATCACCGCCAGGGTGGTGGGTCGCATCAAGTCGCCGTGGAGCATCTATTCGAAGATGCGCAACGAGCATAAGAGCTTTGCGCAACTGATGGACGTGTACGGCTTCCGCGTCGTGGTCGACTCGGCGATGAGTTGTTACATGGCGCTGGGCGCAGTGCACGGGCTCTATAAGCCGGTGGATCGCCGCTTCAAGGATTTCATCGCTATTCCCAAGGCCAATGGCTACCAGTCGCTGCACACCGTGCTGCTGGGGCCGTTCGGTGCGCCGATCGAGGTGCAGGTCCGCACAGCGGAAATGGATTCGGTGGCGGAACGCGGTGTTGCCGCGCACTGGGCCTACAAAACCGATTCTGGCCCCGCGAACAGCGCGCAGGCGCGCGCCCGCGAGTGGCTGTCGTCGCTGGCGGACAGCCAGGCCAATACGGTGTCCTCGTCCGAGTTCATCGAGAACGTCAAGATCGACCTCTTTCCGGACGAGGTCTATTTGTTCACGCCGCGTGGCGACATTCTGGCGTTGCCGCGCAACGCCACCGCGCTCGACTTCGCCTATGCCGTACACACCGATGTGGGTGACCACGCCGTGGCGGCCCGCGTGGACAAGAAGCTCGTGCCGCTGCGCACGCGCCTGGAATCGGGGCAGTTGGTCGAAATCATCACCGCGCCGTCGGCGCTGCCGAACCCGGCGTGGCTGGAATCGGTGGTCACCGGCAAGGCGCGCACAGCAATTCGCCAGTACCTGAAGCATCTGCAGCACGAGGATGCCGTGGACTTTGGCCACCGCATGCTGGATCGCGCACTCGATGCGCTAGGTACCAGCCTGGATGCCATTCCGCCGGCGGTGTTGGATCGCTTCCTTGAGACCTCCAAGCTCAAGCGGCTGGAAGAGTTGCTCTCGGATATCGCGCTGGGCAACCGCATCCCGCATCTGGTTGCAAACCAACTGGTGGCTGCGCGCGGCAAGAAGGCCACTGACGTGCAGCAGTCGCCGCACGCGATGGAAAAGATCCACATCACCGGTGCCGAGCGCGGCGTGCTCAGTTTCAGCAACTGCTGTCATCCGCTGCCGGGCGACGAGATTATTGGTTATCTCTCCTCGGGTAAGGGCATCGTGGTGCACCGCGTCGAATGCCCGAACGTGGTCGAACTGCGCAAGTCGCCTGAGCGCTGCGTGGCGATCGAGTGGGATCGCGACGTGCAGGGTGACTACCGCGCGGAGCTGCGCATCGAGGTCATCAACCGTCCGGGCGTGCTCGCCACCGTGGCAGCGGCCATCGCTGCCGCCAACTCGAATATCGAGAACGTGGAGTACGTCGAGCGCGATGCCGCGGCGGCCACGCTGCTGTTCGCGCTCGAAGTGAAGAACCGCAAGCATCTGGCTGACGTGATCCGCCGCGTGCGCCGCACTGGCGTGGTAAGTGGGGCGTACCGCTACCCCCTCTGAGCGGATGGCGTCGTCGCGCATTCCTCAAGGGGCGGGTCTGGTTCTAGACTGTCAGGCCTGAGCAACCACAAGGCTTTCCCATGTCCCGCAGCATCATCACCACCGACAAGGCGCCCGCCGCCATTGGTCCGTACTCGCAGGCCGTGCGTACCGGTAATACCGTGTATTTCTCGGGCCAGATCCCGCTGGATCCGTCGACCGGCAACATGGTTGAGGGCGACATCGCGCTGCAGGCGCGCCAGGTGTTCGTGAACCTCAAGGCAGTTGCCGAGGCGGCGGGCGGTTCGCTCGAAAAGATCGTCCGCATCGGCATTTACGTGACCAATCTCGGTCACTTCGCCACCGTCAACGAGATCATGTCCGAGTACTTCAAGGCGCCATTCCCGGCGCGCTCGACCATTGAAGTTTCCGCGTTGCCCAAGCTGGCGGCCATTGAAATCGACGCCATCATGGTGCTCGACTGACCGATCCGCAGGTTCCACGCTGACAGCCGGATCATCATGACCGGCTGCGGCTGGACGGCTCGCTCGGTTAGGCTTTGTCGATGCCGCCCTCTCGCGCCAACGCTGCCACGATACTTTCCGATCCCGGCGCCACGCCGGTGTCGTCGTTGCCGGGTGTGGGCCCTGCACTGGCGGAAACGTTGTCGCGGCTTGGGCTCGAGCGCGTGCAAGACCTGTGGTTCCACCTGCCACTGCGTTATGAGGACCGCACGCGCGTCACGTCGATCGCCGATCTGCGTCCCGGTGAGCGCGCGCAGGTCGAGGGCGTCATCGAGGCCGTCGAGCGGGGCTTCCGCTATCGGCCGCAGTTAAAAGTCGCCATCACTGACGGCTCGCAACAGACCCTGGTGCTGCGTTTCTTTCATTTCAATCGCAATCAGGCGGAGCAACTGAAGCTTGGCGCGCGCCTGCTTTGTTACGGCGAAGTGCGACAGGCGGCGCAGGGGCTGGAGATGGTCCATCCGCAGTATCAGCGCCTGGTTGGTGACGAGCCGGCGACGGTCGATGATCTGCTGACACCGGTCTATCCGACCACTGAGGGGCTTGGCCAAAAGCGCCTGGCTGGCGTGATTGCCAAGGCGTTGGCGCTGTTGCCGCCCGATGCGCAGCTTGAGCTGATTCCCGCCGAGCTCTGCGTCGAGCACGGCCTGGCCTCGTTGCGTGAGGCCCTGCTTTACGTGCACCGTCCGCCTCCCGATGCGCACTTGGGCCAGCTCACCACCGGTCGCCACCCGGCACAGCAGCGGTTAGCGTTCGAAGAGCTGCTTACCCAGCACCTGAGCCTCAAACGCATGCGTGCTGCGGTGCGCCGCCGTCACTCGCCTCGCCTAAAGGGTACGGGTGAGCTACGCAAGCGCCTACTGGCGAGCCTGCCTTTCGGTCTTACGGGGGCGCAGCAACGCGTCAGCGGCGAGATCGCCAAGGACATCGCCGAGCCGTGTCCCATGTTGCGGCTGGTGCAGGGTGACGTCGGCAGCGGCAAGACCATCGTCGCCGCGATAGCAGCACTTGCCGCCGTCGAGTCGGGCCAGCAGGTCGCGTTGATGGCGCCCACGGAGTTGCTGGCTGAGCAGCACTTGCAGCACTTCCGTCACTGGCTGACCCCGCTGGGCATTGAAGTCGCATGGCTTGCCGGCAAAGTGACGGGCAAGGCTCGTCAACAGGCATTGCAGCGCGTGGCGTCGGGTGCGCATGTGGTGATCGGGACGCACGCTTTGATGCAGGAAGGCGTCGAGTTCGCGCAGCTTGGTCTGGTGATCGTGGACGAGCAGCATCGCTTCGGTGTGCAGCAGCGCCTGTCGTTGCGCGACAAAGGAGCAGATCACGAATCCGGACTGGTGCCGCACCAGTTGGTGCTGACGGCTACGCCGATTCCACGCACGCTGGCGATGAGCGCTTACGCGGATCTCGACGTGTCAGCCATTGATGAGCTGCCACCGGGGCGCACGCCGGTGCAGACCATCGCCATCTCCAATGCGCGTCGCTTCGATGTGATTGAGCGCATCCATGCCGCGTGCCTCGAAGGGCGGCAGGCCTACTGGGTGTGCACGCTGATCGAAGAGTCCGAGCAGTTGCGGGCGCAGGCCGCCGAGGTGGCTCACGCAGAGTTGTCGACGGCGCTGTCCGAGTGTCGCATCGGTCTTATCCATGGACGTATGAAGCCCAAGGAAAAGCAGGCCGTGATGGATGCCTTCAAGGCGGGCGAGCTATCGGTGCTGGTGGCCACGACGGTGATCGAAGTGGGTGTGGATGTACCTAATGCCAGCCTGATGGTGATCGAGAACAGCGAACGGCTTGGGTTGGCTCAGCTCCACCAATTGCGCGGGCGGGTGGGGCGCGGCGCGATCGCTTCCAATTGCGTGCTGCTGTACCAGCCGCCGCTTGGTCAGCTCGCACGTGAGCGCTTGCAGGTGATGCGCGAGACCAATGATGGGTTCCGTATTGCCGAGAAAGACCTCGAATTGCGCGGCCCTGGCGAAGTGCTCGGCACGCGTCAGACCGGCCAGTTGAATTTCCGCATCGCTGATCTCTCGCGAGATGCGCATCTGCTGCCTGCGGTGCAGGAGGTTGGTGCGCAGTTGCTGGCGCGCCATCCAGGGCAGGCCGAATTGCTCATTACTCGCTGGATCGGCGCCGCTGCCCGTTACGCGCACGCGTAAATGGGGTTTCATGATGCGGGCGCATCCTGCCAAGCAGGGCCTCGCAAGGCTTTGCGCACGGGCTGCAAGGCCCTAAGCTAACCAATCCCTCATCTGAAAGATCGCCATGAGCCAGCTGCAATTGTTGATCGACACCGACCCGGGCGTGGACGATGCGCTCGCCATCCTGATGGCCCACGCGCATGCCGACGTGCTCGGCCTGACGATCGCAGCGGGCAATGTCGGTCTCGATCACACGGTGCGCAATGCGCGGACGTTGGTGGATCTGGTTGGCAAGCCGACTCCGGTGTTTCCTGGGTGCCCAACGCCGCTCGTGCGTATGCCGGAAGAGGATGCAGTGCACGTGCATGGTTCTGATGGCCTGGGTGACGTCGGCTTTCCGGAGCCAGTTAGTCGCGCCGCTGACGAGCATGCGGTTCACGCGATCCTGCGTTTGACGCGCGAACAGCCCGGTCTGACGCTGGTGGCGCTTGGGCCTCTGACCAATCTCGCGCTGGCCGTGCGGCTCGATCCTACGCTGCCGCAGCGTGTGAAGCGCCTTGTGATCATGGGTGGCGCCGTCACCGGCCTTGGCAACACGGGCAAGATTCCCGCGGAGTTCAACATCGGTTTTGACCCCGAGGCTGCGCACGTCGTCTTCGAGGCATTCCCGACGTTCGATCTTGTCGACTGGGAAGTGGTGCTGCGCCACGCGTTCGATGACGAGGAATTCAATACGTGGATTGCAGCGGGCGATAAGCGTGCGACTTTCTTCGATCAGGTATTCGGTACGGCGCGTGCCTTCAACGCGAAGCGCGGGCGTCGCGGTGTGATCGCGGCAGATGCGCTGGCGATGGCGGTGGCCATTGATCCGGACATGGTTACTCGCTTCGAAGAGCGCCATGTGGCGGTGGAAATGGACGGTCGATTGACCCGCGGCGCCACGGTGGTCGATTGGACCGCGCGCCTCGGCAAGTCGGTCAATGCCCGCATCGTGATGGAGGTCGACCAGGCCCGTTTCGGGGCGATGGTGCGGCGGGCGCTGGGGGCCTGAAACGGCCCACCATGCGGGGCTGGCGGGTCCAAGTGACTGACCGGCTTGCCAATGGGTAGGGGCTGTGGTTAAAATGCCGCTCTTTTCACCCAACGCTTTGAGTCAGTCATGAAGCCCGATATCCATCCGAATTACCGCCCGGTGGTGTTCCAGGACCTGTCGTCGGAATTCGCGTTCCTGACGCGTTCGACGATTACCACCAAGGAAACCGTCAAATGGGAAGACGGTAACGAGTACCCGCTGATCAAGGTGGATATCTCGAGCCAGTCCCACCCGTTCTACACCGGCAAGCAGAAGACGCTGGACGTCGGCGGTCGCGTCGACAAGTTCCGCAAGCGCTACGCGCAGAAGTAATCGCGCGAACGCATCTGCTGTCACGCTGCGGCCACGCGGCGTAAGCATGCTAGATCGCACGGGGCGAGCATTAGCTCGCCCCGTGCTTTTTTGCGTTCGCCATCCGACCATCCGCTAGGGCATGTTGGCGAATCGATATGCGATAATTCGTGGCGAGGTGTCGCAGCCATCCCCCTACGCGACATCAACCCTACCTCGCCGGCCATCGCTTACCGCGATACGTCGACGATGACATTTCGTGAAGGAGGTTTTCCGTGTCCGATTCCAAGATCGTCAAGTTGGTGGATGAGTCGACCAGCCGCAGCAGCGAACTACCCCTGCTGAGCGGTACGCTCGGTCCCGCATGCATCGACATCGGAACGCTGTACAAGGACACGGGCCATTTCACCTATGACCCGGGTTACGGCAGCACTGCCAGCACCAAGAGCGCCATCACCTACATCGATGGCGACGAGGGCGTGCTGCTGTACCGTGGTTACCCGATCGAACAGCTGGCCGAGAAGTCCAACTTCCTCGAAACCTCGTACCTGCTCCTCAACGGCGAACTGCCGACCAAGGATCAGTTCGTCAAGTTCGAAGACCAGATCACGCATCACACGATGATGCACGAGTCCCTGAAGGACTTCTTCAAGGGCTTCCACCATGACGCGCACCCAATGGCCATGCTAGCCGCCTCGGTGGCTTCGCTGTCGGCCTTCTACCACGACGACATCAACGTCGATAACGCCGACGACCGCAAGCTGGCCGCGATCCGCCTGATCGCCAAGATGCCGACCATCGCCGCCGCTTGCTACCGCTACTCGATCGGCTGGCCGTTCCGCTATCCGCGCAACAACCTCGAGTACGTCGATCGCTTCCTGCACATGATGTTCGAAGTGCCGAGCGAGCCGCTGGAAATGAGCCCGGTCGCCGCCAAGGCGTTGGACCTGCTGTTCATCCTGCACGCCGACCACGAGCAAAACGCTTCGACCTCGACCGTTCGCCTGGTCGGCTCGACCGGCGCCAACCCGTACGCCTCCATCGCCGCGGGCATCACCGCGCTGTGGGGTCCGGCACACGGCGGTGCGAACGAAGCCGTGCTCAAGATGCTGGAAGAGATTGGCACGGCCGACAAGGTCGAGACCGCCGTCAAGCGCGCGAAGGACAAGAACGATAACTTCCGCCTGATGGGCTTCGGCCACCGCGTGTACAAGAACTTCGATCCGCGCGCCAAGATCATTCGCGAGATGTGCCACAAGGTGCTCAACGAGCTGGGCGTCAACGACCCGCTGCTCGACGTGGCCATGAAGCTGGAAGAGGCTGCGCTGAAGGACGATTACTTCGTCGAGCGCAAGCTGTACCCGAACGTCGATTTCTACTCGGGCATCATCTACAAGGCCCTGGGTATTCCGACCGAGATGTTCACGGTGATGTTTGCCATCGCGCGCACTTCCGGCTGGATCTCGCACTGGATCGAGCAGCACGAAACCCCAGGTTCGCGCATCGGTCGTCCGCGCCAGATCTACACCGGCGCCGACGTGCGCAACTACGTGGCCGCCGACAAGCGTTGATCGCCTCGGTCGTCGCGTAAGAAAAAAGCCCCGGGTTTCCGGGGCTTTTTTTATGGGTGATGCTTTCGTTGGGCGCGCGTTGCGCAAGTCGCGCTTCAGCGCAACGCGGACGACAGCATGCGTTCGAACTCGTCATCGTTGTCAGCGGTGGCAAGTAGCTCCTCGACAACGGCGAGTGACGCGCGGCGCATGGGCTTTTCGTCGATGCGGTCCAGGGGTGGCTGTTTCAATGCATCGCGCGGCAGCACGGTGATGTCGAAGGGAAGGCTATCCGCCGCGAACAGCAGTACGGGATATTCCTTCTGCTCGTCACGCGTGATGCGCAGACGACGTGTCTGCTGAGTGAGAGGGATGCCACGCTCCTGCAGGAACAGCACCACACTTTCCGGTGTGTCGCTGAACACGTGCAGGCATACGGCCGAATGCGTATCGGCGGTGCCTTCGAGTACCGCGCCGACCAGGCGGGGATCGAACCGTTCGAGGAAGCGCATGGCTTCCGCGGCTGCTTCGCGGCGTTCTTGCAGCAGCTGGGGTTGGGACTCGGCGTGGAAGATGCGCTGGTGTTCGCGCAATGCATCTTCGATTTCGTTGTTGCGCGGCAGTGCCTGCGCGTCGAGGATGCCGAGCCGTTCGGCAGCTTTGATCTTGGCGTGGTGGAAATCGCGGATGCCGTGTTCGCTCATCAGTCGCGCCGCCTCTTGGGCGACGCGCAGACGGTTGCGCTGAAGGCGATCCTGCGCGTGGATGCGATGGTGCTGACCTCGTGCCATGCCTCATTCCTCCGGCGATCTGACGCCCACGTGGGTGGGCGCGAGCGGCAGGGCGGTCTGGGGAACGAATCCGCGCTGCCGACGATTAGAAGATGTCGTAGGCGTGCTGCTGATCCTGATCCTCCTGTTCCTGGTTGGCTTGCTGCTTCATGCGGTCTACATCTTCGACTTTCATTATTTCCGACTTGCCATTGATCTGCACGGTCGAAATACCCGGGGGCATGGGCAGGGTAGTGGGCGGCTGGTCCTTCAGGACGGCGCCCATGTACGACATCCAGATCGGCAGGGCCGCCTTGGCGCCGAACTCACCCTTGCCGAGCGAGCTGAAGTCGTCATAGCCCACCCACACCGTCGCCACCACGTCGCCGTTGAAGCCTGCGAACCAGGCATCGCGGTGGTCATTGGTGGAGCCGGTCTTGCCGGCCAGGTCGGTGCGGCCCAGGGCCATCGCAGCCGAGCCTGTGCCGCGCTTGATCACGTCCTGCATCATCGAGGTGATCAGGTAGTCATTGCGCACGTCGATGACCGGCGGAGCAAGCACTGGCGGGTGCGTACCTTCGCCGTGGGCATCGGCCGGGAGCACTGCGTCGCCCACACCGGCCACGCTGCCTGACGTCGTCGGGGCACCCGCAACGCTGCCAGCAGTAGCCAGGGCATTGCCCGGGGCAGCGCTAGCATTGGCCGGCGGCAGGCCCGGAACCCGGGTGTCCAGCAGGCGCTCGGCGCAGGTGCGGCAGGCGCGTGCCGGGTTGGCCTGGTAGACCGGCTTGCCGTCGCGATCGTCGATCTCGCTGATGAAGTACGGCGTCACCAGATAGCCGCCGTTGGCGAACACGGCGTAGCCGCGGGCCATGCTCATCGGCGAGACCGAGGCGGTGCCCAGGGCCATCGACAGGTTGCTCGGCAGCGAATCCAGGCTGAAGCCGAAACGGGTCACGTACTCGCGGGCATAGCGCACGCCAATGGCGTCCAGCAGACGCACGGAGACCAGGTTCTTGGATTGCACCAGGGCTTCGCGCAGGGGGATCGGGCCGTCGAACTTGTCGTCGTCGTTGGACGGTGTCCATAGGCCGCCCGGCCGCGAGGGATCGGGCAGGGCCAGCGGTGCGTCGTTGACGATGGACGCCGGCGTGAAGCCACGTTCAAAGGCCGCCGAATAGATGAACGGCTTGAAGCTGGAGCCCGGCTGGCGGGCTGCCATGACGGCACGGTTGAACTTGCTGCGCAGGAAGTTGAAGCCGCCAACCAGTGACTGCAGGGAGCCGTCCTCCGGGTTGAGCGAGACCATCGCGGCCTGCGCGCCCGGGATCTGGGTGAGCTGCCATTGCCCCTTGTCGTCACGCGCGACGCGTACGATGTCGCCACGCTTGAGCACCGTCGACACACTCTTGGGTGTTGCGCCGACGCGCGTGTCATCGATGCGGGGGCGTGCCCAGCTCATGGCATCCAGGTTGAGTTTGATCTGCTCGCGGCTAACCAGATAGACGTTGGCCTCGGTGGCCGATACCTGAGTGACGATGCCGGGGTCCATGCCGGAGATGTCGGTATAACCAGCCAGGGCGCGCTCCAGCTCGTCCGTATCGGCGTCGGCGGCAAGTTCCTGGTGAGCCTCCGGCCCGCGCCAGCCGTGGCGGTGGTCGTAGTCGACCAGTCCGGCACGGACGGCGTCCACGGCCGCCTGCTGGCGCTTGCTGTCGATGGTGGTCTTGACGATATAGCCCTCGGTCAGGGCGTCGTTGCCGAGGCGGTCGAGCACCTGCAGGCGCACCATTTCCGCCAGGTAAGGGGCATCCACCTCGATCGGCGGCTCGTGCGGCGAGGCGTTGTTCGGCTCGGCGATGGCCTGGTCGTACTCGGCCTTGGAGATGTAGTGGTTCTCCAGCATCTGACCCAGCGTCCAGTTCCGGCGCGCGATCATGCGCTTGGGGCTGTTGAGCGGGTTCACC
This sequence comes from Dyella sp. AD56, assembly GCF_002878475.1. Taxonomy (NCBI): domain Bacteria; kingdom Pseudomonadati; phylum Pseudomonadota; class Gammaproteobacteria; order Lysobacterales; family Rhodanobacteraceae; genus Dyella; species Dyella sp. AD56. Next base: position 45,278 of record NZ_NRDP01000034.1, read on the forward strand.
AGCGACGGCAGCTGGAAGGTGGAGGCGATGGTGGCGCATTCGGCCACCGACAGCTGGTCCAGCGTCTTGCCGTAGTAGTAGGAGGCAGCCGCAGCCACGCCGTAGGAGCGGTGGCCCAGGAACATCTTGTTGAGGTAGAGCTCCAGGATCTGGTCCTTGGTCAGCTCGCTTTCCATGCGCAGGGCGATGAAGATCTCCGTCAGCTTGCGCGAATAGAGCTTTTCCGGGCTCAGAAAGAAATTGCGGGCCACCTGCTGGGTGATGGTGGAGCCGCCTGGGCCCTTGTCGCCGCCCGAGACGATGACATGCCAGCCGGCACGGGCGATGCCGTGCCAGTCCACGCCGGGGTGCTGGTAGAAGCTGGCATCCTCGGCAGCTAGCACTGCGTGCTTGAGCCGCTCGGGGACCTCGCTGATGGCCACGGGGATGCGACGCGTCTCGCCGAAGCTGGCAATCAGCTTGCCATCAGCGGAGAGCACCCTTAGGGGGACCTGCATGTGGTAGTCCTTGAGGACGGCCACGGAGGGCAGGCGGGGGGAAATAAGCCAGTAGGCCACGCCGACCGCCGCGACACCCAGCAGCAAACCTGTAAAGGCCAGGACGAGGATCCAGCGCAGCAACCGCTTAAGAATTTGCATGATTTGGGTGTTTGCGAGACGTGAGTCAAAACAATACAGAGTATAGATGTAGCAGTATCCACGGCATGAACCGTGGTCGTCACAGCAAAAAACAGGCCACCGACCCATTCGTTAAAGCTGTGCATGCCGTCACGCGAATGAGTCGAGAAAAAGCTCGTAGGCCGTTGCCAATACGTTAATTTTTGGATTAAATGCCGTCGCGCACTGTGTCAGTCTCTGACCCGGGCGCCCAGGGGCAAGGGGGAAAACGTGGGGCTTTTTACACCCAAGAAGCCGCCGCTTGTTGGCGTCGACATCAGTTCGACGGCCGTCAAGCTGCTGCAGCTCAGTCAAGCCGGCGGTCGCTATCGCGTGGAACACTACGCGGTCGAGCCGCTGCCCCCCAATGCTGTGGTCGAGAAGAACATCGTCGAGGTTGAGGCGGTGGGCGAAGCCATCCGGCGTGCGCTTTCCCGCTCCGGCTCCAAGCTCAAGCATGCGTCGGCGGCGGTGGCGGGATCGGCGGTCATCACGCGCGTGATCCCGATGCCGAGCGAACTCTCCGAGGATGATCTCGAAGGCCAGATCCAGGTCGAGGCCAACCAGTACATCCCGTATCCGATCGAAGAAGTCAGCCTGGACTACGAAGTACTCGGTCCGGTGCGCGACAACCCGGAAATGAACAACATCCTGCTCGCTGCCTCGCGTACCGAGAACGTGGACATGCGTGTGGCCGCACTCGATCTGGGCGGCCTAGTCGCCAAGGTCATCGACGTCGAAGCCTTCGCGATGGAAAACGCCTTTGCGATGGTGGCCGACCAGTTGAATGTCGGGCGCGATGCGCTGGTCGCTGTGGTCGACATCGGCGCCACCATGACCACGCTGTCGGTGCTGCGCAATCAGCGCACCATCTACTCGCGCGAACAGGTGTTCGGCGGCAAGCAGCTCACCGACGAAATCATGCGCCGCTATGGTCTTTCCTACGAGGAAGCGGGTCGCGCCAAGCGTAAGGGTGGTTTGCCCGACTCCTACGAGAGTGAAGCGCTCGAGCCCTTCAAGGAATCGCTGGTGCAGCAGATCAGCCGCCTGCTTCAGTTCTTCTTCGCAGGCAGCGAGTACAGCAAGGTCGACCAGGTGGTACTGGCCGGTGGCTGCGCGTCCATCGAAGGCATTGGCCCCATGCTGGAACAACAGCTCGGCGTGCCGTGCGTGGTGGCCAATCCGCTCGCTCGCATGTCGCTGTCACCTCGCGTGCAGGCCCAGTCGCTGGCACAGGACGCCCCCGCCTTGATGATCGCGGTCGGCCTTGCGCTGAGGAGTTTTGACTGATGGCACACATCAACCTACTCCCTTGGCGCGTTGAGCGCCGCAAGCAGCGCCAGCGTGAGTTCTTCATGCAGCTGGGCGCCGCGTTCGTCGCGGCTGTGCTGGTCGTATTGGTGTGGTCACTCTGGATGGATGCGCGCATCAATACCCAGAACGATCGCGACACCTACCTCCAAGGTGAGATCAAGCAGCTCGACGAACGCATTGCCAAGATCAAGGATCTGGAAAAGGTTCGAGAGAGCCTGTTGGCCCGCAAGCAGATCATCGAGCAGTTGCAGGCCAATCGTTCGCAGATGGTCCATCTCTTCGATGAGCTGGTGAAAACCATTCCAGCGAGCGCGCGCCTCAACGGCCTCAAGCAGACGGGCGATTCGATGTCGCTCGACGGCGTGGCGCAGTCCAATGCCAGCGTCGCCGAATACATGCGCAACATCGAGACCTCGCCGTGGATGGGTCATGCCGATCTGCGCAAGACCGAGAACACGCATGGCGATAGCCGACTGCCCTATTCCTTCGGTCTGGACGTTGCGCTGAATCGTCCCAAGGCGGAGGAGGACAGTGACAGTGCCGACGAAGCCAAGATGCCGCCGCCGATACCCGCTCCCAAGACACCTGCAGAGCGTGAGCAGGCCGAAGCATTGCTGAAGCTCATACATGCCAAGTCGGCCGACCCCAACAGGTCGCCCGCCGAGCGCGCCAAGATCAATGCGATGGCAAAGCCTCTAGAGGACGCGCTGGCGACGCCGAATCCTAGTGCGTCAGCCAAACCGGAAACTAAGCCGGCGAGTGCAACGACTGCAGGAGGAGCCAAGTAATGAACTTCCTCCAGGAATTGCAGAACCTCGATCGCAACAATATCGGCGGTTGGCCGAAGTCGGTGAAGATGTTTTTCACCGGTCTGGTGCTCGTCATCATCGTCTTCTTTGGCTGGTATCTATTCATCGGCAACCAGCAGGACCAATTGCAGGCAGCGGTGGCCAAGGAAGACCAGCTGAAGAAAGAGTTCTCCGACAAGCAGGCCAAGTCGGTCAATCTCGAAGCGCTTCAGCAGCAGCTCGACGAAATGCAGGACATGCTGCGCCAGTTGTTGCGCCAGCTGCCGAGCAAGACGGAAATGCCTGAGCTGTTGGTCGACGTCTCGCAGACAGCCTTGTCGGCGGGCCTGGAAACCGAGCTGTTCCAGCCGGGCCCGGAGTCACCGAAGGACTTCTACGCGGAGAAGCCGATCCAACTGCGCATGGTGGGTACGTATCACCAGTTCGGCACCTTCATTAGTGGCGTGGCCTCGTTGCCTCGCGTGGTGATCCTGACCATGCATGACGTGTCGTTGACTCCGAAGGACAAGGCCGGTGGTGTGCTTGTGCTGCAGGGTACGGTCAAGACCTATCGCTATCTGGATGAAGACGAAGGCGCGTCGGCCAAGGCGGCCAATGCCAAGTCGTCGCACGGTGCGCCGGCGAAGACAGGGGGGCAGAAATGAGCAAGTTGACTGCCGTTACGCCTGCCTTCCTGGCAAAAGCGTCGCTGGTGTTGTGCGTGGGCCTGATGCTCGCCGGTTGCAGCGGGCAGGATGACCTGCACCAGTGGGTTGCGCAGGAAAAGCAGAGGAAGGGCGCGCCAATCCCGCCGCTGCCTGTGATCAAGACGTTCGAAACCTTCCAGTACGCCGACCAGGACAAGCGTGATCCGTTCAGTCCGAGCACGGCGGAGCTCCAGACCAACGCCAATACGGGTCCGCGGCCGGACGAAAACCGCTCCAAGGAGCCGCTGGAAATGTTCGCGTTGGACAGCCTGAAGATGGTGGGCACCGTAGGGGCCGGTGCCGGCATGGAAGTGCTCGTGAAGGATCCGGGGGGCGTGATCCATCGCGTGCATCGCAACGAATACATGGGCCAGAACTATGGTCGGGTCACCGCGATAGGCGATGACCATCTCGACCTGGTGGAACTGGTTTCCAACGGCAATGGTGGCTGGATGGAACGTTCCGCCAGCATCGCGCTCAGCGAGAAATAAGAAACAGGGGCTGATGCAATGAGCAACCAATCCAAAACTGTTCGGGGTCGCGTGATGCGCCAGGCTAGCCGTTATGTGGTGGTGAGCCTGCTGGCGCTGGGCGCTGCCTGGTCGAACGCGGCGGCAGCCGCCACCAGCACCCTCAAGGACATCAGCTACGACGCGCTGCCCGGTGGCCGCATCGAGTTGCGTCTGAACTTCGCCCAGGGGCCGGTGCCGGAACCGAAGATCTTCACGACCGGCAATCCGCCGCGCATCGCTGTGGATCTACCGGATACCGACAATGCGGCAGCCCGCCATCTGGATATCGGCAAGGGCGCGGCGATGGGTGTGTCGGCGGTGTCCGCTGGTGGGCGTACCCGCGTGGTGGTCGAGCTGGTCCGTGATTCGACCTACCGTTCACGCGTCGAAGGCAACAGCCTCGTGCTGACCGTCAACAACGGCACGGATGCGCAGACCACGACGACGGCCGCAACGATCGACCCGTCCAAGGCGTTGCCGTCGATGGCCAACGGCCCGGCCGTGTCCAACATCGATTTCCGCCGTGGTCCGAATGGCGAAGGCCGCATCCTGATCGATTTCAGCGGCGCTGGCGCCAATGCCGACATGAAGCAGCAGGGCGACAAGGTGGTGGTCGACATCGATCATGCCAACCTGCCGTCCAATCTGGCCCAGCGCCTGGACGTGCTCGACTTCGCTACGCCCGTGCAGCAGATCATCACCAAGGCGGGCCCGCGTGGCGGCGCGCATATGGAAATCAGCATCAAGGGTGCCGTTGATACCTCGGCGTACCAGAGCGGTAATCAATACGTGGTGGAAGTCGCGCCGAAGAAGAAGGATGCCAAGACCGATCCCGTACTCGCCAAGGGTCAGGATCCGGTCTACACGGGCAACCGCGTGACCTTCAACTTCCAGGACATCCCGGTGCGCTCGGCCCTGCAGTTGCTGGCTGATATCTCCGGTCTCAACTTGGTGGCTTCGGACACCGTAGGCGGCAGCGTGACGCTGCGACTGGTCAACGTGCCGTGGGATCAGGCGCTCGACGTGGTACTGCGTGCCAAAAGCCTGGACAAGCGTCGCAACGGCAACGTGATCTGGATTGCGCCGCAGGAAGAGCTGGCCAAGTACGAACAGAGCATCGCCGATGCCCGCATGAAGGCAGAAGACAACGCCGAACTGGTAACTGACTACGTGCCGATCAGCTATGGCAAGGCGAAGGACATCGCCAAGTTGCTGACCACCGGTACCACGCAGGGTACGGGCGGCGGTGGTGGTGGCTCCTCCAATGGTTCGCGTGGGTTCCTCTCTTCCCGCGGCAGCGTGTCGTTCGATGACCGCACCAACACCCTGCTGGTCAATGACAACCCGCAGAAGATCCGCGAGCTACGCGCTCTGATCGCGGTGCTGGACAAGCCGGTGCAGCAGGTGCTGATCGAATCGCGCATCGTGATTGCTACCGACAACTTCACTCGTGAGCTGGGCGCCAAGTTCGGCGCGCAGGCCAAGCGCGTCAATCCGAGCGGCCAGACCATCTCGACGGGTGGTACGGACGGGGGTAACGGCACGGCGAGCGGCACCAACGTGAATCTCCCGGTGGCCAGTCCGGCCGGCAGCTTTGCGCTGGGCGTCCTGGGCAAGAACTACGCGCTCGACCTGGAGCTCTCTGCTGCGCAGACCGAGGGTCGTGGCGAAGTGATCTCCAGCCCGCGTGTCATCACCGCCAACCAGCAGGAAGCGGTGATCCGCCAGGGTCAGGAAATCGGCTACGTGACCTATCAGAACAGTGCGACCGGTGCGGCCGGCAGCGGTACCGCCACCGTGCAGTTCAAGGACGCCGTGCTGGAACTGAAGGTGACGCCGACCATCACCTCCGACAACCGCGTGTACCTGATGATCAATGTGAAGAAGGATGCGCTGGCCGGTTACATCACCGTGCCGGGCAGCGGCCAGGTGCCGACCATCGACACGCGCGAGATCAACACCTCGGTGCTGGTCGACAACGGTCAAACGGTGGTGCTGGGTGGCATTTACGAGATCACCAAGCAGAACAACGCGACCAAGGTGCCGGGTCTGGGCGACATTCCGGGTATCGGTGTGCTGTTCCGCAACACCTCGCGTCAAAGCGATAAGGCGGAACTGCTGATCTTCGTGACCCCACGCATCCTGAGCGAAAGCCTGCAGTAACTGGCGCAACCTTGACGATGGAGAAAGGGGCGGCCTTGGCCGCCCCTTTTGTTTTCAGGGAGTTGCTGTGTGACGACAGGGGCCGGAAGTCATGGGTATTAAACTTCCGGCGCAAGTTAAGGTCTGTCGTACGTTCAACCCCCTGATGGAACTCCCCGATGGATATGCCCGAGGCCTCCCCCTCAACCCGCCTGCAGCAGGCGTTCCTGCACGTTCGAGACGAGCTCCGGCGTGGCGTCATCGGCCAGCCGCACCTGATCGACTGCCTGCTGGTGGCGTTGCTGGCGGATGGTCACCTGCTCGTCGAAGGCGCACCGGGACTGGCCAAAACCACGGTGGTGAAAGCGCTGGCGGGTTGCATCGAGGCGGATTTCCATCGTGTGCAGTTCACCCCTGACCTGCTACCGGCCGATCTCACCGGCACCGATGTATTTCGCCCCCAATCAGGCAATTTTGAATTCGAGAAGGGGCCGTTGTTCCACAACATCGTGCTGGCGGATGAGATCAATCGTGCGCCCGCCAAGGTGCAGTCCGCCCTGCTCGAAGCCATGGCCGAACGCCAGATCACGGTTGGCCGCAGCACCTGGCGCTTGCCCCAACTCTTCATGGTGATGGCGACGCAAAACCCGATCGAGCAGGAGGGCACGTTCGCGCTGCCTGAGGCTCAACTCGATCGTTTCGTCATGCACGTGACCATTGGTTACCCTGATGCTGCAGCGGAACTGGCGATTCTTCAGCTCGCCCGCGAGCAGGCGCGTACAAGCCTGCATCCTGCGCCCGCAGCGCGCCCGTCGTTGAGCCAGGCGGACGTATTCAGCGCGCGTGATGCCGTCCTCGACGTTCACATGGCGCCAGCGCTGGAGGAATACATCACGCAACTGGTCTTGGCCACGCGCAACCCGGGTGCCTACGGACCGGAGCTAAAGCGCTGGATCGCCTGGGGCGCAAGCCCGCGCGGCACCATCGGGCTGGATCGCTGCGCGCGTGCCCATGCCTGGTTGGCAGGTCGCGATTACGTGTTGCCAGAGGACGTCCATGCGATCGTCCACGAGGTGCTGCGCCATCGCGTGCTGCTCAGTTACGAAGCGGAGGCGGAGGGCGTGCGCAGTGATCAGGTGATTCGTCGCGTGCTGGATCTCGTGCCGTTGCCGTGAGCGCCATCGTCGATATGAACACGGATGCGGATGGCCGCACGCGCGTCCGCCTGGCCGAACTGGTGGCCTTGCGCGCTCGTGTCGCCAAGGCGGCCTTGCCGAGGTTGGAAAGTCGCGCCATGCGCTCGGGCCAGCAGACCAGCCGGCTCTTCGGTCGTGGCATGGATTACGCCGAGTCGCGGGTCTACCAGCCCGGCGACGATGTGCGTCGCCTCGATTGGCGGCTGACAGCACGCAGTGGTCGCTTGCACACGAAATTGTTTCAGGAGGAGCGCGAAGGCCGCCTGCTGATCTTGCTGGATGCACACGAAAGCATGCGCTTCGGTACACGCGTGCGCCTGAAATCCGTACAGGCGGCGCGCGCTGCGGCACTGGCCGCATGGTATGCGGTGCGCGCGGGAGAACGGGTAGGCCTGATGTCGTTCGGCAATGGACACCACCTGCTGCGGCCCTTGGCGGGTACGCGTGGTGCGCTGTCGGTATGCGGTGCGCTCGCCGATTGGGATGCGAACGACGCGCCCGTGCCCGGCGAGTTGCTGTCGGATGCCTTGTTACGCGCAGGACGGTTGATGCATGGAGCCAATCGCGTGCTGCTGATCAGCGATGGCCTGAGTACCGACGAGGCCGCGCGCGGGCGTTTGCTGGATCTCTCGCACAAGGCGGGCATACGGGTGTTGATCGTCGCGGATGCGTTGGAATTGGGCATGCCTCCGGCCGGCCGGTATCCCATGGAGCACGATGGCGTGCGTCGCGACGTGGCTTTGTTCGGCGAGCGCCAGCGCCGTGAGTTCCAGCAGGCGTTGGGCGCGGGTCAGGCCCGGCTCAAGGGCATGGCGCAATCGCTCGGGCTTCCCTGTGCCGTGCTGGATACGGCAGCCGATCCGTTGGATGCCGTGATGTCGCTGCTGGCTCCCGGGGTTCGTCGATGAGCGCATCCACGCCAGCGGCACAGAACGGCCCTTTGCTACGGGACATCCATTTGCCGCCTCAGCCATCGTGGTGGCCGCCGGCACCGGGATGGTGGGTGCTCGCCGCGCTGGTGATCGTGGCTGTCGCTGTAGGCATCTGGTGGTGGCGGCAACAGCGACAGCGTCGCGCCCTGGAGAGCCAGGTGCTGGCGGAGGTCGATCGCGTGCTCGCCTTGTGGCGCGAGCAACCGCAGGCGTTGGCGTCGGCGTTGCATCAGTTGTTGCGTCGTGGTGCGTTGCGCATCGATCCACTCGCCGCACAACACCGCGGTGACGAATGGCGTCAGACCTTGGCGCGTGTTCCCGTCGATGCGTCAACGCTCGAACAACTACAGGCTCTCGAGGCTGCGATGTACCGGCCTTCGGCATCACTGGATGTCGAGCACGCGGCGAGTGCAACGCGTCGCTGGTTGCAGCTGGCCTGGCGCCAGGGTGCATCGTCGCGCGCGCGTGCCTTGGAGACGGTTGTCGAGGTGCGGTCATGACCGAACTCGCATGGCCGTGGGTATTCGTGCTGGCGCCGTTGCCGTGGCTTCTACGCTGGTGGTTGCGGCCTGCCGCGCCGGAACAGGCGTTGCATCTTCCGCATCCGGGTCTGCATTTCGACGCACCTGAGCGTCAGGGCAGCGGCGGTTGGCGGACATGGTTGCTCGTGCTCGCCTGGCTGGCGTTGCTGGTTGCCGCGGCGCGGCCCCAATGGGTGGGGCCTCCGCAGGCGCAGCAGCGCAGCGGGCGCGCGCTGATGCTCGCAGTCGATCTTTCTGGAAGCATGCGTACCGACGACATGCAGTTGGGCGGACAACCAGTTAGTCGCTTCGGTGCTGTCGAGGCGATTGCCGGCGACTTCATCGCGCGCCGCAGTGGCGACGAAATGGGGTTGATCCTGTTCGGCAGCCGCGCCTTTTTGGTCACGCCGTTGACCTATGACCTTCACGCGGTGCAGGCGCAGTTGCAAGGTGCGGCCGTTGGCCTGGCCGGCACGGAGACGGCGATCGGCGATGCCATCGGCGTGGCCGTCAAGCGCCTTGCGGGCCAGCCGGAACAGGCGCGCGTGGTCGTGCTGCTGACCGATGGCGTGAACAATGCGGGCAACATCGCGCCCCTCGATGCGGCACACGCGGCCAAGGCGGCTGGCGTACGCATTTACACCATCGGCATTGGCGCCACTGAGATGAGCATTCCCGACCTGTTTGGCACGCATACGGTCAATCCGTCGGCGGACCTGGACGAGGGCATGCTGCGTTCGATTGCCACGCAGACCGGTGGTCACTATTTCCGCGCCACGGATTCGAAACAGCTGGCCGAGGCCTATCGCGCCATCGACGCGCTGGAGCCGATGCCGCAGCAAGGCCCTTCGTTGCGTCCACGCCATGAGCTGTTCCGTTGGCCGCTCGCCTTTGCGGTGGCGGCGTGGCTGCTGGCGTTCGTGCCGCGGACGCGTCGACGGGAGGCATTCGCATGAGCGAGGCCTTGCAGCAGTTCCATTTTCTTCGTCCGTGGTGGTTGCTTGCCTTGTGCGCGCTGCCGCTGCTGGTGGCCTTTGCCGCGCGCCACCAGGGTGCCCGTGAGCAACTCTCGCGCCTGGTCGACCCGGAGTTGTTGCCGTTCCTGTTGAAAGGGAAGGTGGCGAGCCGGCGCGCTTCGCCATGGTTGCTCGCCAGCGCGTGGCTACTCGCCACGCTGGCCATGGCGGGACCCACCTGGAGTCGCGTGGCGCAACCGCTCTATGCGAAACGCGCGGCGCAGGTAGTGGCGGTGTCGATGTCGCAGCGCATGCTGGCGCGTGACGTGACACCAAGCCGGCTGGATCGCGCGCGTTACAAGGTGCGCGATCTTCTCGCCGCCAATCACGACGGGTTGAATGCGCTTATCGCTTATGCGGGCGAAGCCTTTGTGGTGGCTCCGCTGACGTCCGACGTCTCTGCACTCAATGATCTGCTTGATGCACTCGCGCCCGACACCATGCCGGTCGACGGCGACAACGCCGCGCAAGCCATCGAGCGCGGCGTCGCGTTGATTCGCGATGCCAAGGTGGGTGGCGGCTCGCTGGTGCTGGTGACCGACGATGCCGATGCCGCGGCACAGGCCGCAGCGGGCAAGGCGGCGGCCGATGGCGTGCGCGTATCGGTACTGGGCATGGGCACCTCGCAGGGCGGCCCGGTGCCACTGGCGGACAACGGTTTTCAGCGCGACTCACAGGGGGGCGTGCTCCTTGCCCGCCGCAACGACGACGCCTTGCGCGCCTTGGCGGCAAGTGGCGGTGGCGAATACGTCCCGATGACGGATGACGATCGCGATATACGTGCCCTCGCGGCAGAGCTGTCGGCCAGCGGCCCGGCGACGGTCGCTACCGACATGCAGGGCGACGAGTGGCAGGATCGTGGACCGTGGTTGCTGCTGTTGTTGCTGCCTCTTGCCGCGGCCTCGTTCCGCCGTGGTTGGCTGATGATCTTGGCATTGGCGTTTCTACCCGTCCTGCCAGGCAATGCGCGAGCGAGTGCGTGGAGCGACCTGTGGCGTCGCCCTGACCAGCAGGCCGCCGCTGCCTTGCAGCAAGGCGATGCCGGGCATGCGCAGCAAGTGGCACGTGATCCTGCATGGCGTGGGGCCGCAGCCTATCGCGCGGGTGACTATGCGGCGGCGAGCAAGGATCTACGGTCTCTTCCCAGTGCGGATGCGCAGTACAACCTCGGCAACGCGCTGGCGAAACAGGGCGACTATCAGGGAGCACTGGACGCCTACGATCGCGCGCTCAAGGCCGACCCCAACAACGCCGACGCGCGCACCAATCGCAAGGCAGTGGACGACTGGATGAAGCGCCAGCCGAACCCGCCCAAGAACGACAACGGCGCGAAGGACAACAAGGGCAAGGCAGGGTCCGGCCCGACGACCACGCCGCCCGACAACGCGCAGGGCCAATCAGGCCAGCAGCACGAACAAGGCAAGCAGGACCAGGATCAGAGCCAGGGTAAGCCGTCGCAGGACGCGCACGGCGACTCGCAGGGTAACGGTAGCCAGCAGAACCAGCAGGCCGGCCAGCAGCCCATGGATCATTCCCCCGACCAAGGCTCCGCCAATCCGTCGCAAACGCCCGAGCAGCAGGCCCAGGAGCGCGCGCGTCAGGAACAGGCCCAGCAGGCTCTGCAGAAGCAGATGGATGCGGCGTTGGGCAAGGAGCAGGGTAAGGACCATCCGCAGCAGGGCACGCATGAACTAGGTGCCGTCGAAAAGGACGATGCCCAGGCCCGGCTGCCGGCCGACGTACGGCAGGCGCTGCAACGCGTTCCCGATGATCCGGGCGCGCTCCTGCGGCGCAAGTTCGAACTTGAATACCGGCAGCGTCATGGTGGCGCCGGACCGACAGAAGGTGATTCGCCGTGAAGCTGCGTGTGCTGATGTTCCTGTTGTGTGGCTTCGCGCTGTTCTGGCCGGTGGCATCGCTGGCGGCCGATGTGCAGGCGACGCTGGACCGCCAGCATGTGACGCTGGGCGAGACTGTCACGCTCAACTTGCGCGCCAACGGCGGCGGTATGGTTTCCGTACCTGACCTGCGTGCCTTGTCGCAGGACTTCGCCGTACTCGGTTCGTCCAGCAACACCAGCATCAGCATCATCAACGGCCAGCGCACCTCGCAGGTGACGGTGGGCGTAGCGTTGCGACCGCTGCACGCCGGCACGCTGCGCATACCTTCGTTGTCGTTCGCAGGAGGTGCCACCACGCCGATCGATCTGGAGGTGGTGCAGACCACTGCCGATGCCGGCACGGGGGCCGCAGCGACAGGGCAGAAAGACGTCTTCGTCGAAGCCACCATCGATCCTGCGAGCGCTTACGTCGGCCAGCAGATGGTTTACACCGTGAGGCTGTTCTTCGCGACCGATCTGACCAGCGGCGCGCTGGAAGATCCGCAAGTGACAGGCGTCGACTTGCCTCGCCTCGGCGGTGAGATCAACTATCAGGCGGAGCGGGGCGGCCGACGCTACAACGTCATCGAGCGCCGCTATGCAGCCATTCCGCAGCGCGAGGGCCACATTCAGATTCCATCGGTGGCGTTCCAGGGCGAGTCGGTCAACATGGCCAACCCGGATGCTTTCTTCGGCAACGGCACGCCGGTTACTGCGGCGTCGCCAGCGGTCGATATCGACGTGCGCGCCGCTCCCGCGCAGGCCTCGCAGGGTGCATGGCTACCAGCGCGTGCACTCAGCCTCAGCCTGGATGGCGGCCCAGCGCATGGTGACCTGCACGTCGGCGAGCCGCTCAATGTGGTGATGAGCGTGCAGGCCACGGGCCTGCCCTACGAGGCGCTCCCCTCGCTCAGCCTGCCTTCGCTCGACGGCGCCACGGTGTATCCCGACAAGCCGGTGAACGGCACGCGAGTGGAGGGGCAGTGGCTGGTGGGTCAGCGACAGCAGGGCTTCGCCGTGGTGCCCAACCGGGCCGGCACGCTCACCATTCCCGAAACTACGCTCACTTGGTGGAACGTGGCGGAGAACCACGCCGAAACGGCGCGCGTCCCCGCCCGTACCTTCAACGTGCTGCCCGGCGCGGGCACGCCGCCCTCAGCGCCGCCGCCGGTTGCTGCGGCCAATGCCGTGCCAGCCGTGGCTGCAGCCAGCCAGACGCCGGCTGGGACGGGCGAGAGCGGCATATGGCGCACCGTGGCCGTGGTCAGCCTAGGTTTGTGGGTGTTGAGCCTGCTGGCGTGGTTTCTGTGGCGCAGGCGCCAGCCAGCGTCGGCTCGCATCGCTGGCGCACACACAGAGGGCGTGACGGGATCGGCATCCCGTCTTCGCACAGCCTTCCTGGCCGAGGCCCGTGACAACGATGCTGGCCGGATGGCCATCGCCCTGCTGGCCTGGGCCCGGGCAGAGCGGCCGTCGCTGCAGAACCTGGGTGAACTGGCGCAGGCGCTGTCGGCGGGTCTCCAGCCGGAGGCGATCGACGCGCTGCAGCGCAAACGGTATGCCGGCGCGGAGGAAGCCAATCTGGGTCAACGGCTCGCCGCGGCTTTCAATGATGGCTTTGCATGGCAGCCAGCCACGGAAACCAAGGATGCATCGCCCTTGCCACCGCTCTATCCGTTCAAGCTTCGTCGTTGAGCGCGTTCCGCCATATGTCGGCCATCGCGTCGCTGAAGCAGCAGATCAGCACGCGTTCCGGGCCACCTTTCGGCGTATCGAGCAGGCTGCACACCGCCACGCGTGACGCCTGTTCGGGCGGGTAGCCGTAAACCCCGCAACTGATCGCGGGGAAGGCGATGGAAGCAAGGTCATACTCCATGGCCAGGGTCATGCTTTGTCGATAGCAGCGGGCCAGCAGGTCCGGTTCGCGGCTCCCGCCGCCGTTCCACACCGGGCCCACGGTGTGGATGACGTACTGTGCTGGTAGGTCAAACCCCAGCGTGATGCGGGCCTCACCGGTTGGGCAGCGCACGCCGGGGCTGACCTCCGGGATGGCTCGGCAGGCTTGCAGCAGGCGGGGCCCTGCGGCACGGTGGATAGCGCCGTCCACGCCACCGCCGCCCAGCAGGGTGGGGTTGGCGGCGTTCACGATCGCATCTACATCCAGGCTGGTGATATCGCCAGTAATGATTTGTATGTCCATAGGCATTGGATTCGTAAAATGTTGCGACGTATGCTTGACCTTCCATCCGGCCCGCAGGGACTGATCCATCGCCATGACTAAGGCAGAAGACATTTCCTTCGGTTACTTGCTCAACGACGTGACCTTGCTTATCCGCAAGCACTTCGACAGACGCGCCGTGAAATTCGGGTTGACCCGTGCGCAGTGGCGGGCCACCAAGATGCTCTATCACCGCGAAGGCATGCGGCAGACTGAGCTGGCCGAATCACTGGAAATGGAACCGATCGCCGTCGGGCGCGTGATCGACCGACTGCAGGCCGCTGGCTTCGTGGAGCGTCGCCCCGACCCCAAGGACCGGCGCGCATGGCGCCTGTACGTTACTGACCAGGCACGCGGTGTCATCGCGGACATGGAGCTCATTGCGCGGGGCATCCGCAAGGATGCCGCCAAAGGCATTTCAGTACCTGAGCTGGAGCAGGCGCTTGGCGTGCTCAACCGCATGAAGGAAAACCTGCAGGCGCTGGACACCGGTTCGGTGGACGAAGAGGGCGAGGTCTAAAGCCTCGCTCCTCAAAAAAACCACATAGTCCAGGTCTTCTGGCAGGTGCGCGTCATCGGCGCGCCACATTACTTTGCCAGCAATATTGCGTCTGCCTGACGGCAGGCGTTAGCCGGTTGCTGTCGGTCGATCATGCGGTCCACGGACGCGGGATGATGTTTCTCCTGCCCGCGTCGTGCACCGGCGAGGACGTCCGCGCACAGGCAAACCTCATTCATTGGCAGGCGGGGCGGCCGATAAGGGCACTCCAGCGCATCACGCGCGCGGGTGACGAAGGGCGGTCGGAGAGATCATGCAGGGTAAGTCACGCAGGAAAGGGATAGCGCTCGCGGTGATCATCATCGCGGCCGTCGTTGCCGCACAGATGTTCCGTGGTGGTGAGCGCGCACGGGCGAAGACGCCTGCCACGCCGGCCTCCGTACCTGTGAAAGTCGCCTTGGCGCATCGCGGCGACTTGGACCTCACCCTCAAAGTGATCGGTCGTGCCGAGGCGTTCTCCACGGTCAATGTGCAGGCGCGCGTCAGCGGTCAGCTGCAGTCGCTGCTGTTCACGCCGGGCGGCCAGGTCAAGCAGGGCGACACCATCGTCCGCATCGATCCCAGTTTGCTGCAGGCACAGTTGGATCAGGCGCTGGGCAACCTCGCCAAGGATCAGGCTCAACTCGACAACGCCAACACCATCATCAAGCGCTACCAGCCGCTGCTCGGCAAGGGCTATGTCGCGCAGTCGGACTACGACACCTACAAGGCCAACCAGGGCATCTATACGGCCTCGGTCAAGGCGGATCAGGCCGCCGTGGAGCTTGCGCGCACACAACTGAGCTATGCGCAGATCCAGGCGCCGTTCGACAGCATCGCCGGTGCGCCGCTGGTGTATCCGGGCGCGCAGCTCACGGCAAACGACACCTCCATCGTCGTGTTGAACCAGATCCGCCCGATCAACGTCACCTTCTCCATACCGGAGACAGGCCTGGATGGCATCAAGGCCACCATGGCGCGCGGCAAGGTGCCGGTGACGGTGAACATCCCCGGCTCAAAAGGCGCTGCGATGGAGGCGGAGCTCAACTTCATCAATAACGCTGTGGACGCCACCACCAGCACCATCCAGTTGAAGGCGCATTACGCCAACGACGACGTGCGCCTCACGCCGGGCCAGTTCGTGGAAGTGTCGCTGCCCACCACGCGCCTCACCAACGTGGTGACGGTGCCGGTAGTGGCTCTGCAGAACTCGCCACTGGGCAGCTTCGTGTTCATCGCCAACGCGGATGGCAAGGTGGAGCAGCGCATGGTGACGGCTGGCCCGACGACGGGCGCGCAGATCGTGATCGAGAAAGGACTCGCCGGCAACGAGAATGTGGTGACGGACGGCCAACTATTGCTCGTCGACGGCACGCACGTGCACGTCGTCACCGACAACGGTTGAGTCGGCCCTACGCATGAATCTGCCCGCTCTCTGCATTCAACGCCCGGTGATGACCACGCTGCTAATGGTGGCGTTGCTGGTGTTTGGTGTCGCTGCGTATCCCAAGCTGCCGGTCAACGAACTGCCCAACGTCGACTTTCCCACCATCAGCGTGAGCGCGAGTCTTCCTGGCGCCGCGCCGGAAACCATGGCGACCGCCGTGGCGACGCCGTTGGAGAACCAGCTCTCCACCATCGCCGGCATCCAGTCGATGACCTCGACCAGTGCCCTGGGTTCGACGTCGATCACGTTGACGTTTGAGCTCGATCGCAACATCGACGGCGCCGCGCAGGACGTGCAGGCCGCCATCTCGGCTGCACAGCGTCAGCTGCCCACCAACATGCCCACGCCGCCGACGTTCCGCAAAGTGAACCCGGCTGATGCGCCCATCCTCTATCTCACGCTGCGCTCCCGCACACAGCCACTGTCGGTGGTGGATGACTACGCAGAGACGCAGCTCGCGCAGCGTCTATCGATGATCGATGGCGTGGCGCAGGTCAGCGTGTACGGTGCGCAGAAGTACGCCGTGCGCATCAGTGTGGATCCGCAGAAGCTGGCCGCCAGTGGCATCGGCATCGATACGGTGCAGAATGCTGTCTCGGCATCCAACGTGAACCTTGCCACGGGCTCGCTCAACGGCAATCGCCAGTTGCTGCAGATCCGTTCGGACGGCCAGTTGCAGCGCGCGAATCTCTACAACAACGTCATCGTCGCTTATCGCAACGGTGCGCCGGTGCGACTGTCCGATCTCGGCAAGGCCGAAGACAGCGTGCAGAACGACCAGGTGGCGAGCTGGTACAACGGCGAGCGCGCCATTGTGCTGGCCATCCAGCGTCAGCCGGGCTCCAACACGGTGGCCACCATCGACCGTATCCGCGGCGTGCTGCCCACCTTCGAGGCCACCCTGCCGCCATCGATCAAGTTGGCCGTGCTGTACGACCGCTCCGAGTCCATCCGCGAGTCGGTGAACGACGTGCAGTTCACGCTGATGCTGGCGGGCGTCCTGGTGGTGCTGGTGATCTACCTGTTCCTGGGTAATGCGTCGGCCACGCTGATCCCTGCGCTCGCGTTGCCGGTCTCTATCGTGGGCACGTTCGGCGGCATGTTCGCGCTGGGCTACAGCCTGGACAACCTGTCCTTGCTGGCGTTGACCTTGGTCGTTGGCTTCGTGGTGGACGACGCCATCGTGATGTTGGAGAACATCGTGCGCCATGTCGAAGACGGCATGGACCCGTACGAGGCATCGCTCAAGGGCGCCAGCGAGATCGGTTTCACCATCTTCTCCATGACGCTGTCGCTGGTGGCGGTGTTCCTGCCCGTGATGTTCATGGGCGGCATCGTCGGCCGTCTGTTCCACGAGTTCGCAGTGACGCTGAGTGTGGCGATCCTGATCTCGGGCTTTGTCTCGATCACGCTTACACCGATGTTGTGCAGCCGCTTTCTCAAGCACGCCGAGCACGAGAAGAAGGCGCGCATCGTGCTGTGGTTCGATGCCGGTTTCGAACGCGTGCGCCGCGGCTATGTGAGCTCGCTGACCTGGGCGGTGCATCATCCGCGGAGCATTCTGGGGTTGTTCGCAGCAAGTCTGTTGGCGACCGGCCTGCTGTTCGTGGTGGTCGACAAGGACTTCATTCCGGCCGGTGACTCGGGCCAGCTCAACGTCAACGTCGAAGGGCCGGACGACACCTCGGTCAAGGGCATGATGCAACGCCAGCAGCAGTTGGCGAAGATTGTCGCGGACGATCCCAATATCGACAGCTATATGTCCTCGGTGGGCAGTGGTGGTGCGCGCACCACGACCAACAACGGCTCGCTGTCGCTTACCCTGAAGCCTGCAGCGGAGCGTTCGCTCGACGTCAACGGCATCATGCAGGAACTGCGAGCGAAGTTCGCCGCGGTGCCGGGCATTCGGGCGTACATCCAGAACCCGCCATCGATCCAGGTCGGTGGTCGCCAGTCAAAAGCGCAGTACCAGTACACGCTGCAGTCGATCGACACGCAGGCGCTGTACGACTGGTCAGGCAAGGTGATCACCGCCTTTGCGAAGCTGCCCGGCTTCCAGGATGTCACCAGCGATTTGGACCTCAATGGTCCATCCATCGTCGTCAATGTGGATCGCGATAAGCTCGGTACGCTGGGCTTGACCATGGATCAGGTGCAGACGGCGCTGGGCTCTGCCTTCGGTGCCAGCCAGATCTCCACCATCTACGGCTCCGCGTCGCAATACTGGGTGATTCTGCAGGTCTACTACGCGCTGCAGAACGATCCGGACGTGCTGTCTCAGCTCTACGTCACGTCGAGCAGTGGCACGCTGGTGCCGCTCAACGCCGTGGCGAGTTTCGAGCGTAAGCCACAAGCGCTCACGGTGAATCACCAAGGGCAGATTCCGGCGGTGACGGTGTCGTTCAACCTCGCGCCGGGTGTGAGCCTGAGTGAGGCGGTGGGCAGCATCAACGGTGCGATGAAGCAGATGAACCTGCCACCGTCGATCACCGGCAGCGTGCAGGGTACGGCCCAGGCTTTCCAGGATTCGATGCAGGGCATGGGCCTGCTGCTGGTGCTGGCGTTGTTCGTGATCTATCTGGTGCTCGGCATCTTGTACGAGAGCTTCATCCACCCGCTCACGATTCTTTCGGGTCTGCCCTCCGCAGGCGTGGGTGCACTGCTCACGCTGATGATCTTCCGCGCACCGCTGGATCTGTTCTCCTTCGTCGGTATCGTGATGCTGATCGGCATCGTGAAGAAGAACGCGATCATGATGATCGACTTTGCGCTGGAGAAGCAGCGCAGCGAAGGCACGGATCCGGCATTGGCCATTGTCGAGGCCTGCCACGTACGCTTCCGCCCGATCATGATGACCACCATGGCGGCGTTTGCAGGCACCTTGCCGATCGCGCTGGGACTGGGCGCGGGCGCGGAGACGCGTCGCCCGCTGGGGCTCGCCGTGGTCGGCGGTCTGTTGGTATCCCAGGTGCTGACCTTGTACCTGACGCCGGTGATCTATCTGTATCTGGATCGTCTGCATGCGCGGTTGTCGCGCAAGCGGCGATTGGTTGAAGCAGAGGCGGCGCACTGAACGATGCGCGGTCCCATCAAATAAAAAAAGGGCGGCCATGGGCCGCCCTTTTTTATCCTGAAGCCGAAAGATTACTCTTCCGCGCCATCGTTCTTGAACGCCCCCGGCTTCGAGCCGAAGTCGCCGTCCGCTTGCGCGGCCATATACGAGAACGCTGCATAGACGGCCGCGTTCTGTGCCAGTTCCTTCGGGTCGATCTTGTCGAGCGTGTCGTTAGCGGTGTGGTGGTAGTCGAAGTAGTCGGTACCGTCCTGTACCAGTGTCAGCGCGGCCATGCCCTTACCGTGCATCTGCGACAGGTCGGAGCCGCCACCGCCCGGCTTGGTGGCGTCGTAGTCGACGCCAATCGGGGCGAGCACCTTGGCGATCTGCTCGATTGCGCCGCGCGCTTCCGGTTTCACGCTGGCGCTCATCAGCCAGACCTTGCGTGCGCCGAAATCCGACTCCGTGCCGAGCTGGAACTTCGCAACTTCCGCGGCGTGCTTGTCCGCGTAGGCGCGACCGCCCCACAGGCCCATCTCTTCATTGGCAAAGGCTATGACGCGGATCGTGCGATCCGGGCGTTGCGGCATGTCGTGGATCAGCTTGCCGGCGGCCATGGCAATCGCTACGCCCGCGCCATCGTCAATGGCACCCGTGCCCGGATCCCACGAGTCGAGGTGGCCACCGATGGCGACGACCTGCTCAGGGTGCTTCTTGCCGGTGATTTCGCCGATCACGTTAGCGCCGGTGTAGGTGCCGTTGAAACCGCAGTCCAGATCGAGCTTGATGCTCACCGGCTTGCCGTAGCCGAGGATACGGGTGAGCTGGTCGGCATCGGGGTTGGAAAGCGCGGCAGCGGGAATGGCGTCCTTCGGGTTCTCGAAGCCGGTCACGCCCGTATGGGGCGTGCGGCTGTTGGCGTCGGTACCGGCGGAGCGCAGCAGGAAGGCGGCCGCGCCCATCTTGGCGGCGATCACCGGGCCACCCACGCGCACGCCCGAACCGATGGCGTAATCATGGCCGTCCTTGTGGCGCTCCATGTGCGCGTCCACGTAGACGATCTTGCCCTTCACGCTGGCGGGGTCGGCCTTCTTCAGCGCATCCAGGCTGTCAAAGCGCACCACGTCGGCGGTCAGGCCGCCCTTGGGCGTGCCTGCGGAATAGCCAAGTGCAATCAAGTCCAGCGGCTGCGGGAACGGCGCGACGATCTCGGCGTGTTCGCTCCGGCGCTCCCACAGCGGATAGGTGACTTGCTCGGTATAGACCTTGTCGAAGCCCAGTGCCTTGAACTTGGCAATGGCCCACTCACGACCGCGCACATCGGCGGGCCCACCGGCCAGGCGCGGGCCCACTTCCGTGGTTAGCGAGGTGACGATGTCGTATGCCGTGTTGTCGTTCATTGCCTTATCGCGCAGCTGTTCGGCCGTCTTTACGGCTGCTGCGGGAATGGTGGTCTGGATGGCTGCGTTCGCCGTGCCGATGGCAAGCATCAGGCTGGCGGAAAGCAGGGTGAGCGACAGTCGGCGCATGGGGTAGTCCTTGGGCGGAAACGGCGATTATGGCCCGCCCCCATGTGGCTGCTTAGGCCAGAAGTCATGGTGCGGGAAACGCAAAAGCAAATGGTACGAAAAAGGCGCCCGCAGGCGCCTCATTCGCGCATCGTTCCCCGTCGCTTACTTGGGGTTCTGCGACTTCAGCAGGTCGCGGATCTCGGTGAGCAACACCACGTCTGCCGGCGGCGCCGCTGGCGCGGCTTCCTGCTTGCGGGTGAGCTTGTTGATCGCCTTGACCACCAGGAAGATCGCAAACGCGATGATGAGGAACTGGATCAGGGTATTGATGAAGGTGCCGTAGCCAATAGCCACTTCCGCGATTTTGTGCGCTGGATCGGTATTGTCAGCCGCCTTGAGCACCCATTTCATCTGCGTGAAGTCGATGCCGCCGGTAAGCAGGCCGATGGGCGGCATGATGATCTGGTCCACCAGCGAGGTGACGATCTTGCCGAAGGCGCCGCCGATGACGACACCGACCGCAAGGTCGATCACGTTGCCGCGCATGGCGAATTCTTTGAACTCTTTGAGCATGCTCATGCTTTCTCTCCCTGGGCCGGATGGCGTGGAAACTCTAACGCAGCAGACCATGGACGCGACAGGCAGTCGCGTCCATGGATTCAGGCAACCTTGCCTTCCAACGTGGCGACACCGGCGAGCTCCGCGCGGAAGTGGTCGCCGCGTTGCAGCGCCGATACACCTGCGGGCGTACCGGTGAAGATCAGGTCGCCCGCCTTCAGCTCGAACAGGGTCGACAGGATGGTGATGATCTCGTTCACACCATGCACCATGTCGCCCAGGCGGCCGTGCTGGCGCTGCTGACCGTTGATGGCGAGCGTCAGTGAGGTGTCAGCGTCGAGCTTCACCTCACTGGCCGGCCGCAACGCGGAGACCGGTGCCGAATGGTCGAAGCCCTTGGCTACGTCCCACGGGTGGCTCTTGGCCTTGGCGATGGCCTGCAGGTCGCGACGGGTCAGGTCCAGGCCCACGCCGTAGCCCCAGATCCGCTCGGCCGCCTGCTGGGCGGTCAAGTCGCGGCCACCACCACCCAGTGCCACCACCATCTCCACCTCGTGGTGCAGATCCTGCGTAGCTTGCGGGTAGATGACGTCGGCGCCATCAGTCACCACGGCATCGGCGGGCTTGGTGAAGAACAGCGGGGTGTCCTTGTCCACCGTGGCGCCCATTTCGCGGGCGTGCTCGGCGTAGTTGCGGCCGATGCAGAAGATCCGGCGCACCGGGAAGCGTTGGTCGCTGCCGATGATCGGCAGGCTCGGAATGGCAGGGGGTTTGATGGCGTATGACATGGGCTGGAAGGGTACCACCGTAGACCATACGCACCAGTCACTTGTCACGTCAGCTTTTTTCGGCCGCCGCTTGCGAGTACAACCGGCCCGGCTTTCGGCCCGCGGTATCGGTGGCGTGACATCTGTCACCGCGTTTGACTGATGAGGGCCTCTGGAGACGACAGCGCCGCTCCAGCATCGTGTGTTACATCGAGGAACCGGCGGGGACCGGCAGGGAGAGCGTGTGGCTAATGCGGATCTGTTGAAAGAACTGCGCATCGAGAAACACCTGCGCGAAGAGCACGGCCAAGGCCCAGGGCGTTGGCCGTGGATTGCCGGTGGTGTGCTGCTCGCATTGGTGATTGCAGCGCTGGCGGCATGGCTGGTGATGGGGCATCGCGCCATCGAGGTGCAGACCGCGCAGGCGCAATCCCCGGTGGCCAATGCCGCGGCTGGTGCCGTGCTGCAAGCCACGGGCTATGTCACCGCGCGGCGGCAGGCCACGGTATCGGCGCAGATCACCGGCACGCTTACCGACGTGCTGATCGAAGAAGGCGACCACGTGAAGCAAGGCCAGATCGTGGCCCGGCTGGACGACTCGCAGTACAAGGCGGCATTGGATGCGGCCCGCACGGCCGCGGCCGCCGCGCATGCACTGGTGGCGCAGTACCAGGCGCAGTTGGCGCAGAACGAACGCGACGCCGTGCGCAACGAAACACTCGCCAAGCGGGGGCTCGTTCCCGAGCAGGTGGCGGAGCAAGCGCGCACCCTGGTCGACAGTACCCGCGCGCAACTCGTGTCGCAGCAACGCAGTGCGGACTCCGCCGATGCGCAGGTGGTGGAAGCGCGCGTCAATTTCGACTACTGCGTGATCCGCGCACCGTTCGACGGCGTCATCACCACCAAGGATGCACAGGTCGGCGAAATCGTGTCGCCGTTCTCCGCCGGTGGCGGCTTCACCCGCACCGGCGTCGGCACCGTGGTCGACATGGATTCGCTGGAAGTGGACGTGGACGTCAACGAGGCGTACATCGGCCGCGTGAAGCCGAACATGCCCGCCGAAGCTGTGCTGGACGCGTATCCCGACTGGAAGATTCCCGCCCACGTGATTGCCATCGTCCCGGCCGCTGACCGTGGCAAGGCCACCGTGAAAGTGCGCGTGGCGATGGAAAAGAAAGACTCGCGCATCGTGCCCGACATGGGCGTGCGCGTGTCCTTCCTGGAACAGAAACAGGACGAGCCGCAGGCGCAAGGGCCGCAGGGCGCGCTGGTGCCGGCGGCGGCCATTGCCCAGCGTGACGGCCGTGGCGTGGTGTTCATCGTGCGGGGCGACACCGTGCAGCAGCACGACGTGCCATCGACAGCATCGAAAGTCGGCGACCAGAGCTTGCTGCCGACGGGTGTGGACGTGGGTGACACCGTGGTGGTGTCGCCACCGGCGGAACTGAAGGACGGCGACCGGATCAAGAGCGCAGCCAAGCCTGCGCAGTAACCGGTTGGCAGTGCGTGATCGGGAGCATCGCCACCGGCGATGCCTGGCAATTCGCATCGGGAGTTAGAGCCATGGGCACGTTGATCGAAACCCGCGACCTTTCCAAAGTGTACGAGCGCGGCAGGCAGAAAGTCGAAGTACTGCACCACATCAACCTGGACATCGCCGAGGGCGATTTCCTCGCGCTGATGGGGCCCTCAGGCTCGGGCAAGACCACCTTGCTCAACCTGATCGGCGGCCTCGACACGCCGACCGGTGGCAGCATCACCGTCGCCGGGCAGCGTCTGGACCAGCTTTCGGGCGGTCAGCTTGCCAAGTGGCGCGCTGCGCACGTGGGCTTTGTGTTCCAGTTCTACAACCTGATGCCGATGCTGTCGGCGCAGCGCAATGTGGAACTGCCGCTGCTGCTCACTAAGCTTTCCGCCGCGCAGCGGCGCAAGAACGCATCCATCGCGCTGCAATTGGTGGGCCTGGGTGAGCGCGCTTCACACAAGCCGAGCGAGCTTTCCGGCGGTCAGCAGCAGCGTGTAGCAATTGCGCGTGCGATCGTGTCCGACCCCACCTTGTTGGTGTGCGACGAGCCGACCGGCGACTTGGATCGTCAGTCCGCCGAGGAAGTGCTCGGTCTGCTGCGCGTGCTCAACCGCGAACACGGCAAGACCATCGTGATGGTCACGCACGATCCCAAGGCAGCCGAATACGCCAACCATACCCTGCATCTGGACAAGGGCACGCTGGTCGAACAGGCATTGGCGTGAGGATGCGACGATGAAATATCTCCATCTCATCTGGGCAGCGCTATTCCGGCGCAAGGCCCGCACGATACTTACGCTGGTATCGATCATCGCCGCGTTCCTGTTGTTCGGCATGCTCGATGCGGTGCGTACCTCATTCAACCAAGCGGGACAGAGTGCCAACGGTGCGCAACGCCTGCAGACCGGCTCCAAACTGTCCTTCATCCAGACCTTGCCGCAGTCGCTGGAAGCGCAGATCGCGCAGGTGCCTGGGGTAAAGATGGTCACCTACGCCAACTGGTTCGGCGGTGCGTATCAGGATCCGCACAACCAGGTCTTCAGCTTCGCGGTCGAACCCAACTACATCGACCTCTATCCCGAGATCGACGTGAGTCCGGCCGAGCGCAAGGCGTTCGACGATACGCGCACGGGCGTGCTGGTTGGCGAGGTGCTGGCGAAGCGGTTCAACTGGAAAGTGGGTGACAAGATACCGCTGCAGTCGACCATCTTCCCCAACCGCCAGGGCAGCAAGAACTGGACGTTCGACATCGTGGGCATCCTGCACTCCAAGGACAAGAAAGCCGGCGGCTTCTATGACCAGATGCTGCTCTTGCATTGGAAATACTTCGACGAAACCACCCCGTTTAACCGCGGGACGGTGGGCTGGTACGTAACGCGTGTGGCGGATGTAAATCAGGCCGATCGCGTCGCCAAGGCGATCGATGCGATCTCCGCCAACTCTGACCATGAAACACGCACGCAGACCGAGCAGGCAGCCACGGCCAGTTGGATGAAGCAGCTCGCAGATATCGGCCTTATCGTGGGGTCGATCATGGGTGCCGTGTTCTTCACCCTGCTGCTGCTGTCCGGCAACACCATGATGCAAGCCGTGCGTGAGCGCACCAGCGAGCTGGCCGTCCTCAAGACGATTGGTTTCTCCAATCACGCGGTGCTCGGCATCGTGCTGGCCGAGTCGGTGTTGCTGTTGTTGATCGGTGGCGTGATCGGACTGGCACTGGCGTCGCTGATCATTCCAGGGATAAGCGCGAACAGTGGCGGCATGCTCAATCTTCCCGTCGTGGGCGCGAGTAGTTGGATTCTTGGCGTGGTGCTGATGATCGCCATCGGCCTGCTGGTGGGCGCATTGCCGGCCATACGGGCGATGCGGCTGAACATCGTCGACGCGCTCGCGGGCCGCTAAGGAGAGTGACATGACCAATTTCCTGATCAATCTCGGCCTGTTCATCCTTGTCGTGGCGGCCATTGCCTTCTGGATCGCGCTGCCTTGGCAGGGAGCCATCGTGCTGGTGGTGCTGTTTGCCCTATGGATGGCCTTCACGCGCTCTGGCCGTCGTGCCGCCTCGGTAGCCAGCGTAGGCATCAGCACGCTGGGCCAGAGACTGGGTTCGTCGGCGGTCATCGTGGTCGGTATTGCCGGTGTGGTGGGCGTGCTGGTCGCACTGCTCGCCATGGGCGAGGGTTACGGTGAAACGCTGCGCAACACGGGCAGTGCCGACACGGCCATCGTGATGCGCGGCTCGTCTGCCGCCGAAGTGATGTCGGTGCTCGACCACGACAGTGTGACGCTGATTCCCCAGGCCGTAGGCATCGCAAAGGATGCGAAGGGTCAGCCCATCGCTTCACCCGAGATCGTCGTGGCGGCAAACCTTCCGCTCAAGGGCAGCACCGCGGACGACGAAGGCAGCGTGCAATTGCGTGGCGTCGGCGAGCAGGCGTGGGCCGTACGTCCCAACGTAAAGATTGTCGAAGGGCGCAACTTCCAGCCGGGCATGCGTGAGCTAGTCGTGGGTAAGGGCGCCGCCAAGCAGTTCGATGGGCTCTCACCGGGCCGCACCGTCAAGCTGGGCAATCAGCAATGGACGGTGGTCGGCGTGTTCTCCTCGGGTGATGCGATGGACTCGGAAGTGTGGGGCGATGCCAGCGTGGTGGCCGACACCTATCGTCGCGGCAGCAGCCGTGCCTCGGTGACGGTACGGCTGACCGATCCCAAGGCTTACGTCGCCTTCAAGAAAGAGCTGGAAGACAACCCGCAGTTGAAGGTCGATGTCAGCACCACCCTCGATTACTTCAGCAAGCAGTCCGAAGGCATGACCAAGGTGATCCGCATCATGGGCATCGCGGTGGGCTTGATCATGGCGATCGGTGCCATGTTTGGCGCGCTCAACACCATGTTCGCCGCCGTGGCTTCACGTGCAAGGGAAATCGCCACGTTGCGCGCCATCGGCTTCCGCGGTTTTCCGGTGGTGGTGGCAATCATGCTGGAGACCATGTTGCTCGCGCTGATCGGTGGCGTGCTGGGTGGTTTGCTCGCCTGGTTGATCTTCAACGGCTACAGCGCCTCAACGCTGGCAGCCGGTACGGTGGGCAAGTTGAGTTTCGAGCTGCGTGTGTCACCGGAGCTGTTGTGGACCGGCCTGAAGTGGGCGTTGGCCATTGGCTTTATCGGTGGCCTGTATCCGGCCATGCGTGCGGCACGGCTGCCGGTGACGACGGCTTTGCGCGAGCTTTGATCAACACATAGGGAAACACGAAGGGCGCAGCGGATGCTGCGCCCTTTTTATTCGCTACGGCACCACTGGCGGCACATAGGCCAGGGTCAGGCCCAGTACCCACAACAAGCCCAGCACCAGTGGTACATGCACCAGTAGCTGCATAAACGTAAAGCCGACGACATCGCGCGCCTTCAGTCCGAGTACGCCGAGCAGCGGCAGCATCCAGAACGGATTGATCAGGTTGGGTAGGGCCTCGGCCGCGTTGTACACCTGCACCGCCCAACCCAGGTGTACGTGCAGGTCGTTGGCGGCCTGCATGACGTAGGGCGCTTCCACCAGCCACTTGCCGCCGCCCGACGGCACGAAGAAACCGAGCACGGACGAATAGACGCCCATCACCAACGGGAAGGTATCGGTGGTGGCGATATGCACGAATAGTCCGGAAAGACGATGCGACAAGGTCACGTCACCGACGCCGGGTGCGTGCGTGAGCAAGGCAGCGATGCCGCCGTACAGCGGAAACTGGATCAGCACGCCCGCTGTGCTTGGCACGGCGCGCGCGACGGCGTTGAGGAAACTGCGCGGACGCCAATGCAGCAGCAACCCCACCGTAAGGAACAGAAAATTGTAGGTGTTGAGGTTGGCGATGGCGGTGACCGCCGGTTTGGTGACGAACTCATGGCCGAGCCAACCCAGCCCGAGCAGGCCGATCAGCACCGAAAGCAGCGGGCTGTACTCAAGCCACTCGCCGGGGCGCTGGCGCGGCGGCAGGGCAGGTGTTGCTGTCTCGCTGACACCGAAGTCGTTCGCCGTTCGTGCGTTGTGATCGGATGGTGCGGTCAACCAGCAGACCAGCAGCGACACAGTGATGAGCACGGCCGTCAACACGATCGATTGCCACAGGAAAATCGTCTCGCTGAAAGGCAGTACGCCCGTGATGTTGATCAGGCCTGGTGGCATGCTCTTGGGATTGGCCTGCAACTGCGCCGCGGACGACGACAATCCCATCGCCCACACCGCGCCCAGACCGAGGTACGCCGCCGCGCCGGCTGCGCGATAGTCCATGCGCAGATCCTCGCGACGCGCCAGTGCACGCACCAGCAACCCGCCGAACACCAGCGAGAAACCCCATGACAGCAACGAGGCGAGCATGCTCACCAAGCCCACGTAGCAGATTGCGCCACGCCCTGTTTTTGGGGCGCGTGCCAGCCATTCGATGAAGCGCGCCACCACGGGCGCCGTGGCGACCACGTAACCACCGATGACCACGAAGGTCATCTGCATAGTGAAAGGGATCAAGCTCCAGAAGCCATCGCCGAACGCGTTGACGGCGACGGTGGGCGTAGCACCGAAGGCTAACGCGGCGATGGCGACGATGATCACGCCCAGCGCAGCAAATACCCATGCGTCGGGAAACCACTTTTCCGACCAGGCTGCGCTACGCAGCGCGGCGCGGGCCATCAGACCTTCGTTAGTCGCGTTCATCGGCGTGTCCCCGTCCGCATCGGGGTATGGTGACCGCCCCGCCAAAGGCGAGGCAAGCCTACCAAGGTCGAGGCGCCTCAGCGGCGCTGGCGAGCCAGCGTGATGGCACCCACGCCGAGCAGGATGATGGCCATGCCGATCAGGTCATACGGCCCCACGCTCTCGCCGGCCAGTAACACACCGAACAACACCGCCACTGGCGGGTTCACGTAGGCGTAGCTGGTCGCCAACGCCGGGCGCGCGTGTTTGAGCACGTACAGGAAGGCGCTGAAGGCGATGATGGAACCGAATACTGCCAGGTAGACCAGCGCAGCCGTAGCGCGAACGGTGGGGTGCGCGGGCAAGCGCTCGCCGCTGGCGAACGCCACGATCAAAATGGCCACGCTGGCGCACAGCATCTGCGCCGCCGTATTCATCGGGCCGGTGGGCATGTCCTGCCTCCGGCTCCAGGTGGCGCCGAAGGCCCAACTCATGGCGGCGACCAGCAGGGCGATGGCACCGATGCGCGAACCGGACAGGCTGCTACCCAGGTTCAGCACGATCACGCCGATGAAACCGATCACCAGGCCTACGCTTTCGCGTCGCGTCGGCCACTCACCGTACAGACCGGAGAACATGGCCGCGAACAACGGCATGCTCGCTACGGCCACCGCAGCAATACCTGAGCTCACGCGCTGTTCCGCGAAGCAGACCAGTCCGTTGCCGAAGCCCAGCAGCAAGATGCCGGTGATGGCCGCATTGCGCCATTGGCGTGGCGTCGGCATGGCTACGCCGCGCAGGCGCAGGAAAGCGAACAACGCCACACCGGCACCAAGGAAGCGGATGCCTGCCAGCAAGAACGGCGGATAGCTCTCCAGGGCGTAGCGAATGCCGAGGTAGGTCGAGCCCCAGATGATGTACAGCGCAAACAGGCCCAGCGGTACGAGCACGCGGGCGTCAGCAATGGGCGAAGGCGCCGTGGGGGCGGCGGTAGTAGTCGTCGTGTCGGTCATGGCCAGGGTGCGCGGGGAGCATCGCGGGGCGGATGCCGCCTAGAGTTTACAGGCAGCGCAACATTAATCCGGGCGAGGCGATGGCAGAAGCGAGGCTTCCGCAAGGTAGTCTTGAACGGCGCTCAAGTCAGGCGGCCGAGCGCTTCCTTAGGGGTTCCTCGTGATGCTGCTCGTTGGCGAGCAATTCGCGCTTGCGCTCTACGCCCCAACGCCATCCGCCCAGCGAACCGTCCTCGCGGACAATGCGATGGCACGGCACGATCAACGCCAGTCGATTGTTACCGCAGGCGTTGCCGATGGCGCGGGCGGCTTTGGGCATGCCCAGTTCGGCGGCCAGTTCGCCGTAACTCTTGGTGGTGCCGGAAGGAATGCGCGTCAACGCGTTCCATACCCGCCACTGAAAGGCAGTGGCGGCCACATCGAGTGGCGGCAGTTCCGGTGCGGCGCCATCGCTCCAGCCCAGATCGCTGGCAATGCGCGCGATCACTGCATCGAGCCACTCTTCGCGACCGGCGTCCACGCGCTCGCGCGTGGCCTTTGGAAATTCATTGGCCAGCCGTTGCTCGAGTTCCGCATCGGTATCGCCCAGTGTGACCGAGCAGATACCGCGCGAGGTCGTGGCGACCAGTAGCCGCCCCAGCGGGGTGCTGGTGGTGGTGTAGCGGATGTCCGCACCCGCACCTCCCGCGCGATAGCTGGCGGGCGTCATGCCAAGCAGGCGGTCGCTGTGTTCGTAGACACGGCTGCCCGAACCGAAGCCGGCGTCATACACCGCATCCGATACGGCGGCGCCTTTGCGCAACGCGTTCTTGAGCTGGCCGAAACGGCGCGCGCGGTGATACTCCGCCGGACTCATGCCGTAGCGGCGGCGGAAGGCGCGTTGCAGATGGCTGGGGCTGAGGCTGGCGGCCTCGGCCAAGGCCTGCAGAGTGGGGGCCTCGTCCGCGCGCTCCAGCAGCTGGCGGACGTGTTCGAGCGTCGTTTCGTTGGCGCGGGCATTCATGATCGACATCCAGGAGAACCGATGGATCCAGCCTAGTGCCTCGGTCCGGCACCAGCTATCCGGATCTTGCGCAGGCATCCCTGCGCCGAAATTCTCACCTGTTGAGAGCGAAGCCTGTGCGCGACCGCAGCCTCGCAGTCAGCCTCGATTGCCGGTATCAGCCAGGAGCAGGCGAAGCTTTCAGCGCGCCGCGTGGCGCGTCTGCTGCAGCACCACGAATTCGCCCTCGATCACCTCGGGCTGGTGCGCACGGCCGCCTACGGGCGACACGGCGCCGCGCTTGCGAGACCATTGGCGCAGGGCGAACACCACAGCGCCTCCCACCAGCAGCACGCCGGCCACCACGAGACCAAACACCATCAAAACACCGACAACGGCCAGCCCCAAGAGAAGCGAGAGGGCGCGGACCAACGGGTGGCGGGAACGACGCGGCATGGGCAGTGAAAAGCGCATGTGTTAAAAATCCGTGTGGTAAAATCAACGACTTACGTGCGTAACGATGGGGCCTTACGGCCAAAGAGGCAAGTGCCTATGGACACAACAACACCCGACCAGGCGCTTTGCCGACTGGACGATATCCCCGAGAACGGCGCGATTGCCGTTGACGCCGTGCTGCGCGATGGCGAGGAAAGCGTGATCGTGCTGCGCCGCGATGACGCGGTGCACGCCTACCTCAACATCTGCCCCCACGCGGGTCGGCGGCTGGATTGGGCGCCCGGCAAGTTTCTGCTGAAAGACAACCTGCTGATCTGCGCCGCGCATGGCGCGTCCTTTCAGGACGTGGATGGCCTGTGCATCGGCGGCCCTTGCCGCGGTGAACACCTACGCGCAGTGCCGACCCGCGTGGTGGATGGTGAGGTTTGGTTGGACGGCTGAGGCTGGCTCCCCCATGTCCCAGAGGCGCCCCTGGCTTGCCGCCCGTTTGGAAGGGGCGGCCATTCCGTCAAGGGGTGTGATCGATGTTGTAGCTTGCACTCGCCGCGCTGCTGATCATGCTGGTCACAGGTAAGAGCTGAGACAGGAGACGGTTCCAGCGAGTCACGCTCGAAGGCCCGACGAAGACTACGTCTCCGGGCTTGACCTTGAACTGGTCGGCCAGAATGAATGCATCGGGCGATCGCGCGTCCAGTTGATAGACGATGCCCTTGGTCTTTTCCAGGTCCGCGACACCGCGGATGACGTAGACCGCCTTGCCCTTCGACGTCATCGGGTTGAGGCCGCCTGCACGGCCCAGCGCCTGCGTAAGCGTGAGATCCGTCGTCTTGAAGGTCAGCGCCGTGGGTCGGTTGACGTCACCGAGGACATACGCCTCATGGCGATCGTTGTACGGCATGAAGAGGCGATCGCCCGGCTTCAGGTAGATGTCCTGCATCACGCGCTGACTGTTGTTCAGCGCATCCAGGTTGATGGCGTAGTCATGACCGTCGCGTGATAAGACCAAACCCGAGATGTCGGCCTGCTCGGTGTTGATCGTTGCCACCCCAAGTGCCTGCGAAAGCGTGGTGGGCGTGGCCGTGATCGACTGCGGCTCGGTCTTGATGAAGGCACCCATCACGGTGATGTGTTGACTTCCGTATCTATACGTCCGATAGCGAATAACGGCTATTACCTGTTGATGACGGCAAGTGGGGACATTCAGCAAGCCGCTGGATTACGCGCGATTCTCAATCTTCTGGTGCCTCTTAACACCCTCCTGGTGGGTGCATCCGCAGCGCTCTTGCCGCTACTCGCGGAGGTACAGCGAAGTAGCGGTCGTGCCGAGCTGGCGGCAGTCACCCATCGAATGGTGGCCTTCGTGTTGGTCGGCGCGGTGATCTTCGCCGCCATTATTGTGGGTTTCAGTGGACGCCTACTCGGCATGGTTTACGGCAGCCAGTTCGTTCAATTCGCTCCAGCGCTTCAGGCGGCTTCGTTGTTGCCGGCGCTATGGGGCGTTGTGGTGGTCTATCGGACGTCTATCCGTGCCATGGGGGAGGCCTTCGATCTGTTCAAGGTGTACTTCTACGCCTTGGTTCCGGTAGGCATCACGCTGATGGTAGTCATGAGCAGAGGCGGCGCATCACGCGCAGTGATTGGCGTTGTCATCACTCAGCTCTTGATCGCGAGTGGTTTCATTTACCGATTCATTGCCATAACAAGGGGCGGCGTGAGATTCAGCTTCGTCAAGGCTAACACCAGCAAGATGTTGCTCCTTCCGGTATATGTGTTTGTGGGCTTGCTGGCGCGTCTCTGGCCACGCAGTCGCAAGCTCTGGGTATTCGGTCGGAAGTCGGGTTTCGGCGAAGGGCCGTTGCGCGTGCTCCTCGAGGTGCGCGCCAGGCACCCTGACTTTCGTGTGGTATGGGTGGCGCAAAACGATAAGGATTTGGCTGCAGCTAGGCATGCTGGAGTTGAATGCGTGTTGCGATCATCCCTGGCGGGATTTCTAGCGACGCTTCGCGCAGGCGTCATCGTTATCACGCATGGCCTTGGCGATATTAGTCGACCGGCTGCACCCGGTGCCAAGATCATTCAGCTCTGGCACGGTACGCCGCTTAAGCTCATTAGCCTTGACTCGCCATCGACTTACAGCTTTGGGCGAAGCCTTGTCGCTCGAGCTATGGGGCGTTTGATGCTGGTTCCTTATCGCGCAGCTTTTCGTGCGCCGCACGCTTATGTAGCGGCATCGGAGCTCTCGGCGCAGCGATTCGTGACGGCCTTTGGATTGCCTCGAAAGAGGATCCTTGTGACAGGCGATCCGCGATGCGACTGCTTATTTGCGTCGGATCCTGAATTGAGCCGGAAGCTGGCTCGGCGTACCTTGGCGAAGCTGTGGGGAGTCGAAACTCTCCCAGAGACAATTCTCATGTATGCGCCCACATGGCGTGACGGCGAAGTCGACCCAGGGGTGCCTGGGCCGGCGGAGATCGGGTGCCTTGCCAAGATGTGCGACGAAACAGGCGCGTGCCTGATTATCCGCTCCCATCCTTGGGGATTTGGAGCGGATGCTTTGCATCTACAACAAGAGATTCCGGCGTCCATCCGTTTTCTTCCATCGAGCCTAGTGAGTGATGTCACCCCCTTGTTGCACGCAGTCGATGGCCTGATCACGGACTACTCGGCAATCGCTATCGACTATTCCCTCCTGGAAAGGCCCATTTACTTTTTCGCGCCAGATCTTGCCACCTACGTCGCCACACGAGGACTTTATGAACCTTATGAGGTCTTCACGAATGAAGACTGGTGTTCACACTGGTACGAGGTTATCTCACAGATCTTGCACGATATGAGCGGCGCTGGAACTTACGCCAAACGATGCGATAGAACCCGCGCGATCAAGCGTAGGCATCACGCTTTCCACGATGGTCGTGCAGCTAGCCGTTTGAATCGCCCCGGTTTTCGCGGAGGCTATTTGGTTTAAGTGATCATGCGGCCTGCACCAAGTCGGAAGCCAGCTGACGGTAGTAGTTAGCTTCGGCCTCGGCGGGTGGAATATACCCGATGGGTTCGAGTAAGCGTTGGTGGTTGAACCATGACACCCATTCGAGCGTGGCCAGTTCCACCGCTTCTCTGGTTTTCCATGGTGCTCGGCGGTGAATCAGCTCGGCCTTGTAGAGCCCGTTGATGGTCTCGGCCAACGCGTTGTCATAGC